>CAXTSH010000015.1:47221-50763 GCA_964246925.1 uncultured Acetobacteraceae bacterium
CCACCCCGGCCGGGCGGCCAGCGCGCCCGCGCGCTCCGGGTGGGGGGGGGGGCTTGGACCCGGGGCCGGCGCGGCCGGCGCCGGCAGCGCCGTCGCTCCAGCCGGCGACTTCATCGCCGCAGGCTTTTGGACCGATCCGTCCGGGTTGTACTGCACGACCTTGACCTTTGACACCGCTTCCCGGATCGCCTGACGCAACGCGTTCTGCACCAGTTGCTGCCTGATCTGGTCCTTCACGCTGTCGTAGCTCGGTGGCGGTGCCACCCGCGTGTCGAGCACCTGGATCACATGCCAGCCATAACGCGTGTGCACCGGCTTGCTGCTGATCTCACCCTTCTTCATCGAGAACGCCTGGTCCGAGAACTCCGGCAGCATGTCGCCCTTCTTGAACCAGCCGAGATCGCCGCCGTTCTGCGCCGCCGTCTCCTTGTCGGTCGACAGCTTCTTGGCGAGCGTCGGGAAATCCGCGCCCGCGTGTAACTGCTTGATCACGTCCTCCGCCTGGGCCTCGCTCGCGACCAGGATGTGCCGCGCGTGCACCTCCTCCTGTCCCGTCTTGTTCGCGTATTGTGCCTGGTAGGCGGCCTGCAGCTTGGCGTCCGTAATCTGTGGCGTCACATCGCGCGACAGCAACGCGTTCTGCAGCGCGGTGTCGGAAGCGGTTCGCATCAGCTGCTGCACCTTCGGATCGTTCTGCAGCCCCTCGGTCTTAGCCTCTGCGACCAGCGCGCGCTGGGCTACGAGTTGCTGGACCACCATTGGGAACAGCATCTGCGGCGGCAGATTGCGCATCTCCTCCGGCAACTGGGCACCTTCCGCGCGGACGTCGGAGAGATGGATCGGCTGTCCGTTGACGGACGCGACCACCGGGTCGCCCGGCGCGGCGCCGGGCGGTGCCGTCGCCGGCCCGCTGGCGGCAGGAGGATCGGCCAGCGCCGCGGTCGCTCCCGTGCAGGCGAACGAGATCGTCGCGACGGCGACGGCCAAGCGTGTAAGTGACATGACGACCTCGGGGCAGCGGCGGCGCCTCTCATAGGCAATAGGGGCTCCGGTGCCAAGCGAGGCGCTTTACCGCCGACAGAGCGCTGAAGACAGGCTACACAACGACATCACACCTCACGGATGCCGCCATGCCGACCCAAACGCATTTTGTCGAAGTCGAGGGCAGCCACCGGTCCTTCCCACGCGGCGCACGCCAACTCGGCCCGGTGCCCGCCCACGAACCCATCGAGGTCTCAATCTATTTTCGGCCGCGCGACGCGGCTTCTTCCGACAGTGCCGGCTCGCGCGCCCACATGGCCGCCTCTCGGGCAGCTCTGCACCGAGCCGACATCGAGGCGGTGACCGCCTTTGCCTACGAGCATGGCCTGACCGTCGAGGCATTCGCTGCCCGCCGCCTCGTCCGTCTCGCCGGCCCAGCCTCCGCCTTCCAGTCCGCATTCCATACCAGGTTACAGCGCGTCGAGCACAACGGCCAAAACTACCGCATGCGCGAGGGCTCGCTCTGCCTCCCCGCGACGCTCGCCCCGATCGTTGAGAGCGTTCTCGGCCTCGACAATCGTCCGGTTGCGTCACCCCGCTTTGTCATCGTCCCGCGCGCGTCGGCCACCGCGACCGCCCACCTGCCCAACCAGCTCGGCCCACTCTACGACTTCCCGACGGGCGTTGACGGCGCCGGTCACAACATCGCGCTCATCGAGCTCGGCGGCGGCTATAACGACGCTGACAACACCCAGGCCTTCGCCGCCATGGGCTTGGCCACTCCCACAATCACCGCCGTAGGCGTCGACGGCGCGACCAACAGTCCCGGCAGCGACGCCGACGGCGAGGTGGCGCTCGACATCCAGGTTGCCGGCGGCAACGCACCCGGTGCCAACATCATCGTCTACTTCACTCCCAACACCGACCAGGGCTTCGCGGACGCCATCAGCCAGGCGGCGCACGACACCACCAATAACCCTGCCGTGATTTCGATCTCGTGGGGGGGTCCAGAATCCGGTTACACTGCTCAGGCCGTCGCTACGCTGAACAGTGCAATCCAAGACGCCGGCACCCTGGGCATCTCGGTCTTCGTCGCCTCCGGCGACAGCCTCGCAACCGACGGCGTCACCGACGGCAGCGCCCATGTCGACTTCCCTGCATCCAGCCCCTACGCGATCGGCTGCGGCGGCACGACGATCACCACCAACGGCACCGCGATCACCGGCGAGACCGTCTGGAACGACGGCGACAGCGGCACCGGCGGCGGCATTTCCGATCTTTTCCCCGTCCCGAGCTTTCAGGCGAACGTCACCCTTCCGCCCAACGTCAGCACGGGCAAGGCCGGCCGTGGCGTCCCCGACGTCGCCGGCGATGCGGCTCCTGCGACGGGCTACACGATCGTTCTCGACGGCCAGAGCCAAGTCGTTGGCGGCACCAGCGCGGTTGCCCCGTTGTGGTCCGCACTCACCGCCCTGATCAACCAATCTCTGAAACGGAACGTAGGCTTCTTCCTGCCAACCCTCTACGCAGACCCTTCCGGGATGCGTGAGATTACCAGCGGCAACAACAAACCCGAAGGTAGCACCATCGGCTACGACGCTGGCCCCGGCTGGAACGCCTGCACCGGCCTTGGCCGCCCGGACGGGGCTGGCGTGCTGGCGTCCCTTGGGAGCACGACCCCGACCACCTGAGGCACGTAAAACCCGTCGTAAGCCGCCGTGTTCTCCGAGCTGGATGTTGCGATATCGTTTCGATAGACTGGGGCCGGTTTAGTGGATTCCGGCTGATGACGATTGCGCGCGTGCACAGCTTCGCCTTCGTAGGCATCGAAGCGGTGCCGGTCGAAGTGCAGGTGCAGATCGCGGGCGGGTTGCCGGCGTTCCTGGTCGTGGGGCTGCCTGACAAGTCGGTAGCTGAAGCGCGCGAGCGTGTCCGCGCGGCGCTGCACGCGATGGGACTGGCTTTGCCGCCCAAACGGATCCTGATCAACCTGGCGCCGGCCGATCTGCAGAAGGAGGGGGCGCATTTCGATCTGCCGATCGCGCTCGGCGTGCTCGCCGCGATGGAGGTGCTGCCTCGTGACGTGATCGCACGTTACGCGGGGCTGGGTGAGCTGTCGCTCGACGGTGGATTGATGCCGGTCGTGGGTGTGCTGTCGGCGGCTCTGGGCGCGAGTGCCATGGGTCTCGGGCTGATCTGCCCTGCGATGCAAGGCGGCGAGGCGGCCTGGGCGGCGCCGGCGGAGGTGTTGGCGACTCCTACCTTGCTGGCGCTGATTGCGCACTTCAAGGGAGACCAGGTGCTGAGCCCGCCGGAACCGGCCAGACAGGCGCCGCCGGACGCAGTGCTGGACTTGGCCGACGTGCGCGGGATGGAGACGGCGCGGCGCGCGGTCGAGATCGCGGCAGCCGGCGCGCACAACCTCATGCTCGTTGGACCGCCGGGAGCAGGGAAGTCGATGCTCGCGGCACGACTGCCCGGATTGCTGCCGGACCTCCAAGCCGACGAGGCGCTCGAGGTGAGCCGGATCCATTCGGTGGCCGGCATGCTGCGGGAGGGCA
>CAXTSH010000016.1:0-3501 GCA_964246925.1 uncultured Acetobacteraceae bacterium
CCCCCCCCCCCCCCCCCCCCCCCCCCCCCCCCCCCCCCCCCCCCCCCCCCCCTTGACTCGCGACTACCTCCGCGACGGAGACGCAATCTACGAGCGCTCCTTCGCGACGATTCGTTCGGAGGTGGACTTTTCCGGCTTCGATGCGATCGAGGAGCGCTGTGCCGTGCGCATCGTGCATGCGTGCGGCATGGTCGACATAGTCCGCGACCTGCGTTTCACGCACGGCTTCGCTGCGCGCGCGAGAGAGGCGCTGCGATCGGGTGCGCCGATCCTGTGCGACAGCCGGATGGTGGCGGAGGGAATCACGCGCAGCCGCCTGCCCGCGTCCAACGAGGTGGTGTGCACGCTGGGGCAAGCGCCCGTCGCCGGCACGAGATCCGCGGCGGCAGTGGAATTGTGGGTGCCGAGGCTGGCGGGCAGCGTGGTCGCGATCGGCAATGCGCCCACGGCCTTGTTCCGGCTGCTAGAGCTGCTCGACGAGGGTGCGCCGCTGCCGGCGGCGGTGATCGGCATGCCGGTCGGCTTCGTGGGTGCGGCGGAGAGCAAGGAGGCGCTGCTGGCCGAGCCGGGCCTGCCGGCATGCGTGGTGCGCGGCCGTCGCGGCGGCAGCGCGATGGCGGTCGCCTGCGTCAACGCGCTGGCGAGCGACCGCGAATGACCGGCGTGCTGCGGATCGTGGGCGTCGGACCGGGCGATCCCGAATTGCTGACGGTCAAGGCGGCGCGGCTGATCGGGGCGGCGACCGCCATCGCCTATTTCGCCAAGCGCGGTGCGGCGGGACACGCGCGCTCGATCGCGGCCTGCTACATGCGGTCTGGTGTCGAGGAGATACGGCTCGACTATCCGTTCACGACGGAGGTGGCGGTCTCCGATCCGGCCTACCGGCGCGGCATCGACGACTTCCACGACACGGTCGCGTCGGGTCTGGCGGCGCGTCTCGCGTCGGGCGGCGAGATGGTGCTGTTGTGCGAGGGCGACCCGTTCTTCTTCGGCTCGTCGATGCATCTGTTCGATCGGCTGCGGGCGCGCTTCGCCGTCGAGGTGGTGCCCGGGATCAGCGCGATGAGCGGCGCCTGGAGCCAGGCGCGTTTGCCGATCGCGCACGGCGACGACGTGCTGTCGGTCCTGCCGGCCACGCTGGATGACGAGGCGTTGCGCGCGAGGCTGGCGGCGAGCGACGCTGCCGTGGTGATGAAGGTCGGGCGTCATCTTGCGCGGGTGAGTGCGGCGCTGGCCGCGTCGGGCAAGCTCGAGCGGGCGGTCTATGTCGAGCGTGCGACGCAGGCGGGCTCGGTGTCGACACCGCTCGCCGCGCGCGACGCGTCGCTGCCGGCGCCTTACTTCTCGCTCGTGCTGGTTCCCGGCCGCGAGCGGGCGCGATGACGGGTTCGCTGCATGTCGTCGGATTGGGACCGGGCGGACCCGAACACAGGACGAGGATGGCGGACGGCGCGCTCGCGTCGGCCGAGATGCTGCTCGGCTATGGCGCCTATCTCGACCGGATCGTGCCGTCGGCCGCGCAGGTGGTGTTGCCGACCGACAACCGCGAGGAACTCGACCGCGCGCGTCATGGCCTGGCGTTGGCCGCGGAGGGACGCCGGGTGGCGATCGTCTCCGGCGGCGATCCTGGCGTGTTCGCGATGGCCTCGGCGGTGATGGAGGCGGTCGATCACGGGCCGGTGCGCTGGCGATCGATCGAGATCGGCATCGTGCCCGGCGTCACCGCGATGCTGGCGGCTGCGAGCCGGCTCGGGGCACCGCTCGGCCATGATTTCTGTGCGATGTCGCTGTCGGACAATCTCAAGCCCTGGCCTCTGGTGCTGGCGAGGCTCCAAGCGGCCGCCTCGGCAGGCTTCACGTTGGCGCTCTACAACCCGTCGTCGCGCGCCCGGCCGTGGCAATTGGGCGAGGCACTGGCGGCACTCTGCGGCGTGCTGCCGGGCTCGGTGCCGGTCGCCTTCGTCACCGCGGCGACGCGGCCGGACGAGCGGATCGTGCTCACCACGCTCGACCGCGCCGGCGGCCAGGCCGCCGACATGCGCACTCTGGTTGTGATCGGAACCGAGCAGTCGCGAGTGGTCGAGCGTCCTGGTCTCGCGCCGCTGTTCTACGCGCCGCGGTCGGCGTCGTGAGCGGCGAGCAGCCAGGCGAATGCCTCGTGCGCGTCGGCCACCGGGGCGGCTTGTGGCTCCTCCGGTCGCGCGACCATCACCACGGGCAATCCGAGCGTCCGTGCGGCATCGAGCTTGGCGCGTGTCGCCGCTCCGCCGGAGTTCTTGGTCACCAGAACGTCGATCCGACGCGAGGCCAGCAGTTCGAGCTCCTCGCCAAGATCGTACGGCCCGCGCGCGAGAACGATCTCGCATCCCGGCAGCGGTTCGGCCGGCGGGTCGATGCTTCGCGCCAGATACCAGTGCTGGGTGGCCGCCCGGAAGGCGTCGAGATCCTGTCGCCCCACCGTCAGCAGCACGCGCCGCGGCGCTGGACCGAGTGCGTCGCAGGCGGACTGCATGTCCGCAACCAACTGCCAGTGATCGCCAGGCATCGGCGTCCACGCGGGGCGGCGGAGCCGCAACAGCCGTACGCCGGCCGCCTCGGCGGCCCGATGCGCGTTCGCGGTGATCCGGGCGGCGAACGGATGGGTGGCATCGACCAGGTGCGTCGTTGCGGACTGCCTGAGATAGCAGGCGAGCCCGTCGGCACCGCCGAAGCCGCCGATCCGGCGCACGATCGGCGACCAAGCGGGCTGCGCGGTCGCGCCGGCGAGCGACAGGGTGGGCGCGAACCGCCGGTCACCGGCGATCAGCCGCGCCAGCTCGGATGCCTCGCTGGTGCCGCCGAGGATGAGGACGGTGAGCGTTGGCATCGGGCTCCATGACGCGCTGGCTCGCGATCGTGGGCATCGGCGAGGACGGTGTCGAGGCGCTTGGCCGGCAGGCGCGCGACGCCATCGAACAGGCCACACTGGTCGTGGGAGGCACCCGCCACCTGGCCCTCGCCCACACCCTGGTGCGCGGCCACGCGCTCACCTGGCGGCGTCCGATCGAGGCGACGATGGACGACATCCTGGCACATCGCGGCCGCGAGGTGGTCGTCCTCGCATCCGGCGATCCGTTCCGCTTCGGCGTGGGTCCGCTGATCGCATCCCGCGTGCCGCCGGACGAGCGCGTGGTATTTCCCCAGGTGTCCGCCCTGTCGCTCGCGGCGGCCGAGCTCGGCTGGAGCCTGCAGGACACCGCAACCGTGTCGCTGTGCGGCCGGCCGGCAGCCGAGCTGCTGCCGCACCTGCAGCCAGGCGCGCGCCTGCTGGTGCTGTCGCAAGATGCCTCGACCCCGGCGCAGGTCGCGTCCCTGCTCGCGGAGCGCGGCGGCGGCGGCTCGACGCTGCACGTGCTCGAGGCGCTCGGCGGCCCCGGCTCGCGTCACCGTCGCGCGCCGGGCGGGGCCCGGGGCCGGGCCCCGCCCGGGCGCGTTCGTCGCGATCAGCATGGAACGCAGCCT
>CAXTSH010000016.1:3511-34798 GCA_964246925.1 uncultured Acetobacteraceae bacterium
CAGGGCGCCGGCCCCCGCGGGGCCGGGCCGCGCCGCGGCACGGGCGCGCGGCGCGCGGGGCCCCCGGCCCCGGTTCCCGGCGCGCGCGAGCGCGCGACTTCGCGATGCCCGGCATCGGTCCCCTGAACATCGTCGGCGTCGACATCGACCCCGACGTCGCCGCGATCCCGATCGCGGCCGGCCTCGACGACGCGTTCTTCGACAGCGACGGCCAGCTCACCCGCCACGAGCTGCGCGCCGCGGCGATCGCCGCCCTCGCACCGCATCCGGGGCAGCTCCTGTGGGACGTCGGCGCCGGCGCCGGCTCGGTCGGCATCGAATGGATGCTGCGTGCGCCGTCGATGCGCGCGGTTGCCTTCGAGCGCCGAGACGACCGGGTCGCCCGCATAGCGCGCAACGCGGCGTCGCTCGGCGTGCCGGCCCTGCGTGTCGTCGCCGGCGAGGCGCCGGGTACGTTCGACGCCGTGGACGGCGAGCCCGACGCGCTGTTCGTCGGCGGCGGCGGCCGCGAACCGGTGCTGGAGGCGGCGTTCGCGCGCCTCAGGCCAGGCGGACGGATGGTGGCGCATTCGGTGACGCTGGAGACCGACGCGTCGCTGTTCTCGGCCGAGACCCGGTTCGGCGGCACGCTGACGCGCTTTGCGATCGAGCGCCTGGATACGGTCGGCGGATTCCGCGCCTTTCGCCCGTCGATGACCGTCACGCAATGGAGCACCACCAAGCCATGACCGCGCTCGTGGTCGGCGTCGGTTTCTCCACCCGCGCGGACGCGCTGGAGATCGTCCGGCTCGTGGCGTCCTGCCTCGACGGCCGCAAGGCGTCCGCACTGGCGCTCCCCGCCTCGCGGGCCTCGCTGGCGGCCGGCCTGGAAGCGGCTTGCCTGCTCGGCTTGCCGATCCGCGCTGTCAGCGACGCGGCCATCGAGGCGGTGCAGCATCGATGCCTCACCCGTCCCTGCCGGGCGGCGCGCGCGGTGGCCGAGGGTGCGGCCCTGGCGGCGGCCGGGGACGGCGGCCGGCTTGCCGGCCCACGGGTCAAGGCGGCGCGCGTCACCTGCGCGCTCGCGTGGCCGCCATGACGGTCCATTTCATCGGCGCCGGCCCGGGCGCCGCCGACCTGATCACGTTGCGCGGCCGCGACCTGCTGGCAGCCTCCCCGGTGTGTCTCTACGCCGGCTCGACGGTCTCGCCCGGTCTGCTCACCCACTGCCGCGCCGACGCACGATTGATCGACACCGCGCCGCTCTCGGCCGCCGACATCGAAGCGGCCTGCGTGGATGCCGACGGCGGCGGCCTCGACGTCGCACGGCTCCATTCCGGCGATCTGGCCGTCTACAGCGCCATGGACGAGCAGGTGGCGCGGCTGCGCGCGCACGGCATCGCCGTCACCATCACCCCCGGCGTGTCGGCCCTGAACGCCGCCGCCGCAACGCTCGGCCGCGAGCTGACCAGGCCCGGTCACACCCAGAGCGTCGTCATCACCCGCCTGTCGGGACGCGCCACACCGGTGCCCGACGCCGAGCGCCTTGAGGCCTTCGCGGCCACGGGGGCGGCGCTCGCGATCCACCTCTCCGCTCATAGGCTCGACGAGGTCGTGGCCCGGTTGGCGCCAATACTCGGCGGCGGCTGCCCGGTCGCGATCATCGAGCGGGCAAGCTGGGCCGCCGAGCGGATCTGGCGCGGAACCCTCGCCACCATCGAGGACGTGCTCGGCGACGACCCGCCGCCACGCATGGCGCTCATCCTCGTCGGCCGCTCGCTCGAAGGCGGAGCGCAGCCGAGCGCTCTGTACGACCCGACCCACCAGCGGCGGTTCAGGTCGCGATGAAGTCCGTCCGCGCGCGCAGCCGGCCGTCACGGTCGAACAACGCCACCTCCAGCGCCGTGCCCGTTCCGGCCAGCAGCGGCGCCGCCGTGCACCATGCGGCGCCGGCCACATGAGCGGCCAGGTCCACACCCTCCGCCGAGGCGAGCTCGAACGCCGCCGCGCCGGTGTTGACGGTCTCGATCGCCGGTATCCCGGCCATCCGGGCGAGAGCCGCCAGATCGAGCGCGCCGCGCCTGGAATGCAGGTCGAGCCGGCCCTGGGCGAGCTTGGTCATCTTGGCCAGACCGCCCGCCAGCGTGACGCGCGCCACCGGATGACGGGCCAGGTACTTCAGCGTCGCCCCCGCGAAATCCCCCATCTCGATCATTGCGTGTTCCGGCAGGTCATGCAGCCGTCGCACCGCCGCTTCGCTGGTGCTGCCGGTACTCGCAGCGATATGGTCGAGCCCGGTCGCGCGGGCGACGTCGACGCCTCTATGGATGGTGTCGATCCACGCCGCGCACGAATACGGCACCACGATCCCCGTCGTCCCCAGGATCGACAGGCCGCCCACGATGCCGAGCCTGCCGTTGAGCGTCTGTGCCGCCAGCACCTTGCCGCCTGGGACGGAAATCTCGACGAGGGCGTCAGAAAGTCCATGCTCCTGCAACACCGCCTTGATCATCGCCCTCGGCACCGGATTGATCGCAGGCTCGCCAGGCGCAAGCGGCAAACCGGGACGCGTGACCGTGCCCACACCCTCCCCCGCCTGAAAAACCACGCCACCCGACGTCGCTCTGGTGAGACGAACGCGGATCAGGGCGCCATGCGTGACGTCCGGATCATCGCCGGCGTCCTTGACGACGGCGGCGACGGCCACCTCGGCGTCCAGACCGCACTCCGCCAGGGCGAACGCGGCCGAGCCGCCGCCCGGCAACCTGATCTCGACAGGGTCGGGGAAGTCGCCGCCGGTCAGAGCCGACGCGCACGCCGCCGCCGCCGCCGTTGCACAGGCGCCCGTTGTCCAGCCTCGTCTCAGCTCTGCCATAAGCACGATATACCCCCAGGGCTCCGCCCTGGACCCGCCAAAGGCTAGCCTTTGGAAACCATTACTTTTCAGCCGGGACACGTCTGGCTGGCCGGGGCAGGGCCGGGGGATCCGGGTCACCTGACGCTGCATGCGGTGTCGGCACTCGAGCAGGCCGACCACATCGTCTACGACGCGCTCGTCGATCCGGGCGTGCTGGCACTTGCGCCGCCGAAAGCCGCGCGCGAGTTTGCCGGCAAACGGGGTGGCCGTCCCTCCGCGACCCAGGACGACATCACCGCGCGTCTCATTGAACTGGCGCGGACCGGGGTACGCGTGCTGCGGCTGAAGGGCGGCGATCCGTTCGTCTTCGGCCGCGGCGGCGAGGAGGCCCTCGCACTCCGCCGCGCCGGCATCCCGTTCCGCGTCATCCCCGGCCTCACCGCCGGCATCGCAGGCCTCGCATCCGCCGGCATCCCGGCGACCATGCGGGGCATCAACCGCGCCGTCGTGCTCGCCACCGGCCAGACCGCGGAGGGCCCCGACGCGATCGACTGGGAAGCCCTCGCGCGTCTCGGCCAGCCCCTGGTGCTCTACATGGCGGTTCGCACCATCGGCGCCATCGCCGACCGTCTCGTCGCCGGCGGCATGGCGCCCGACACCCCGGCCGCGATCGTCTCGGAAGCCACCACCCCACGCCAGGTGGTGATCGTCACCACACTCCAGGCACTCCCGACCGAGATCGCCCGCGCCGGACTCGCAACCCCCGCGATGATCGTCATCGGCGGCATCGTTCCCATGCGCGACCTCATCGGCGCGCCATGACGCGCGGCCTGCTCGTCGCCGCACCACGCTCGGGCGCCGGCAAGACCACGATCACCCTCGGACTGCTCGCAGCCTTGCGTGCCCGCGGCACGCCGGTGCGAGCGGCCAAGGCCGGTCCGGACTACATCGACCCCGCCTTCCACGCAGCCGCGACCGGCCGTCCCTCGCTCAACCTCGACGGATGGGCGATGCCGTCCGGCATGCTGGCGCGGCTCGCAGCCGGCGACGGCCTGCTCGTCGTCGAGGCGGCGATGGGATTGTTCGACGGTGCTGCCCACCCCGGACCGGGCGGCGCCGACGGCAGTGCCGCTTCCCTCGCCCGGACACTCGGCCTGCCCGTCCTGCTGGTGCTCGACATCGCCGGCCAGGCCCAATCCGCCGGCGCAACCGCGCTCGGCTTTGCCTCGTTGGACGGAGGCGTGCGCGTCGGCGGCGTCATCCTCAACAACGTCGCCAGCGAGCGGCACCGGGTCCGAGCCGCCGCCGCCGTCGAGGCTGCCGGCATCGCCGTGCTCGGCAGCATGCCGCGCGCCGCGGATTGCAGCCTGCCCTCGCGCCATCTCGGGCTGGTCCAGGCGCTCGAAACCGATGAACTCCCGTCACTGCTGTCGCGCCTCGCCTCTTTGTTCGCAGCCAGTGTCGACCTCGACGCCGTCTGCGCGATGGCCGGCGAGATCCGCTTGGGTGCCGAACGTGGCGGCTCGATCGCCCCGCCCGGGCAGCGGATCGCGCTCGCCCGCGACACGGCGTTCGCCTTCGCCTATCCCCACATGCTCGCCGGATGGCGGGAGGCAGGCGCCGAGATCATGCCATTCTCGCCGCTGGCCAACGAGGCGCCGGACCCTGCCTGCGACGCCGTCTGGCTGCCGGGAGGCTATCCCGAACTCCACGCCGGCCGCCTCGCCGCGAACGGCACTTTTCTCGACGGGCTGCGCCGCGCGGCGTCGCGCGGCCCGGTGCACGGCGAATGCGGAGGCTTGATGGTGCTGGGCGGCGGACTGATCGACGCGAATGGAGTGAGGCACGCGATGGCCGGGCTGCTCGACCACGACACCAGCTTCGCCGAACGCCGGCTGCAACTCGGATACCGATCGGCCCGCCTGATCAACGGCTGCGCCCTCGGTCCCGCCGGCTCCATCGTCGCCGGTCACGAGTTCCACTATGCGACACTCCTCGCCGGGAGCGACCCGCCGATGGCGATGCTGCGGGACGCCGAGGGCGAGCCGATCGGACCCGCAGGCGCCGTCCGCGGCCACGTCTCCGGCAGCTTCTTTCACGCAATCGCGTGCCCCCGATGAGCCGGTTCGACACGGTGGCCTCGCTGCGCCTGGCCTGCGCTGACGTGCCGGCGCCCGATCGCGAAGCCGCGGCGTCCGCCCTGTCGCGACAGGCGCAACTGACCAAGCCGGCCGGCAGCCTCGGCCGCCTCGAGGATCTGGCGGTCTGGCTGGCCGGTTGGCAGTCGCGCGCCGTCCCGCGGCTCGACAGCGTCGATATCCTCGTCTTCGCAGGCAACCACGGTGTCGTCGGGAGAGGCGTGTCGCCGTTCCCGGCCGCCGTGACCGGACAGATGGTCGGCAACTTCGCCCGCGGCGGCGCCGCGATCTGGCAACTCGCCAGGCTCGCCGAAGCCCGGCTTCGCGTCCTGCCGCTGTCGCTCGACCAACCCACCGCCGACATCACGCAGGCGCCCGCCATGAGCGAGGCGGAGTTCCTCGACGCCGTTTCCACCGGCTACGACGCCGTCGAGATGTGCGACCTCCTCTGTCTCGGCGAGATGGGTATCGGCAATACGACGGCGGCGGCAGCGCTGGCGGCCGGCCTGTTCGGCGGCACCGGTGCGGACTGGGCCGGCCGCGGCACCGGCCTCGATGCGGCAGGTCTCGTCCGCAAGATGGCCGCGATCGACGCGGCGTTGACGCAGGCCGGCGGCGTGCTCGAACCTCTCCAAGCGGCGCGCCACTATGGCGGGCGTGAGCTCGCCGCCCTGCTCGGCGCCGCACTCGGCGCGCGACACCGGCGCATACCGGTCATGCTCGACGGCTTCGTATGCACCGCCGCCGTCGCACCGCTCGCCCGCCTGTCGCCTGATGGGCTCGCCCACTGCCAGGTCGCGCACCGGTCGGCAGAGCGGGGTCACGCGCGCCTGATCGAGCAGCTTGCACTGCGCCCGCTGCTCGACCTCGACATGCGGCTCGGCGAAGCCTCGGGTGCAGCCATCGCCCTGCTCCTCGCCCGCGCCGCCGTCGCCTGCCATGCCGGCATGGCGACCTTCGCCGAGGCCGGCGTGTCGGACCGGGACGCGATGTGAGGCCGCTCGCCGAGTTGGGTGCGGCGGCAGCACTGCTCACGCGACTGCCCGGCGCCCTGCTCGTGCGCGGCGACTGGCCGGCGCCGGCACAATGCGTATGGGCCTACCCTCTGGTGGGCCTGATCGTGGGCACCCTCGGAGCATTCGTGCTCACCGTCGCCGAACGGGCAGGCGTCCCGCCGCTGGCCGCCGCGGTTCTCGCCATCGCAGCCGCCGCCTGGACGACGGGCGGACTGCACGAGGACGGCCTCGCCGACACCTTCGACGCGCTCGGTGGCCGTACGATCGAGCGCCGCCTTGCGATCATGCGCGACAGCAGGATCGGCGCGCACGGAGCATTGGCTCTGCTCCTTGTGCTGATGCTGAAGGTCGCTGCACTGGGATCGATGCCGGCCGGACGCGAGCCGATGGCATTCCTGGTCGCCACGATCCTCGGCCGCGCATCGATGCTGATCGTGATTGCCGCTCTGCCGCCCGCGCGTGCGGAAGGCCTCGCGCTTCCGCTGGCCGGCGCGCCCGGCTGGCGGATCGCGGCCGGTCTGACGTTGGCACTGGCCTTGACGGCCGTTCTCGACAGACGCCCGGCATCGCCGGCGATCGCCGCGACGCTGGCCGGTCTCGGCACTGCATGCTTTGCGCGCCGCCGCTTCGCAGGCTTTACCGGCGACGTCCTCGGCACAAGCGTAGTCATGGCCGAAGCCGCCGCACTCCTGGCGATCCGCTGATCAGGTCGGCCGGCTTCCATCCGCGATCACGCGCGGTCGGCATCGCCGCTTCGCTGCTTGGTTTCCAGACCGTCGAAGTAGCGAGCGACTTCTTCCGACACACCTCCGAAGTGCAGATACTCCTTGTTGAAGGCCGCGATGGCTTGCAAGCCCTCGATATCGAGGAGCTTCAGAGTTCTATACTCGGTCGCGATCAGGCGTCGTTCACGGAATTCCTTGAGGATTCGGTTGACGTGTACCGGCGTCAGACCAAGCGTGTCGCCCAGTTCCGTCTGGGTCAGCGGAAGCCGCATCTTCTCGCCGTTCGTCAGCCCCAAGGCGGCATGACGCCAGAGCAGCTCGCACATGATGTAGGCGATGCGGCCCCTTGCGTCGCGGCGTCCGAGCGAGACGATGCGCTCGCGCAGCATCGCCTCTTCCTGCAGCGAACTCCACCACAACGCAGCAGAAATGCGCGGACGCTCGGAAAACATGTGGAGCATGTTTTCCCGTGAGATCGGCGCGATGCGGACCGGAGTGATCGTGCCCAGCGAGTGGTCCATCGTCTTGAGCAGGAACACGTGCGCATCGCACAGGTCGCCCGGCAGCAGAAAGGTCATGATCTGCCTGCCGCCGTCGGGCAGACTGCGGTAGCGGATCGCCATCCCTTCCTTGACCACGAACACCGATCGCGGCGTCATGCCTTCGCTGACGATGTCGACGTCGGCGGCGAAGTGCTCGTCACGGGTGATCAAGGTGTCGAGAAACCGCCGGTCCGAATCTGACAATGGAGCGAAATGCGCAAGCTTTCGTGCCAGCGGATTGCTGGTCGGATGGGTTGACGGCTCTCCGAAGGCCACCTGAGGCCTCTTCATCGAATGTCTCCCGCTTCTTAACCCAGATGAATGCCAGCGTTGCCTGGCATCAGTAAACGAAACGGGTGCGCAGCCGCCTCGTTGCGCGGGAGGCAGCAACCATGGCCCGCTCCGACAGGCGTCCCCGACCCGGAGCGACCACTCATGCCGCGAGGGGAGGTGCCGGAGACGGCGCTGCCAAGAGGCTGGCCGATACGGCTCGCAGAAGTCCGACTGAGGCCATGCTGACGACGACGCTCTCGTTTGTCCCGGCGATCTCCTGCTTGACTTCGACCAGCCCGTCGATGGCTTCGATCATGTGCTCCTTGCCGATGCCGCCCTCCTCGATCAGGAGAAGCAGGAGACTCTCGACAAGCATAAGAGCCGCCTGGCCATGTGGATCCGGTGTCAGTTGCATGCCACAGACTAGCTTGCAAATCCAGATACCATCGCACAACCAGGTTAGTTCGCGACGAAAGTCGGCAAACCTCCGATCGAGTGCCCGATGAGGACACTCGCCCCGTACCAGCCTCTGGTCTGGCGAGTGGGATCGGCATATGCGCCCCAACCCTCACCGTCGGCCTTGCAGAGCCGCATCCGCCTGGCCGCGCAGTTCGCAGAATCGGCGGCTCGGAACGACCTGCCGGCTCTGCAACACGAGCTCTGCCGCATCGCGGCCGAAGGTCTGAAAGTCAAGTTCGTCAAGCTGCTCGTCCACGACCCGGACGAGCGCAAGTTCGTGCTCAAGGCCGGCATCGGCTGGCGGGACGGCATCGTTGGGAATGCGCGTCTGGATGCGGACGTCCAGACTGCAGCCGGCTTTGCCTGGCAGAGCGGCCAGTCGATCATCTCGAACAATCTGCCGACCGAAGCCCGTTTTCGCGTGCCGATGCTGCTGTCCGACCACAAGATCGTCCGCTGCATCAACGTTGTCGTTCCCGGCGACGCCGAAGCAGCCTACGGCGTTCTGGAAGCGGAGAGCCCCGAGCTGGGCAACTTCACCGAGCACGATGTGTCGTTCCTCCAGATCCTCGCCCACAGCTTCGCGGGCGCTGTCGCTCGCGATGCCGTTCGGCGGCAGTCTGATCAGGAGGCGGTCCGGAGAACCGGTGAACACCAGACCGCACTCCACGAGCTTCAGCACAGGATACGAAACGACCTTCAAGTGATCTGGAGCGTCATCAGGCGCGAGCAGCGCGGGACCGCCGATCCGGGAACGCACACCGGATTGGCTCGGGTAGGACGCCGGGTGCTGGCGGTCGCCAACCTCTACGATCACTTGCTGGGCCATGGCGGCGCCGACGAGGTGGACCTGGGCCAATACCTGGGCTCGCTGTGCGGCAAGATCGCAGAGGCCGCCGACCTTCCTTCCCGGGGCATCGCACTGAACGCCGACACGGAGCACGTGATGGTGCCGACCGGTCGTGCCGTGCGGCTCGCCGTTGCCGTCAACGAGCTCGTCGCCAACGCCGTCGAGCACGCATTTGCCGGCCGACAGTACGGCGCGGTAACCGTCAGGCTGACTGCTGACGAGCGCGGGACCGGATCACCCATGGTCAGCGTCTCGGATGACGGTTGCGGCTTCAAGGGTCCGCGAACCGGCAGTGCCGGCCTGACCTTCGTCGAGGAATTGTCCCGTCAGGCGGGCGGTTGGCTGGAACGCGACGACGGCGAGGGCACCTGCTGGACCATCAGATTACCCGCAGCCACCTGAGCGGTCACGTGCGGCCTCGGTTCTTCTCTCGAACAAGTGCGCCCAAAAAAAGAGCGGCACCCGCGAGGTGCCGCCTAGTCAAGGGAGGAGACTAACAACGTGCAAAAAATCTATGACCTCCTTCGAATACGAGTTCACACCGGCTCGTGTCGCAAGTCCCTAACCTGGATTGGTCTACCAAGTAACCATCGTGTGATCTTTACTGATGAGCGTGATCCCCACTGCGGCCACGCCAACTCGGACGCGCTGCAAACGCGATCGCGGCCGCGCCGGCGACTGCGGCCAGCGTGGCACCCGGATGGAGCTGGGCTTCCAGCGCCAGGCTCGTCTTGCGGGTCATCGGACGCAGACTGCTGTTCTCCGAAAGGTCTTCGCGCGGCTCATACAAATTGTCCCGCTGCGCCTCGTCGCCCGGATTCTTCGTCGTCATCGTCGCGTGACCCGCACGCGCCGCCACCCAATCCATCACCCTCGGTGCCAGCAGGTTTCCAATCACCATACTGACGCCGCCGGCGCCGCCGATCGAGAGATCGCGCACCGGCGTGGCGCAGGCATGCACGATTGCACGCGCAACGAGATGAGGATCGTACGCCGGCGGAGGATTCCGCGTCCCACGCGAGCCTATCCGGTTGCGGGCGTGGTCGGTGAACGGCGTGTTGATCGCGGCCGGCTTGATGAGGGTCAGCGAGATCGGCTGACGTTCGGCCTCGGCCTCGCGCCGGAAGGCTTCGGTAAAGCCTTTCACCGCGAACTTCGCGGCACAGTAGGCGCCCTGGTAGGGGATCGCCACCTCGCCCAGCACGCTGCCGACATTGATGATTGCGCCGCCGTTTTGCTTGAGATGCTCCGCCGCGATCAGCGTGCCTTGCACGACGCCCCAGTAGGTGACGTCGAAGAGCCTTCGTTGATCCTCCAGCGACACCTGATCCAGCCGTCCGTAGATGAATGCCCCGGCGTCGTTGATCCAGGTGTCGAAGCCGCCGAACGCCGCGATCGCCTTGGCCGCGGCCGCTTGCAGGGCCGCATGATCGGCGACGTCGGCCACCGCGAAATCCGCTTCGCCCCCGCCTGCCCGAATTTCATGGCAGACGGATGCGAGGGCCTCCTCGTTGCGTGCGACGAGGAACAGTTTGGCGCCGCGCTCGGCAAGCATCCGCGCCGTCGTCAATCCAATGCCGGAAGTCCCGCCGGTGAGGACGACGACTTGTCTGGCAACCGGCTTTAACATCAATCGGGACATCGGGCCTCCTGTGTGGCGCCAACACGCCGGATGCACACGGGTTGCAGCCGTCAACGATGGGATCCAAACGCCCGCGTTTGGTGAGGTGCGGGGTGAAACCTTGCCTACAAACACTGACTTCAGAAAATGCGGGTCTCACGCCGCCCGGATGCCGGACACAAACGCTCCCACCTCCGCCGTCAATTGTGCCGCCTGATGCGAAAGTTCGTCGGCGGCGCCGAGCATATCGCTCGCAGCATGACCGTTGTCGGTGGCCGCGCGGCTGACTGCGCCGATGCCGTCGGTGAGGTCGCGCGTGCTCGCCGCCGTCTGTTGCACGTTCCGCGCGATCTCTGCCGTCGCCGCAGCCTGCTCCTCGACCGCGGCAGCAATCGCCGTTCCGATCGCGCTGACTTCCTCGATCGTGGCGCCGATGCTCCGGATCGAATCCACCGCCATCCCTGTCGCGCCCTGGATGTCGCGGACCTGCTCCTCGATGTCGGCGGTTGCCTTTGCGGTCTGTTGCGCCAAGTTTTTGACTTCCGAAGCAACGACTGCGAAACCTCTTCCGGCCTCGCCAGCGCGTGCCGCCTCGATCGTGGCATTCAGCGCCAGCAGATTCGTCTGGCTCGCAATCGCCGTGATCAGGCCCACGACTTCGCCGATCCGCTGCGCCCGCGTCGCCAGCGCCTGCACGACATCGTCGGTCCGGCGCGCATCGGCGACCGCGCGGCGTGTCACGTCCGACGAGCGCGCGATCTGCCGGCCGATCTCGCTGATCGACGACGCGAGCTCCTCGGCGGCGGCTGCGACCGACTCCACGCCGGCGCGCGCCTGCTCCGTCGCCGAAGCGACCGTCGAGGCCTGCTGGTCCGTCCTGGCGGCGGTGTCGGACATCGATGAAGCAGTCCGGCGCAGGCCGAGGGCCGCGTCCGAAAGCTTTGCCGCCAAGCCTCCGATCCTGTCCTCGAACTTGTGCGCGGTGCTTTCGCGCATCGCCGTCGCCTCCGCCGTCGCCTCCGCCGTCGCCTTCGTCGACGACTGCTCGGCCGCCAGCCGCTCGGCCCTGATCATGTGTTCCTTGAACACGAGAACCGCCTTGGCCATCCGGCCGACCTCGCCGACGCGGTGCGTGGCCGGCACCGTCACGTCAAGGCGCCCCGACGCGATCGCTCCCATGGCGTGGCACAGCAGGTCGAGCGGGCGCCTCGCACGGCGCACCGACAGGAACAGCACCAGACCGCCGATGCCGATCAGCGTCGAGCCGGCCAGCAGTGCCACGCGTTCGACGTCGGCGAGCATGGCGAGAAAGACCGCCTTCTTGACACCGACATGGAGGATGCCGACGACCACGCCCGCCCTGTCCTTGAGCGGTTCGTAGACCGCGTAATAGCTTGTTCCGAAGATCTTCACCTCGCCGCGGAACGTCCGGCCATCCTTCAACGTCGCGTCGTAGGCCGGCCCGCGCGCCAGATGCGTGCCGACCGCGCGCGTGCCGTCAGCTCTGCGCACGCTCGTGCTGAGCCGCAGATCGCCCCGAAACAAGGTTGCCGTGCCGCCGCCGATGTCGCGAACCGCATCGACGAGTTCGACATCGCCCTCCAGCGTGCGTCCGTTGCCGACGACGAGACGGCCGTCCCGCACCTGCACCGGCCCGTCGCCGCCTATCTCGCGCAGCAGGAGGTGCGCCAGCTTCAGATCGAGTCAGATGGGTTTGCGCCCGTTCGACCATGGCGTCGCGTAGCTGCCAGAGGATCAGGCCTGCGACCAGGACAACCGCGACCGTCGTTGCCAGGACGCCGATCAGCATCAGCCGTGGCGCCATCCCCCCACCTGAGATGCAAGCGAGGCGACTGCCGTATCGAGGTCGGCGGCATTGCGGCTCCCCCGGTCCGGGCCGCGTCCGATGGCGACCACAGGGGGCAAGCTAACCAGAACAGGTGAAGGGAGCCTCTACGGCCCCACCGTCAGCCGGCGGCGGAGGCCGCCCGCACCAGTGCCGCCGTGTAGGCATCCCGCGGCGAGGCCAGCAGTGAAGCGGTCTCCTGCACCTCCACGACGGCGCCCGAGCGGAGCACGGCGATCCGATCCGCCATGAAGCTGACCGCCGCCAGGTCATGGCTGATCAGCACGTAGGCAATCCCGTCGGTCTGCCCGAGCGCGCGCAGCAGGTTCAGCAGCGTTGCCTGCGTGCTGACATCGAGGCTGGAGGTCGGCTCGTCGAGCACGATGAGGTCGGGCTTGGCGGCGAGCGCGCGCGCGATCGCCACCCGCTGTGCCTGGCCGCCGGAGATCGACCGCGGCGCGCGGCCGGTCAAGGCGGCCGGCAGCCCTACATGTTCGAGCAGCCCACCCGCCGCGCGCAGGCGTTCGGTGCGGCCGATCCCGGCGATCCGCAACGGTTCCGTGACGATCTCGCCCACCGACATCGTCGGGTTCAGCGACTCGCGCGGATCCTGAAATACCACCTGCAGCCGGCGCCGCGCCCGCAGCGCATCCCGTCCCGACAGCGATCCGAGTGGCTGCCCGTCGAGCGCGATCCGGCCTTCATGTGCCACCATCTGCAGGATGGCCCGGCCCAGAGTCGACTTTCCCGAGCCGCTCTCGCCCACCACGCCCAGGCACTCACCGCGTCCGATCGACAGCGTCACGTCCCGAAGCGACGCCGGCGATCCGCGCCGCCCGTAACGCACGCCCACTCCTGCCAGCGTGAGCAGCGGTTCCGAATTGATCCGCCGCTCCGCCGCAACCTCGTCCGCCGCCGTCAGCGCCAGCGCCAGCGGCCGCGGGAACAGACAGGCGGCCAGAGTTTCGCCGGCCGGTTCGAGCGGCGGATAGGCGCGCTCGCACACATCCTGCCGCCGCTCGCAGCGTGGCGCGAACCGGCATCCGGGTGGCCGCCGCCCCGGTTCGGGCATCTGGCCCGGTATGTCGCGTAGAGTGCGGCGCCCCGCGACCGGCACCGCCGACAGCAGTGCTGCCGTATACGGATGCCGCGGGTGTGCGAATAATGAACCGGCCGGTCCCGTCTCGACGGTTCGCCCCGCATACAGCACGTGCACGCTGTCGGCATGCGCGCGCACCACGCCGAAATCGTGCGTGACGAACAGCATGCCCATCTCGTGCGTTCGCCGCAGCCGCGCCAGCAGCGCCAGGATCTGGGCCGCCACCAGCGGATCGAGACCGGTGGTCGGTTCGTCCGCGATCAGCAGCCTCGGCTCGGCCGCGAGCGCGATCGCGATCATCACCCGCTGGCGCTGGCCGCCGGAGAAACGATGCGGGTGCTCATCGATGCGCCGCGCTGGCTCCGGGATCCCGACCTCCCCCATCAGCTCGAGCGCACGCGCCCGTGCCGCCTGCCTTGACACCGGCCGGTGCAGGCGCACCGCTTCGGCGATCTGCGCGCCTACCGTGTGCGACGGGTTCAGCGCCGACAGCGGGTTCTGGAACACCATGCCCACCGCGCCCCCGCGCACCCGCCGCAACCCCGCGCGGTCGAGCGTCAGCACGTCGGTTCCGTCGACCACCACCCGGCCCGACAGCGTGGCACCCGCCGGGAGCTGACGCGTGACCGACAGGGCGGCGATCGTCTTGCCCGATCCCGACTCGCCCACAAGTGCGACGAACTCGCCGCGTTCGACGCGCAGGTCGAGGTCATCGAGCAGCCCCGTGGCGCCGATCGCGATCGAGACGCCCTCCATACGCAGGACCTCGGTCACCTGGCGCCGGTTCGCCTTGCGAGCAGCGCCTCCCCGATCAGCGACGTGGAGAACAGCGCCGCGAAGATCATCAGCCCCGGCGGCACGATCAGCCACCACGGCTTGAGCGCGATCAGCGACAGCCCGTTCTCCAGCAGCGCCCCCCAACTGGTCTGCGGCGGCTGCACGCCAAGGCCCAGAAAACTCAGCGCCGACAGCACCACGATCATGTCGCCCGTCAGCAGCGTCGCGTTGACCACCAGCACCGGCGCCATCACCCGCGCGAGGTGCACGCGCGCGACGTAGAACCGTCCGCCCCCTGATTGCCGTGCCGCCAGCACGAACTCGCGGTCGCGCTGCCCGATCGTCTCGTTGCGCACCAGGCGGGCCAGCGACGGCCATGAGATCAGCCCGAGCAGCAGGATCAGGCTCGGCATGCTCAGCGTCACGATGGCGGCAAAGAAGATCAGCACGATCAGCGACGGCAATGCCAGCACCGCGTCCAGCACACGCATCATCACCTGGTCGAGCCAGGACGGCCCGAGCCCGGACGCAAGACCATAGGCGCAGCCGATAAGAAATGTGAGCGCCGTCGCGGGCAGGCTCACCAGCAAGGTGGCGACGCCGCCCGAGAACAGCCGCGCCAGCATGTCGCGCCCCAGCGCGTCGGTTCCGAACGGATGCGCCCACGACGGCGACGCGAGCGCCGCCTCCGTATGCAGCGCGAACGGGCTGGCGGCGTACAGCCACGCGCCGAGAAAGCTTCCCGGTACCACCAGGAAGGCCAGCGCCAGCCCGACTGCCAGCCTAGGCATAGCTCGCCCGCGGATCGAGCAGCCCGTTGATCAGGTCGGCGAGCAGGTTGCCGATGATGGTCAGCACGCCGATCAGCAGCACGATCGCGATCAGCACCGGGTAGTCCTGCAGCAAGGCGGATCGCCACAGCAGCCAGCCCAGCCCGGGATAGGAGAACACCGTCTCGACCACGATGCCGCCCGCGAACACATAGGGAAAATTGATCCCGAGCAGCGTCACCAGCGGTCGCAGCGCGTTGCGCAGCACGTGCCCGAACAGCACCCGCCCGAACGGCGCGCCCTTGGAGATCGCGGTGCGCACGTAGTCGCGCCCCAGCTCCTCGTGCACCGACTGCGCGAAGTAGCGCGCCTGTCCGGCCATCGTGATCAGTGCCACCGTCGTCACCGGCAGGACCAGGTGCCGCGCGTACGACCCGACGGTCGGCTGCTCGAGCCGCAGGTCGAACAGGCCGCCAGGAGGCAGCCAGCGCAGCTCGGTCGCGAACACCAGCACCAGGATCGCGCCGAGGAAGAACGACGGCATCGCATACAGCGCCAGTTCCAGCAGGCCGAGCACCGTCCCCGATGCCCGCCGATAGAGCACCCCGTGGGCAAGCCCGACGCCGACCGACAGAACCACGCTCAGCCCGATCGCGAGCACGTACATCACGATCGTGTTGCGCTCGTAGCTCAGCAGCAGTTCGCCGACCGGCCGGTGCAGCAGGTAGGAGAACCCGAGATCGCCGTGCAGCAGGTGCCACCACCAGACCGCATATTGCCGCCAGAGCGGCGTGCTCAGTCCGAGCGCCTTGTTGACGGCCGCGACCGAATCCGCCGTCGCGTGCAGGCCGAGGATCGAGAACGCCGGTCCGCCCGGCGTCAGGTGGACCATCACGAAGGTCAGGCTGACCAGGATGAACAGCGACAGCAGCGAGGCGAGCAGACGCCGCTCAAGCGTGCGCAGCATCGCAGGCCATCGCACCGTGCAGCGTCAGGTATTCCGGAAACCAGGTTCCGGTCGGACTGACGAACTTGTCGATCCCGTCGATGCCAGGCCTTGCCAGGACGGTGAACGATGCGTCGGGCAGGAAGATGAGCGGCTGCTGGCGGACGATGTAATCCTCCACTGTATAGAGGGCGTCGCGTCCCGGGCTGCCGTTCGCGCGGGCCAGCAGCCGCGTCATCGTGGGATCGCTGTAGTGCTCGTAGTTTCCGCTCCCACCCGGGAAAAAATATTGCATCGGGTCGGGAAACGACTGGATTGTATAGTCGAGGAACACCGCCTCCCAGGCGACGGGCGGCCCCAGCATGCGGGCGATCAACTGGTTGAACTCGACCTCCTTGATCGACATCGCGATCCCGACCCGGGCGAGGTCGGCCTGCACCAGTTGCAGCATCATGATCCGCGTCTCGGCGTCCGCGGTGACCAGGACGGTGAACGCGAGACGGCGTCCAGCCTTGACGCGCATGCCGTCCGGCCCTTGCCGCCAGCCGGCGCCGTCCAGCAGCGTCCGTGCCGCCGCCGGATCGTAGGGCAGCGGCGTGTGCCCGTCCCTGAGGTCGGGCGCCAGCAGCTCGCCCAGCGACGACGGGATCAGGCCCGCCTGCGGCGTCGCCTGGCCATGGAACACCGCGGCCACGATCCGCTCCTGGTCGATCGCCTGCTTGATCGCGTCGCGCACCGCCACTTCGTCGAAGAACGCGACGGCCGGATTCTGCAGGCTTGGCGTGATCACGCCAAAGCCTAGCGCCGGCCCCATCGTAACCCGTCGCACATCGTGCAGCGCGTCGGCCGCGTGCCAGAGCGTAAACGGCAGCGAAGCCATGTCGATGTCCCCCGCCTGGAGTGCCTCCAGCGGATTGGCCCCTTGCAGGAAATCGACCACCAGCCGCCTGATCGTCGCCTGGTGCCCGCTGTAGGAGGGGTTCGGCACGAACGAGGCGTTGCGGCCAAGATTGAACGTCTCGACCCGGAACGGCCCGTCGACCACGCCGTAGAACGACGCCTCGCTCTGCAGCGTCTGTTGCTGAGCCACGTCGTATCGCCCCCAAGCGTGGCGCGGCAGCGCGTAGAACTGGCTGATCCCGCTGAGCTCGAACCATTCGGGGTTCACCGGCCGCGTGACGTCGAATTCGACATGATGCGCATCCAGCGCCCTAATCGACTTGATCAGGTCTGGCACGCCGCCATCGCCGCTCTGCGAGTAGGCCGGCCCGAGCGCCTGGATCAGCTCCCAATCGTAGATGACATCATCCGCCGTCACCGGCTTGCCGTCGGACCAGACGTAAGGCTTGAGCGTGACGGTAAACACGGTGTCGTCCGCGTTGACATCGATGGCGCTCGCGAGCTCCGCGTCCCATTCGATCTTCAGCCCTCGGCCGACCAACAACAGCGGCCGATACAGCATGTCCATCAACTGGACCTCGTAGATCGAGCCGGTGTAGAGCGCCGGATGCAACGTCGCCACGGCCCCCGGCGTGTCGCTCTGTCCGATTCCGGTCGGCACGATCACCGTCCCGCACTCGGCCGCGGACGCCGCCGTCGCCAGCAGCAGCAAAACCCAGCACAGGAACCACCGCACGGCCGTCAAACCGGCCACGCCCATCCCGTCAAAGTCTCGAACGCGTGACCGACTTGATCTCCGGCCGCACCCGGCCAGACGCCTGACCGATCTCGCGGTCCTGCTGGGCGATGATGTGCCGGGCAGGTTCGTCGCCGTCGAGGCCGCCAAGCGCCGCTCCCGCGACCTTGCGTCGCGAGGTTACCGTGCCATCGACATAGGTCACGTCGAACATGACCACCGCACTCGCCGACCGGCTCTTCAAGAGGGCTGGCCCTCGGTGGGCTCCGCGGCCGGCGCTTCGCCGCCCGCCTCGAGCTCCGCGCGACGCCGCTCCTGCCGCTCGCGCAATTTCTCTTCCTTCTTGGCCTGCTTGGCCCGATCCCGTTCCATCTTCTGATGGTTGTAGTTCGGCTTGAACGCCATGGCTCCGCTCCTGCAGCGACTGATCGAGAAAGCGTGGCGGGGTCCGAAGAGACCCCGCCAGACCCGATCAGACCGCCTGCAGGTTGACCGCGGAGGTCTTGCCTTGCTGGCCGCGCTCGAGCTCGAAGCTCACTTTCTGACCTTCGTTGAGCTGACCGAGGCCTGAGCGCTCGACCGCCGAGATATGCACGAACACGTCCTTGGACCCATCATCCGGCTGGATGAAGCCATAGCCCTTGGTTGCGTTGAACCACTTCACTGTTCCGACAGACATCGGAGTCTCCTTGTCTTCCAGCATCCCGCACGCTGCGGGCTTTCTTGACTTTCCTTGATTCACCGATGCGTAACCGCGCAAAGCGGGCCGTCCAGCAGATCTTGGGCCGAAAAGCGCCGGCTCGGGCACCAAACCCGAACCCCTATATAAGCACATCCGGGCCAGCCCACCATCCCCGCCGTCAGGACCCGCACCGATGACCGACGACGAAGGCGACCGCCACCGGGCCAAAATGTCGCGCCGCAAGCAGGTCCAGGACCGCGAGGTCGCCGGCAAGACCATCGAGAAGGGCCTCCTGCTGGTCCACACCGGCCGCGGCAAGGGCAAGACCACCGCCGCCATGGGCTTGGCACTCCGCATGCTCGGGACCGGCAGGCGGGTCGGCATCGTGCAGTTCATCAAGGGCGGCTGGGACACCGCCGAGCGTCGCGCGCTCACGGTCTTCGGCGACCAGGTGTCCTGGCACACGATGGGCGAGGGCTTCACCTGGGAGACCCAGGACCGCGCCCGCGACGTCGCCGCCTGCCAGGCCGCCTGGGCGAGGGCGCTGGCACTGCGCGACGACCTTACCATCGGCCTGCTGGTGCTCGACGAGCTCAACATCGCGCTGCGCTACGACTATCTCGACGAAGCCGAAATCCTCGCCGGCCTCGACCGCCGTCCGCCGATGCTCCACGTCGCGGTGACCGGCCGCAACGCCCCGGCCGCCCTGCTCGCCGCCGCCGACCTCGTCACCACCTTCGAGCCGACCAGGCACCATTTCGCCGCCGGCGTGAAGGCCCAACCGGGGATCGAGTTCTAGTGTCCCGATTCCAAACTTCTTAATCGGGACACTAGCGAGGAACACGAGCGAGCAGGTGCGTCGAGATCACCATCCATTCCTCATCGATCGGCAATGTCGCGTGCGAGCGTCCAGCGCAGTAATACCAGTGGCGGGCCGCCTCCAGCTCCCCTTGCCGGCGATGCAGGTGCGCGTGCACCAGGTCACAGTCAGGGTCTCCCGCGTGCCCGTGCGCGCATGGTGCGCGCGTTCGAGATCACCTCGGCCGATCCACCACATCGCCGTGAGCGCCATCTGCAGTTGCGTCTGCAGACTTTTTCCTGACGAACCCCGCCGAAGCGCGTCCAGTATCGGCAGCTTGCTGCTGTCCGGCTTGACCGCGTCCGACAGGGCCCTGACGCCGGCGAACACTGTTTCGAGCGGCTTGCTCGCCCTGACCTGGCCGATGGGTTTGACCGCCGGCCGCCGACAGTCGCCGTGCCTCGACCATGACGACGCTCTGACCGCTGGTGGTTTGGCCGCCTCCGCCGCGAGCGCATCCTTGATCAGGGTGCCGCCCAGGTAATCGCCCAGTCGCCGGTAGCTCTCGAAATCGCTTTCCGTGAAGAACTGGTCGGCGGTCGACGTGTGCGGGAAATCCCTGTTCCTGACCTGATAGGAACGCAGCTCGGCCGGTGCGTCATCCGGAACCCAGGGTTTCAGATAGATCAGCTCGCCCGACCCGCTGCTTCGGTTTCCCTTGGCGGGATACGTCACCTTCGCATACGCGCCGTGCGGGTCGAGCTTGTCGTCGCCGATCTTCAGCGGTCCGATGAAATCGACCGTCACCCCGCGGTCGATCAGAGCGCGCTCCAACGCGCGACCGAGATCGGCGTAGCCGTAATTCTGGTCGCGTCCCGCATCGATGACGACGATACGCCCGCATCTGCGGTCAAGCATCTCGTAGAGCCCGAGATTGTCGAAATGACCGCCGTCTGAGAGATAGACGTAGTCGCCTCTGTCATCGGACGACCCGATCAGCTCCTTGAGGATCGTGAACACCGCGTTGCGCGGACCGGCGCGCTCCATGAGCTTGCCGAAGGCGGGATTGGGGCTGCCCGGGTTTGGCAGCCAGGCGCCAAGCCGGACATTGAACAGCGTCATCACGAAGGCGGTCAGCGGCGAGGAGCTGTAGCCCATGTTCGGGCTGACGGCGGCACCCGACAGGGCCATGGCGGTGCCGAGCGTGATGCCTTTGCGCTGGTCATCCGGCCCGCTCAGCTTCTCGCCCTTGGCGAACGCGTCGGTGCTGACGAAGGCGCCCTCGCCCTTTCGGAGAAACGACGAGCCGCAATGCAGCGGCGTGATGACGAAAGGCTCCGCCTTGCGTTCCGCCCGTGCGGTGTCCTTCCCGGACGTCCGGTTGAGTGCCACGTTGATGACGGGAAACAGCGCCGTGCGTTTTTCTCCATCGAAGGTGTCGCACACCCGCAGGTTGTCCGCTGGATCGAACCTTGTGTAGCGGTCCGGTCTGCGGGTCTGCTCGGGGCGAGCAGTGCCGAGGAACGCACGCACCAGCCGATTGCGATAGACGGCGTGCATCGAGAAACGATTGAGGTTGAGAATGCGTCCGAGCGTCAGGCCGGCGCCGGCGTAGAGAATGCCGGCCGCCAACCCGATCTCGCAGGCGGCGACAAGCGTGTTGGAGGCCACCAGCGGAATGGGCGCGTCGAGCAGCGCGCCGACGATCACCACCACCAGCCGCCCGACCAGCGTGAACAGCGCGGTCATGAACACCAGGATCACCGCGCCCACGATCCAGTCCGGCCGCAGCCACGAGGTCTCGGTCCCTTCCCTGGTTCCGGGCAGGAACGCGATCTTCACGCTCTTGCCGATCAGGGCGGCGACCGGTCCGGCCAGAAAGCCGGCGACACCGACGATCCCGCTGGCAAACCCGCCGAAATGTTGCAGCAGCGCCTTGGGCAGGATCGTCGCCATGACGCCGATGGCACCGAGCGCCAGCACGACCCGGAACTTGCTGCCGTTGAGCCGCGCCAGCCACTCGCGATCAAGATCGCTGCGCAGGCCATCGACGCGAACCGCGACGTAGGCCGTCGAGCGCAGCATGTCGGCCGTAATCACCCAGATCGGTCCGAGGATCGCGATGCTGGTGGCACTCGCGCCGTACGCGAGCCGCAGCCCAACCCAGAGCAGAAATGCCGAAAGCGCCGAACTCACCAGCCAGGCGGGGAAGTTGTAGACGAAGGCGTTGCTCTGCATCTTCATATGTTCGGTCTTGATCTTGTAGTCCCATCGCAGCCGCAGCCATGCCAGAATGAACGCCAACAGGCAGGCGGCCAGGCTCGCCGACGGCAGCAACGCCAGTTGCCGTGACGTCGGATGCGGCGTGTCAGGCCTCGCCGCCGCGCAGGGCAGCGCCGCCGCCGGTCCGCTCGTCACCGCGATGGTGATGACGTTCGTATCCGTTCTGATCGGGTTGACCTTCAGCGCCGAAGCCGGCGGCGAACATGTGTTCTTGGGCGACCAGAAGCTGTCCTGCCAAGGTTGGCCCGCTTGCGAAGGCAGCAGCCATGGTGCTGCGGACAGCGGAGCGATCATGGTCCAGGCCAGTGCCCAGTAGACGATCCGGTTGCGGACCTCCCTGGCATCGGGACCGAATCGTCTCCGCAGCCTCCTGGCCGGCCTGTCGGGATGGCTATGGCTCGGCAGCTCGAGGCAGGTGTTGTAGACGGCCACACCGAGGACGAGCGCGCCGAGAAGGCTGGTCCCGATCCAGACCAGGCCGCGCCACTCCGGAAAGGCGCCCGCGCAGCGGATCAGGCCGACATAGAGGACCGGGAACGACATGGCGGCCAGCATCAGCGGCAGAAAGACCGCCCAATTGATCAGCGTGTTGCGCAACCACAGCATGATCCCGGCCCAGAGATCGTTCGACGCGACGCCCGCATGCGGTGTGAGATAGTTGGTGTAGCGACGCAGCCGCCTGATTTCCTCCGGCTCGTCAGCCTTCCCCGTCGCCAGGACTTCCGTCTCGACCTTCCCGATGTCGGAGCGATGTTCGTCGATGCAGCGGGTCAGCCAGCCGCCGACATAGCCGCCGCCCGACACCGTGGAGAGATAATGGAACTGACCGAGCAGCCTGTGTCTGGCGAGCGCCTGAAGACCGCCGAGGCAGAACGCCGCACTTCTGATCCCGCCGCCCGACAGACACAATGCGCTCGGCTGTTCGCCGCCCAACTGCAGCGTCTTCCATTCCGCTTTGTAGACGTCATCGGTGGTCCATGGCGGATCAGCGTTTTGAGCGTTCGACATGGCGTTTTGCCGTGACTGGGGTTCAGGGCGAGGCAGGCTGGCTCGACACTGTTTTCCGGACCGCGGCCTCGCTGCCTTGTGCGACGCGAGGCTGCGGTCCAATCGCCGGGCGGCGGACAATTGTCTTTGTCCCGACGGCGGTTTGGCTGATCCAGGCGGGCTCGAGCAGCCGGCCGAGCGCGCTCCCGAACGTCTTCATCACGCCGTCGCAATTGTCGTGCAGCAGAGGATTGCCGGCGCCGTGATCGACCGTCGGATCATACTCGGTGATGCAGGCGACCAGCATCGCCTGCACCGCCTGCTGCTGCAGTTCAGCGACTTGCGCGTTCCCGCCCTGACCAGCGCCGCCGCCGGCGGTCGCGGGCTTTGCTGCGGCCGGCGGGGCCCCCGTCGACACCGTCACGGCCACGCCCGGTGGTGTCGACACGGGCGTGCTGGTCTTCGGCGCCTCGCCGCCGCCGCCGCCGCTTGCCAGTGACACCAGCAGATTGCCGTACTGGCTCAGGATGAGGGAGTAGGCGTCCTTGCCGATGACCCCGTTGGCGTAGGCCTGGCACGCGGAATAGAGACCGTCGCGCAAGGCGACCACGCCGGCGGTGCGGCCCAGCATGGCGGTGACCGTTTCGGTGCTGCTCGAATTGCCGCTCAGCGAAATCGAGGCCTTGCCGGGAACGCCACCGCTCGCCGAACCCCCGATCGCGTGCCCAAACGCCACCGCCCAGTCCGGACTCGGCTCTGAACACAGGATGCCGCTGCTGGAGGGCTGCCGCACCGTGACCAGACGATAATTTCCGCCCGGCAACAGCATCGCCGATTGGGGGTTCAGCAACTTCTGGCTGCTGAGATCGATCGGCTTGGGATCAGGAGCCGCACAGCCCGAGAGCCACGCGAACACCAGGATGGCAGTGAAGGATGCCAGATGGTGACGCAAGATCACCTCCAGAACGATGAAGCAATATCAAAGACGTTTCGTTACCGACCGTAAGCGGGTGTTATCGAAACGCAAACACTCACAATGGCTTAATCGGAGCGTCGCTCCTCACTCGTTCGGAGAACGTGCCACTTTCCTTCGCGGCCGCTCCGAGGCAAACCCGAACCGTGACCGCCCTCATGCTCCAAGGCACCGGCTCCTCGGTCGGCAAATCGCTGCTGGTGACCGGACTCGGCCGCGCGCTCCGCAACCGCGGCCTTTCGGTCGCTCCATTCAAGCCGCAGAACATGTCCAACAACGCTGCCGTCACCGCCGACGGAGGCGAGATCGGCCGCGCCCAGGCGCTGCAGGCCCGCGCCTGCGGCCTCGCGCCGGCAACCGACATGAACCCCGTCCTGCTCAAACCTCAAGACCGCAACTCGCAGATCGTTGTCCACGGACGCGTCCACGGCCAGGCCGACGCGCGCGCCTACCAGGCCCTCAAGCCCGCCCTGATGCCGTTCGTGCTCCAAAGCTTTGCCCGCCTGGCTGCGGCGCACGACATCGTCCTCGTCGAGGGCGCCGGCAGTGCCGCCGAGACAAATCTTCGAGCTAACGACATCGCCAACATGGGTTTCGCCTGCGCGGCCAACGTGCCCGTCGTGATCGTCGGCGACATCGACCGCGGCGGCGTCATCGCCAGCCTCGTCGGCACCCACGCCGTGCTCGACACCCACGACCGCGCCATGGTCCGCGGCTTCCTCGTCAACCGCATGCGCGGCGATCTCTCGCTGTTTGCCGACGGCCTGCGCGCCATCGCGGACGCCACCTGCTGGCCCGCCCTCGGCCTGATCCCGCATTTCCCCGACGCCGCCCGTCTGCCGCGCGAGGACGCGCTCGATCTCGTCGCCGGCCTGCCCGGCCCACGCGACGGCCGCCGCCGCATTGCCGTCCCCCTGCTGCCCCACATCGCCAACTTCGACGATGTCGACCCGCTCGCCGCCGAGCCCGGCGTCGAGCTCCTGATGCTGCCGCTCGACCATCCGCTCCCTGGTGACTGCGACCTCGTCATCCTCCCCGGCAGCAAATCGACCGTCGCCGACCTGCACGCGCTGCGCGACGCCGGCTGGGCCATCGACCTGCAGGCCCACCGCCGCCGCGGCGGCCGTATCCTCGGCCTCTGCGCCGGCCTGCAGATGCTCGGCCGCACGGTCGCCGACCCGGGCGGTATCGAGGGGCCTCCAGGCGAGACCGACGGCCTGGGCCTCCTCGATCTCTCGACCGTCCTGACCGGCGACAAGCGCCTGCGTGCCGTCACCGGCCGCACCCACCCGGACAACACGCCCGTCAGCGGCTACGAGATGCATCTCGGCCTCACCGACGGCCCCGACCGCGCCCGTCCCTTCGCCCATCTCGACGACGGCACCACCGACGGTGCCTGCTCACCCGACGGCCTCGTCTGCGGCACCTATCTGCACGGCCTGTTCGCAGGCGACGCGTTGCGCGCCCGCTGGCTCGCCGCCCCGGCCCGCGACCACGAAGCCGGGATCGACCGCATCCTTGATGCATGGGCCGATCATCTGGAGACTCACGTCGACATCGACGCCCTGCTCGCCATCTGCCGGTGATGAGCCAAGCCAGCGATCGGGCAGCCTCCGGCGAGCAGCGCTTCTACGACCGTCAGGCCGCCCGCTTCTGGGACCCGGGCGGTCCGATGCGGGCGCTGCATGTCATCAACCCGCTGCGCGCCGCATGGATCGAGGCACGCACCGGCGAGCGTCTCGGCTCGCTCGCAGGCCGCTCAACCCTCGACGTCGGCTGCGCCGTAGGCCTGCTGGCGGAGGCGCTGGCGGCCAGGGGTGCGCGGGTGACGGGCATCGATGTCAGCGCCGGGAACATCGGCATGGCCAGACGGCATGCAGCCGGCCTCCCGATCGACTATCGCCAGGGCACGCTCACCGAGGCGCTCGCCCCGGCTGAGCGGTTCGACATCGTCTGCTGCCTCGAAGTCGTCGAGCACGTCGAGGACTTCCGCGGCTTCCTCGCCGCACTCGCCACCCACGTCGCACCCGGCGGCCTCGTTTTCGTCTCCTCCATCGCCCGCACCCCCGAAAGCCTGGCGCTGGCCAAGATCGGCGCCGAGTACGTGCTGCGCGTGCTGCCGCGCGGCACCCATCGCTGGTCGGACTTCCGCAACCCTGATGAGGTGGACCATGAGCTCACCCGCCACGGCCTGCGCCAGACCGCACTGACCGGCATGGGTTACCTCCCGCTGGTCCATCGCGCCTGGTGGCAGCGCAGCACCCGGGTCAACTGGATGGGCGCCTGGGCACGACCGGAATAGCCGGGGCGCTGCCCCAAGCCCCGCTGGGGCCGGCGGCCCCAGACCCGCGAACCACTAGTCCTGAGATCCAAACGCCCCGCGTTTGGTGGGGTTTGAAGCGAAGCCCCAAGCTTATGGCACCGACGACAAAGGCCAGTCCCAGCAGCCACGCTCGCCGGTAAATTGCCAGCGCCCGCCCGATATCCTCCGGCGACGGCTCCCCGCCGTCGCCCATCCAGGCGTCGTCCACCACCACACCCCCATACGACCGCGGTCCCGCCAGCCGCACTCCGAGCGCTCCCGCCATCGCAGCCTCCGGCCACCCCGCGTTCGGCGACCGGTGCCGCACGGCGTCGCGTCTGACCGCCTGCATCGCCTGCGTGAACCGGCCCGACGCGGCCGCAATCAGCAACGCCGACAACCGCGACGCCGGCAGGTTGACGACATCGTCCAGCCGCGCCGACGCCCAGCCGAACGCGCCATACCGCGCACCCCGATGCCCGACCATGCTGTCGGCCGTATTGACCGCCTTGTAGGCCGCCATCGCCGGCAGGCCGCCGAGGGCGAACCACAGGGCGGGCGCCACCACGCCGTCGGAAAAGTTCTCCGCCAGACTCTCGATCGCCGCCCGCGCCACGCCCGCCTCGTCGAGCCCCGCCGTGTCACGCCCGACAATCCGCGACAGCGCCTCCCTCCCGGCCCCGAGCCCCTCGTGGAGCCCGTCCGCTACCGCCGCCACATGCACATGCAGGCTCCGTCCAGCCAGCAGGCTGGAGGCCGCCAACACCACGCCGGCGCGGCCGCTTCGTGCCGCCAGCGCCCCCGCCGACCAGGCCGTCCCGAGACAGCACCCGAGGGCCGCCATACCCCGCCACCGCCGAACCGCCTCGGCCTGCTCCGGATCGTTCCAGCGCGCATCGAGCCGTCCGATCAGCCACCCTATCCAGCTCACCGGATGGCCCGCGCGTCGGAACAGCGAGTCCGGATACCCTGCCAGCGCCTCGACCAGAAGCGCCGCAACCAGCACTCTCGCCCGCATGGACCCAGAGCCCCACGGCGGCAGCCTCGCAGAGGCCCGCGCCCGCTTCCCCAGCGCCCCCGAACCGCTCCTCGACCTGTCGACCGGCGTCAATCCGACCTCCTACCCGTGCCCGGCCGCTCGCCTCGACCGGCTGCCGGAGCCCACCGACCTCGCCCGCCTCGAAGCCGCGGCCGCGCGCGCCTATGGCCTTCCTGCCGGCGCGGCCGCCGTCGCCGGACCCGGGACCGGCCTGTTGATGGCCCTGATCGCCACCCTGTCCGGATGCCGCGAGGTCGCCATCGTCGGTCCCACCTACGCCGGCCATGCGCGCGCCTGGTCGGCGGCCGGCGCCCGCATCCGCGACGTGTGTTCCATCGATGCTGCGTCCGGCCGCGGCGCCGTCGTCCTCACCCGCCCCAACAACCCCGACGGACGCATCGTTCCGGCTGCGTTGCTCCAACCCGCACCCGGCCGCCTGCTGGTCGTCGACGAGGCCTTCGCCGATCTCGAACCCTGCGCTGGCGACCTTCCCGGGCAAACCGGAGAACCCGGCTTGGTCCTGCTCCGTTCGTTCGGCAAGACCTACGGTCTGCCCGGCGTCCGCCTCGCCTTCGCGTGCGGCGCCGACCCGCTGCTCGCCCGCCTGCGGGCCGCCCTCGGCCCCTGGCCGATCTCCGCCCCCGCCCTCGCCGCCGGCCGCGCCGCGCGGCCCGCCCCCCCCGGGCGCGCCCCCCCCCGCCCGGCCCGCGCCCCCGCGAGCGCCCGCCTCGACGCCCTGCTCCTCGCCAGCGGCCTGAGCATCGAAGGCGGCACCCGTCTGTTCCGGCTCGCCAGCCACCCGGACGCGCACCGGATCTGGCAGCGATTGGGCGAGGCCGGCATCATGACGCGCCGGTTTGCTCACGCGCCGGCTCACCTGCGCTTCGGCATCCCGCCCGGCATCGGCTTGGCGCGCCTGACGGCGACCCTGGAAATGGACGGCCTGCACCAATAGATGGGGCGCACGCCATCGCCTGGAGACCGCAACCTGATGTCGACCACCATCGCGCCGACCGGGATCCCGGCACCCGTGAGAAGCTACGGGCACCTCAATGCCGAGACCGTGCTGTCGGTGCAGCGCTGGACCGACCGGCTGTTCAGCTTCCGCACCACCCGCGATCCGTCGCTCCGCTTCGAGAACGGGCAGTTCACCATGATCGGCATCGAGGTCGAGGGTAAGCCGCTGCTGCGCGCCTACAGCATGGCCAGTGCCAATTACGAGGATTTCCTCGAGTTCCTGTCCATCCAGGTGGAGGACGGCCCGCTGACCTCGCGCCTGGGCCATGTCCGCGTCGGCGACACCGTCCTGGTCGGCCGCAAGCCCGTGGGCACGCTCATCCTCGACAACCTCAAGCCCGGCCGGAACCTCTATCTGCTCGCGACCGGCACCGGCCTCGCCCCGTTCATGGCGCTGATCCACGATCCCGCCATCTACGACCGCTACGAGCACGTCGTGCTGACCCACACCTGCCGCACCGCCGACGAGCTCGCCTATCGCGCCTACATCCGCGACGAACTGCCCAAGCACGAGCTCCTCGGCGAGGAGATCGCCGGCAAGCTGCTCTATTATCCCTCTGTCACCCGCGAGGAGTGGGAGACCACGGGCCGGATGACCGAGCTGTTCCGCGACGGCACGCTGTTCACCGACCTCGGGTTGCCGCCGGCCGACCACGCGCAGGATCGCGCGATGATCTGCGGCAACGAGCGCATGCTGGCAGACTGCGAGGCTATGCTGGTGGCGCAGGGCTTCGTCGAAGGCCACAACCACGAACCCGGCGAATACGTGATCGAGAAGGCATTCGCAGAGAAGTAAGGTTGGGGCTCTGCCCCAAATCCCGCCAAAGGCTAGCCTTTGGAAACCTTCTGTTGCGGGTCTGGGGGCGCTGCCCCCAGCGGGTCCAGGGCAGCGCCCTGGCCTTGCGTCGGCGTCACCACCAGAGTGGTCGTCTCCTGCCCATGATTGTCCCAGGGCAGCGGCTGCACCACCTTAGGGATCGCGCCGCTCACCCGAAGCGTCGTCGCCTGCCACCCCGTCTGCGTCAGGCACCAGGGGCCGTCGATCACCAGCGCCGGCAGCCAGTTGGTCGGAAACGCCAGGTCGAGCCGCAGCCGCAGCGACCGGCACTCGATGCCCGGCCCCAGCAGCGGCGGCGCCTCGGCCACCGCCACCTGCACCTGCGGCGAGAAATCCTTGTCCGAGCCGCCCGACAGATACTTGCTGGTCAGTTCCCGCACCCGCAGGATGATCGGCGCCGTGGCGTTCCGGCGCAGCAATTCGTTGCCCAGCATGTTCGCCGACCGCGTCTGAAGCTGCCGGTCCGGCAGTTGAACCAATGGCGGAACCGCCGCCTGCGCCGATATCCCGCCGAGCAACACCGCGCCGCCGAACACGCCTGCACCCACTCGCCTCATCGCCACCGAGCCTCCGTCCAGAGAATATAATCGCGGCCGATCCCGAAGGAACCATGCATGGCATACGACTTCGACCTTTTCGTGATCGGCGGCGGCTCGGGCGGCGTTCGCGCTTCCCGCATCGCCGCCGGCTATGGCGCGAGGGTCGGCATCGCCGAGGAGCGGTTCTGGGGCGGCACCTGCGTCAACGTCGGCTGCGTGCCCAAGAAGCTTCTCGTCCAGGCCGGCGAATACGGCGCCGCCGCCACCGACAGCCGCGCCTTCGGCTGGGACACCACCGTCGCCGGCCACGACTGGCGCGCTCTGATCGAGGCCAAGGACGAGGAAATCTCCCGTCTCAACGCGATCTATGTCTCGTTGCTCGACAGGGCAGGGGTCACCCATTTCGACGCTCGTGCCACCTTCATTGATGCCCACACGCTGGCCGTCGGCGGCAAGCGCCTCACCGCCGAGCGCGTCGTGATCGCCACCGGCGGCCACCCCATCGTCGAGCCGCACATCGAGGGTGCCGAGCTCGGCATCGTGTCGGATGCCGCTTTCCACCTCCACACGCGGCCGGCCCGCGTCCTGATCGTCGGCGGCGGCTATATCGGCGTCGAGTTCTCCGGCATCTTCCGGGCCTTCGGTTCCGACGTCACGCTGGTCTATCGCCAGGCCAAACCGCTGCGCGGTTTCGACGAGGACATGCGCGACGCGCTGACCGACGCCATCGACGCCAGGGGTATCGGCCAGCGCCCCTTGACCACCGTCCACAAGGTCGCCCGCAACGGCACCCACCTCACCGCGTCCCTGTCGGACGGCACCGAGCTCGCGACCGACCTCGTCTTCTTCGCCGTCGGCCGCAAACCGCACACCGAGGGCCTCGGCCTCGAGCGCGCCGGCGTCACGACCAACGACCGCGGCGGCGTCGTCGTCAACGACGAGAACGAGACCAACGTCGTCGGGATCTACGCCATCGGCGACGTCTGCAACCGGCTCAATCTCACCCCCGTCGCGATCGCCGAAGGCCACCATCTGGCGCACCGTCTGTTCGGTCCCGGCGAGCCGCGCCGCTGGTCGCTCGACAACGTCGCCAAGGCGGTCTTCTTCTCGCCCCCGCTCGCCAGCGTCGGCCTGACCGAAGCCGAGGCCGCGCAGCGCGGCTGCACCGAGATCTACATTTCCCGCTTCACGCCGCTCAGGCACACCATCAGCGCCAGAGCCGCCAACAAATCGACGATGAAGCTGGTCGTGGCCCAGCCGAGCGGCGTCGTTCTGGGCGCTCACATGCTGGGCGACGACGCTCCCGAGATTATCCAGGGCTTCGCGGTCGCGGTCGCCGCGGGCCTGACCAAGCGCCAGATCGACCACACCGTCGGCATCCACCCGACGTCGGCCGAGGAGATGGTCACCATGCGCGATCCGGCTCGAATCGTCGGCATCGCCAGGGCGGCGGAGTGAACCAGCGACGGAGCGCTTCCGCCAGGCCGTCCGTGCTGTCCCCCGCACCGGCCCAGGCGATGCAGGCATCGGGACGGATCAGCATCGAAGGTCCTGTTTTGACGGCAACGCAACGTATCCGTTGCGCGCCGGCCGCGACGAGCTTGGAAGTCTTCCCCCCGGTTGAGGCGTCGAGAAGAACGCCCTTACCATCCTGCATCACATCGTAGAGCGAGGTTACGGCATCGCGATCGCTGATCGGCTGCTCGCCGATCAGCCGTCCGACCTCGTCCAGCTCCGACCCGAGATCGTAACGGGTGGAAAGGCCGCTGATCATCTCGCCGATGAGCCGATTGACGTCATCGAGCTGCATGAGGGTTGCCACGATATCCCGCATCGCACCCGCCTGTGGATCGGGCCGCATGAGGGCGACCTGGGCAAGCGTGTTGGCCAGAACGGCAACGGCTGCGGGCCGCCGCTCGGCCGTGTAGGTGTCGAGCAGGCTTTCCGGCATCTCGCCCCGAATGATCGTCGCAAGCTTCCAGCCGAGATTTGCAGCGTCCACCAGCCCGAGGCTCAGCCCCTGACCACCGAACGGCGAATGGACATGCGCCGCGTCGCCGGCGAGCAGCACTCTGCCTCGGCGGTAGGTATCGACGAGCCGCGTGTTGTCCGTCCATCGGTTCCCGCGTTCAAGCGCTTTCACACTGACGTCCGGCCCCCGGGCGCGGCGGTGGTCACCGCCCCGGGCGCGCGCCCCGGGCGGCGGGGGCGGGGGGGGGGCGCCGGGCGGGACGGAGTGCATCCAGCGATGGACTACCTGTACGCACGCAACCGCGCAGTGGCCGCAGACACCC
>CAXTSH010000016.1:34808-38447 GCA_964246925.1 uncultured Acetobacteraceae bacterium
CCCACCAGCCGCGTTTTGTCCGTCATTCGGTTCCCGCGTCCACGCGTTTTCACACTCACGTCCGCGCCGCTGACGCGGCGCAAGACGGCCTCGATTTCCTCACGTGTGACCGGAGCCTGCCGCTCTTCAGGCGGACCGGTGAAGTCCAGCATGAACAATCGATTGGGGAACGGTCCGTAGGCGAACACGCCACCCGATGTGCGGTGCCAACCAATGGGCGGCAGGCGTTCGGGATGGTCGATCTCTGCAAGGGCTTGGTAGAACGTCGACGTTGGAGGCGTGCCAGGGAAGTCAAAGCCGGCCATCTTGCGGATGAGACTGCGCCCCCCGTCGCAACCAACAAGGTAGCGGCAGCGGAGTCGGCCTTCGCCGCTCGGAGATGCCCACTCCACGTCGATGCCGTCCACGTGCTGGACGAAGCCGGTGACGTCATGCGCGCGGCGCACCTCGATCCCGAGCGCGCGCGCGCGCTCGGCCAGCATGGCCTCGATTCCATGCTGAACCACGAGGCGGCCGCGCCGTTCGGGCTGCCTCGCGTCGCGTCGGACGAGCAGGCCAGCGAAATGGCCACTAAACTTCGCCATCCGGCCAAGCAGCTCCGCCGCGGTCTGCTCTGCAAACCGTGTCATCGCAGCCACGCTGCGCTCCTCTTCAGCGGCGATGGCCGCTTCCATCCCGCGACGCTGCAGCGCCTCGCTTCCGAGCGGTCCGAGCGACAACGCCTTCATGGCCATGCTCGCGGCGGCCAGACGCTCCAGCACCAAAACGCGCACGCCACCCAGAGCGAGCTCGATAGCGGTCAGCAATCCGACCGGCCCGGCTCCCACGATCACGACATCGACCGATCCAACCATATACCAAGTCTCATTATATACTTGGTATATGTACTGTGCCATCGCAGGCATCATGTCAATGCCGTCCGACCGTCGATCCCGTAAGCGCCTGGCCACACGACAGGGCATCTCCGACGCCGCCACTCGTCTCTTCCTCGAGCGCGGCTTCGATCATGTGACGGTGGACGAGATCGCGGCAGCCGCCGACGTCGGACGGATGACGGTCTTCAATCACTTCCCTCGCAAGGAGGACATGTTCTTCGATCGTGACGAGTCGGGTCGCGAGGTCCTGCGCGACGCTTTGCGGCGGCGTGATCCCGGCGTCGCTCCGATCGAGACCTTACGTCTGCTGGCTCATCGGCTGGTCGCCGGACAGAGCCCTTACGTCGAATTTTCCGCCGGCAGCGAGGGCTTCGTCGAGACGGTCGAGCGCAGCGAAACCCTCAAGGCACGGGCGAGGGCGATACGTGACGAGCTCGCGCAGGTCGTGACCGTCGCGCTATGCGAATGCGTCGGGCGGGAACCTGCCGATCCCGACGCCCATCTGGCGGCCGGTCTGCTCCTCGCGACGTGGACCGCAGCCTTCATCCAGGCTCACCGGGTGTTTCGAAACGGGCGGGATCCGGAGCAGGCAAAAGCCGCCTTTCTCGCCATCGTCGACAAGGGAACCATCGGCCTGCAAGCCGCGATGGCAGGCACGCCCTACGCCTGAGCAATCCTCGAGCGGTCCTCACGATGGTTGAGAACGGTCGTATCGAAACCGAGCCCGAACAGGAACCCGATCGGCAGCATCTGCCAGCTATGACTCACCAGCCTGAACAAGGGCCGCACGACCCTGGCGATCAGTCCGCGATTGTTGAGCAGGAGATCGAAATCGCTTTCGTCGTACGCACCACCCTTCCGAACGTGGCGGTATGTTTTGTAGACGGACCGGGCGATCAACAGGTTCATGATCGCCATCGCGAGCAGGAAAACTGCGGAGACGAGCGTGCCGACGAGGTTCGCCGCATCGTTGAACGCGCTGAAGCCGGCGTGGAGCTTCATCACCGTCACCGCGACGATGATCGTCCCGATGACCAGCACCAGCGAATGACCGAGCGAGAAGCACAGCCCGACCGCGACCGGCCGTTTGCCCTCCTGCATCAGCTTGCGTGTGACGTTGTCGATGGCGGCGATGTGATCCGCATCGACAGCGTGGCGCAGCCCGAAACTGTATGCGAGCAGCGCCGTGCCCAGCAGCACCGGACGATCCCGGAAGGCTGCGAGCGCGGCGAGCCACGCGCCGAAATGCGCGATCAGCAGGCCCAAGGTCGCGATGACCTTGCCTCGAACGCCGGTGCCTTGATCACGGAGCATCGCGAGCATGAAGATATCTTCCGCCCTCTGCCTGACTGCCTGCGTCCGCGATCTCCCACCCGCCGCCAAGGGCCCGGTAGAGCGAAACCAGATCCGTCTCGATCTGCGTGTCGCTGCCGGCAAGCGTGCTCTGGTTCTGCAGCAGCGCGCTCTGTGCGGCGAGCACGTTGAGGAAGTCGACCACTCCCTCCCGGTAACGCTGGCGCGCGGCCGCCAGCGCCACCTCGTTCTGGCCGACGGCTTGCGCCACGCTCTCTCGCCGGCGCTGCGCCTCGGCATACGCGGTCAACGCATTGTCGACGTCCTGCCAGGCCTGTAGCACGGTGCTCCTGTAGCTGATCGCCGCCTCGCGCTGCTGGGACCGGCGCAGACGCAGCGTCGCGCGCAGGCGGCCGCCCTCGAAGATCGGGATGTCGATCGTAGGACCCGCCATGAAATACCCCGAATAGACGTTGAACACCTGCGGGAACTGCAGCGCCTGTGTCCCGATCTGGCCGGACAGCCGCACGTCCGGATAGAAGTCCGCGACCGCGACGCCGGTCTCGGCGGTTGCCGCATGCAGCCGCGCCTCCGCCTCGCGCACGTCCGGCCGCCGTCGCGCCAGTTCGGCGGGCAGTCCGATCGGCACCGCCGGTGGCACCGGCGGCTGGCGCGCCGTCGCCCCGAGTTCGGCGGCCAGCGCCCGCGGCGGCTCTGCCAGCAGCAATCCGATCGCGTTGATCAGGCTCGCCTCGTTCGCGCGCAGCGGAGGCAGGCTTGCCGCGATCGAGGCGCTCTGCGCTTCCGCGTTGGCGATGTCGAGCGTGGTGCTCGTGCCGTTGGCGAACTGGTTGCGCACCAGCGCCGCGTTGCGCCTGGCATCCGCGAGGTTCGCCAACGCGATCGCCTCCATCGCCTGCGTGCCGCGCAGCAGCATGTAGTTCTGGGCCAGATCGGCGATCGCCGTCAGCGCGACCGCGTGGCGCGCCTCGATCGCCGCCTCGGTGTTCGCCCGCTGCGCCTCGACCGCGCGACGCACCCGGCCGAACAGGTCGATTTCCCAGGCCGACGACAGGTCGTCCTGGAAGTAGTCGAATTCGATCGGCGCATTCGGCGCCGGGACCACAAGCGCCTTCAGCACGGGCGGCGCCGTTCGCATCCGGTTGTACAAGCCGTTCGCATCCAGCGTCGGCAAGCCGCGTGACGCCGCGATCCGGCGCTGCTCCCGGCCCTGCTCGACCCGTTCCGCCGCCGCCTGCAGGTCGAGGTTCTGCCGCGCCAGCCGTCCGACCAGCGACGACAGCTCGGCATCCTGGAACCGGTTCCACCACTCGCTGTCCACCACCCCACCGAACGTGACGCTGCTCGCCACAGGCGCGGGCGGCCCACCCCACCAGCTCGCCGGAGCGCGCGCGGGGGGGCGGGGGGGGTGGCGGGCCCCCGCGGCCCCCGCCGGCCGCGCGCGGCCGGC
>CAXTSH010000016.1:38457-46799 GCA_964246925.1 uncultured Acetobacteraceae bacterium
CCCCCCCCCCGCGCCGGCGGGGGGGGGGGGGGCGGGTGGCCGCCCGCCCCGCGGCCCTCCCGGGCGAGCAGGCCGAGCAGGCAGGTCCTGATCCTCAACGTCTAGGCCTCAACGGGACGTCACGCGTTCCGGGCTGGCGTTCTGCTCGCCCTTCACGTTCGCAAGGTTCGTGTCGATGGTGACCTCCACCGAGAACCCGATCCGCAGCAGCTTCGCCTCGTTCTGGCCTCCTGCCAGCACGATCTTGACCGGCAGCCGCTGCACGATCTTGGTGAAGTTGCCGGTCGCGTTGTTCGGCTGGATCGGCGCGAACGCAGCACCCGACGCCGGCGGCACGCTGTTGACGATCCCGTCCAGCACGAGGTCGTAGGCGTCGACATGGATGCGCGCATGCTGTCCAGGCAGCACATGCCTGAGCGCCACCTCGCGATAGTTCGCCACGATGTAGATGTCGTTGAGCGGCACCAGCGCCATCAGCGCCGCTCCCGGAGCGACATAGTTGCCGACCTGCACGCTGCGCTGTCCCACCGTTCCGTCAACCGGTGCCAGGATTCGGGTGTACGACAGGTTCAGCCGCGCCTGCTCGACCTGCGCGCGATCGGACTGTGTGGTTCCCAAAGCCGCCTGATACTGCGCCTGCAGAATCGGCAACTGGTGCCGGGTCGAGCTGAGCTGCGCCTGCGCCCCCGCCACCGACGCCTGCGCCTGGCGCAGCGACATGTCGGCCTGCTGGCGTTCCTGGAACGTTCCGGCGCCGGTGCTGGCGAGATTACGGTAGCGCTTCTCGTTCTGGGCCGCGAACACCAGTTGCGCCGCCGATGATGCGACGCTCGCCTGATTCTGGGCGATCTCCGACGGCAGCCGAGCGATCTGTGCCTCGATATCGTCGGCCTGCGCCTGGTCGCGCGTCAGCATCGCCTCGGCGTTGGCAAGCGCGGTCCGGAAATCGCGGTCGTCGAGCGTGGTCAACACCTGGCCCGCACGCACCGTCTGGTTGTCGTCGACGTCCACGCTCGCGACCTGCCCGGAGATGCGCGGCGCAATGACCGCGTAGTGCGCGGTCACGTAGGCGTCGTCCGTCCAGACCGAAGGCGACGGCGCATAGATGATCACCAGCACAGCCACGATGAAGCCGACCACCACCACGCCGGCGGCCAGCCAGGGCCAGACCGGCTTGCGCTTGGGCCTGTCGTCCTTCCCCTCCTCGTCAGCCACCGCCCGCTCCTATTTCTTGGCTAGCGCGATCCGAGGCGGGTAGGTGCGCACCGGCAGCACCGCCAGCACGATCATCAGGAAGACCACCAACCCCCCGAACACTGCGAACGAGTCGCTGAGCGACATCACCCTGGACTGGATCTGCACCTCCGCCATGAAGGCCTCCAGGCTGCCCGGGAACCGGGGCTGGCCATCGGGCAGCAGCGGCGGCAAATTGCCCTGGATCAGTCCCGCCGGTCCCGCGATGACGCTGTAGCTGCCCTGCCCGGACTGGTCGAGGATACGGCTGGTGTGCAGGCCGCCACGCCATCGCATGATCAGCGCGATCAGCCACGTGCCGACCGGTTCGGCCAGGCCACGACTGGTGTTGATCAGCGCCGACGCCAGCGGCCCCTCCTCCGGCTTTTCGATCGTGTTGGTGGACATCATCAGCAGGGGCAGCACGATCATCGGCTCGCCGATTGCCTGCAATCCCTGCCAGATCAGGAATCCCCCGCCCTGCACGACGCTGGTCAGGAACACGTTGCCGATGCAGGCGATCAGCACGCAGAGCATCCCGGCGAAGCTCACGACCCGGGCATCGACGTTCTTGAAGTTCAGCAGGACGGCGACCAGCGGCAGCAGCACGAGCTGCGACGCCGCCACGACGAGCGTGACGGCATAGGCCTGGATGGGGCGGAAGCCTGCCACCTGGACCAGGAAATCGTTCGGGATCGTCGACGCCGATTGTGCGATCAGCAGGAACGTGAACAGCGTAATCAGCCCATACGCGAGGTTGCGCCGCTTGAGCAGGAAGAACCCGAACAGCGGGCATGGCTGCCCGAATTCGTTGATCACGAACGCCGGCAGCGCCACGGCGCTGACCAGCGCCAGCACGCAGATCGTCCGCGAATTGAACCAGTCGTAGCGGTCACCCTGCTCGAGCATGGTGATCAGCGCGGTGAAACCGATCGTAGACAACAGTGCGCCCGGCAAGTCGAAGTGCGGCAGCCGCTCGTATTTCGGCTGGTCCTGTGCCACCCCGTACCAGACCAGCACGCCGGCCAGCGCGCAGAGTGGCAGCGCCTCGAAAAACACGAACTGCCAGGCGACGACGTCGGTCCACAGTGCTGCGAGCGTGGTCGCCATGTTCGGCCCGAAGGTCGCCGTCAGCGCATAGAGTGCGAGGCCATAAAGGCGGATCGCGGGTGCGAGCACACGCAGCCCGACGATCAGCAGGCACGGGATGATGAAGCCGCCGGACAATCCCTGTAGGAAGCGCAACCCGTACAGCAGCGTCAGGTTCGACGTGAACGGAATGAAGATGGTCGAGACGCAGCACAGCCCGATCGCCGACAGCGTCCAGCGTCGCACCGTCAACGTCACCGCCCACCACGGCGACAGCGACATCCCGATGACTTGGCCGGTCGCGTAGAGGCTTGTCAGCCAGGTGCCCTGGTCGAGGTCGATCCCCAGACCGCCGCGTATGTCGGGCAGCGCGGTCCCCGACACGCCGTCGTTGAATTCCGCCGTCAGCGCCGCGATCACGACACCGAGCAGGCCGAGCAGCGGCTTGAGCTCCACACCACCTCCCGGTCCGATCGACGTCGGTCAGTGTGGCAGCGGTCACCCTGTCGGACTAGGCCCCGAGCAGGCTCTTGCCCCAGTGTGCCAGCCGAAACGAGGCCGAGCTGCGACAGACCAGGAAGCGCGGCGCGATCGTGCCGCCGAAGCCGGTCACGAACGACAGGTTCGTCTGCGTGTTCACGCCGTCCATGTCGAAGGCGAGGTCGTTGCCGGCGGCATGCCGGATCGCGTTCCACACCAGCAGGCTCGTCGCCCCGTTCGTCGAGTGGGTCGCGCGCGTCGACATGTGGTAGTACTCGATCGATCCGTCCCAGACCGTGAAGATCGCCGCTTTCGGCACGCCGCCGGGATCAGCCGCGACGGAGATCCGGCCGCGGCCGCGCCCGACCGAACTCGCGATCACCGCGGCACAGAGGCGCCGGTCGTAGACGTTGCGCTGCCCGCGCGCGCGCAGGTTGTCTTCATAAAAATCGAGGAACTTCCCGGGATCGCGCCACTCGACGACCGAAAGCCTCTCCTCGGCCCGCCGGATCACGTTGCGCGTCTTGTCGCGCATCCGCTCCCAGAGCGCGTCCGCGCGATCGGGTGCGATCCGCACGGTGAAATCGACGCCATTTCCGAAACCCGCACTGTCGAAGGCCAGCGTGCTGACGATCCCCGGGTGCAGCCTGAACCAGACATGCGAGGCCGGCGGCAACTGCGCCAGCAGTTCGCGCGTGATCGACAGCTGCCTGGTCGAGCTCCCCGTCACCGCCGGCCCCAGCAGATGCGTCATCGCCGGCATCACGAGCGCGGTCTGCCACCTCGTCTTGCGCAGTGCGACGTAGGGCAGCCGTCCGACCATCGACCCGCCCGCCTCCACGGTCGCTTCCTGATAGCCGCCGTCGCTGGCAGCATCGAGCCACCAGGGCTCGTGATAGACTGTCGGGGCGAGCGCACTCGCGATCTTCGCTCGTGCTTGTTGCTTCTGATGGAGCGGCGTCATCAAAGCAGGCGTCACAATCCTTGTGGCTAGCCGTTATATCGGCCCACCATAACAGAGCCGTTAGGCGTCGGTTCCTTCACTTTATTGGCCCGGATGCCTGGCTCCCTGGTGCTTGCGGACAAGTCGGAATGGGCGCACCACCCGCCTGAACAGCAGACAGGCGCACCGGATCCCACCATGACCGCGCTCACCTGGTCGCCGGACACCTGGCGCGCCCATCCGGTCCGCCAGATCCCGAGCTACCCCGACCCGGCCGCCCTGGCGGCGACCGAAGCTCGCCTTCGCACCTACCCGCCTCTCGTCTTCGCCGGCGAAGCCCGCCGCCTCCAGGGCCACCTCGCCGACGCAGCGGACGGCCGCGCCTTCGTGCTGCAGGGCGGCGCCTGCGCCGAGAGCTTCGGCGAGTTCACCGCCGACATCATCCGCGACACCTTCCGCGTCCTGCTGCAGATGGCCGTCGTGCTCACCTTCGGCGCCACCCTGCCCGTGGTGAAGCTCGGCCGCATGGCGGGCCAGTTCGCCAAGCCGCGCTCCGCCGACAACGAAATCCAGGACGGCCGCACCCTCCCGGCCTACCGCGGCGACATCGTCAACGGTCCCGGCTTCACCGAGGCCGACCGCACCCCTGATCCCGCCCGCATGGAAACCGGCTACTTCCAGTCCGCCGGCACGCTCAACCTGCTGCGTGCCTTCGCCGGCGGCGGCTATGCCAACCTCCACCAGGTCCATCGCTGGAATCTCGGCTTCGTCAAACGATCTCCGCTCGCCGCGCGCTATGGCGACCTCGCCGGCCGCATCGACGAGACCCTCGCCTTCATGGAGGCCTGCGGCATGGGTGGGGCGCCGCACATCAACGAGACCGAGTTCTACACCAGCCACGAGGCTCTCCTGCTCCCCTACGAGCAGGCCCTTACCCGCATCGACTCCACCAGCGGCGACTGGTACGGCTGCTCCGCCCACTTCCTCTGGATCGGCGAGCGCACCCGCCAGCTCGACGGCGCCCACGTCGCTTTCTGCCGCGGCATCAATAATCCCATCGGCATCAAGATCGGCCCCACCACCAGACCCGCCGACATCCTTCCTCTGCTCGACGCGCTCGACCCCGGCCAGGTGCCGGGACGCGTCACCCTGATCAGCCGCATGGGCGCCGAAAAGCTCCAGACGTCCCTCCCGCCGCTGGTCCGCGCCGTCAGGCAAGCCGGCCGCAAGCCGGTCTGGCTGTGCGATCCGATGCACGGCAACACCACCGCGACCACGCTCGGCGTCAAGACGCGCTCCTTCGACGCCATCCTCTCCGAGCTCCGGAGCTTCTTCGACGTGCTCTCCGCCGAGCGGGTGCCGCCGGCCGGCGTGCATGTCGAGATGACCGGCCAGGACGTGACCGAGTGCGTGGGAGGCGCCCACCGCCTGACGGAAGCCGACCTCTCCGCCCGCTACGAGACCTTCTGCGACCCGCGCCTGAACGCCGAGCAATCCCTCGAGATCGCCTTCCTCATCGCCGAGGAGCTCAAGGCGAGGCGCACCCGCGCCGACCAGGAAGCCGCCGAATGAGCCCCGCCGGCGGGGACCTCGACGACGACATACGCGCCCGCACCGACGCCTATTTCAACCGCACCCGCGCCGTGGTCGAGCGTTTCGGCGACGCCAGCGTCACCTACGCGATCTTCCTCCGCCGCCCCGTGATCGCCGCCTGCGGCCTGATGGTCGACTGGCTCCGCACCGTCGCCCGTCACCGCGGCACCCGCTTCGCGGTCGACGAAATCCATCAGGAGGGCGACTGGGTCGGCGCCGGGGAACCGCTCGCCTACGTCAGCGGCAGCCTGGCCCACCTCGCCGACCTGGAGACCCTCTTCCTGCAGAAGGTGGGTCCCGCCTCGGTCGCCGCCCACAACGCCTACCAGATGTGCCTGGCCCTCCCCGACACTCCCTTCCTTGCCATGGACGCCCGCCACTGCGCCGGCGAGGAGATGCAGGTCCAGATGGCCTACGCCGCCGGGGTCGGCAGCCGTGCCGCCCAGCGAGAGGGGGCGAAGGGCTTTATCGGCAACGCCAACGACGCAACCGCCCACTTCTTCGCAGCCGAGCGCGGCCAGGGCACCATGCCGCACGCGCTGGTCGGCTATGCCGGCAGCACGCTGCGCGCCGCCGAAATGTTTCACGAGACCTTCCCCGATCAACGCCTGGTGATCCTCCCCGACTATTTCGGCCGCGAAGTCAGCGACAGCATCGAAGTCTGCCGCCGCTACCCCGACCTCGCGCAGGCCGGCAGGATCGGTGTCCGCCTCGACACCCATGGCGCCCGCTTCGTCGAAGGCCTCGATCCGGCCAGCAGCTACGCCCTGCTCGAACGTCACGCACCAGGTGCCATCCGACGCTACCGCAGCCCCGACGAGCTTCGCCATCTCGTCGGCACCGGCGTGTCGGCCGCCGCCATCTGGCACCTGCGCGACGAGCTCGACGCCGCCGGCTTCGCCCGCGTGACCATCGCCGTCTCGTCCGGCTTCAACACCGCCAAATGCCGGGTCATGTCCGACGCCGACGCCCCGATCGACCTGGTCGGCACCGGCAGCTTCATTCCCGAAATTTGGTCCGAGACCTACGCCACCGCCGACATCGTCGCCTATGACGGCAAGCCGCGCGTCAAGCTCGGCCGCGAGTTCCTCCTCGGCCGCCAGCAGGAGCCCGACGGCCCGAACGCGCAGAGCTTCCGCGCCGACGCCGCCGAGCCACATCGGGCGCAATGAACGACGACATCGAGCTGCCCGAACTGTTCGCCCCGCAGGGTGGCTGGCGCGTCCGCATCCTCGATCTCTCCGGCGCCAATGCCGAGGACGAGAACGTCGTCGAGGAGGTCGGCGGCTTTCCCACCCTGATGCACGCCAACGCCTTCGCCCGCGCCTATGTCCGTGACAGCGTCGAGCTCTGCCGCCAGCCCGGCATGACCGGACGCGAGGTCCTCGCGGCCTGGTTCGCCTATGGCGAGGACGCCCACGCCGTCGACGCTCCCAGCGAGCAGACCTGGCGCAGTGCGACCGAACTCGACAGCTTCGCCGAGCACCACGCGGGCGAGGTCGAGCGCGACTGGCGCGCCCTCGATCCGAGGCGCGAAGCCGGGGACGACGACGCGAACGACACCGACCCGCCATGAAGCTCCGCTTCGCCCCGAGCCCGACCGGCTACCTCCACGTCGGCAACGCCAGACAGGCGCTCGCCAACGCCCTCTACGCCAGACGGCACGGCGCCCCGTTCCAGCTCCGCTTCGACGACACCGACTTCACCCGCACCAACGCCCGCGAATACGAGCCCGCCATCGAGACCGACCTCACATGGCTCGGCCTCGACTGGCAGGAATCCTTCCGCCAGACCGACCGCATCGCCCGCTACGAGCTCGCCGGTGAGGCGCTCAAGTCCGCCGGCCGCCTCTATCCCTGCTTCGAATCGGAAGAGGAACTGCGATCCAAGCGCGAAGCCCGCATCCGCGCCCACAAACCCCCGATCTACGACCGCGCGGCACTCCGCATGACCGCCGAGCAGCGCGCGACCGCCGAGGCCAACGGCAAGACCCCGCACTGGCGCTTTCGTCTCAGCGACCACCCGGTTTTCTGGATCGACCTGGTCGGCGGCCGCCGCGACGTCAAGCTGAGCGCCGTCAGCGACCCGGTCCTGATCCGCGCCGACGGCACGGTGCTCTACACCTTCGCCTCCGTCGTCGACGACATCGAAACCGGCATCACCCACATCCTCCGCGGCGAGGATCACGTCACCAACACCGGCGTTCAGATCGACCTTGCCCACGCCCTCGGCGCCGCGCGCGATCATTTCAAATTCGGCCACCTTCCGCTGTTTCTCAACGAGGACGGCGGCAAGCTCAGCAAGCGCACCGGCGGTGCCGCGACCCTCAGACAGCTGCGCAACGACGGCGTCGAACCCAAGGCGCTCGCGAGCTACCTCGCCCGCCTCGGCACGTCCGACGACCCCGAACCCCTCACCATCGACGAGCTCGCGGCCACGCAGGACCTCACCCACGTCAGCCACGCCCAGCCCCGCTTCGACACGACGCAGCTCCTCACCATCAATCGGAGAGTGATCGCCCAGCTCACCTACGAGGAGGCCCGCCCGAAGCTCCCCGAGGGTGCCACCGAAGCCTTCTGGCTCGCCATCCGCCCCAACCTCGATCTCCTGACCGAAGCCCGCGCCTGGCACCAGGTCGTCGCCGGCGACTTCATGCCCCCCGTCCTGGACGGGGATGCCTCCGCCGTGGTCAGGGACGCGCTGGCGGTGCTTCCCCCGGAACCCTGGAACGACACCACCTGGACCACCTGGACCACGGCGCTGAAAAGCAGAACCAACAAGTCCGGCAAGTCCCTCTTCCAGCCTTTGAGATTGGCGTTGACGGGCGAAGACCACGGCCCCGAACTCCGTGCCCTGCTTCCCCTCATCGGCCGCCCCCGCACCGCCCAGCGCCTCCATATGGCCGCCTCATAAGCAAGCCGCCGGGCTCCGCCTGCACCCGCGGGGGCCCCCCGCCCCCCCCCCCCCCCCCCCCCCAAACCGGTTGGGGGGCCCGTGCAAACCC
>CAXTSH010000017.1:0-9349 GCA_964246925.1 uncultured Acetobacteraceae bacterium
AGGGCGCGATGGAGTGTCTGCTCGAGATTGCGTGACAGCATGAGAAGCCTTCCCTCGCCCTGAACGCCGCAACCCGCGGCGAGCCCCCCGACCACAGGACATAAGTGTCCGGCGGGCTTCGTCCGATTGCCAGTGAAATCGCGGACGAACGATAAGTTGTTCCGCTGTCTCCAGGTTCTAGTCCACCCGACTCGCGGCGACGCCGGTTCCGGTCTTCGGAGTTCAGTCTTTCTCGATCGTGCACTGAAGCGGGTGCTGATTCTGCCGTGCCAGGTCCATCACCTGGGTCACCTTGGTCTCGGCCACTTCATAGGTGAACACCCCGCACACTCCGACCCCGCGCCTGTGCACGTGCAGCATCACCCGGGTCGCCTCGTCTCGAGTCTTTTGAAAGAAGCGCTCGAGCACATGGACGACGAACTCCATCGGCGTGTAATCGTCGTTGAGCATCAGCACCTTGTACATGGCTGGCTTGCGTGTCTTCGGGCGCGACTTGACCACGACGCCGGTGGCCGGCCCATCCCCACGTTTGTCGGTATCGCTCATCGCGGTGCAGTCCTGCGATCGGGGTGCGCTGTCATGGTCGCATCATATCGGTTTGCCCCCCCGGGATGAAAGTGCGCCGACGGATCTTGAACCAATTGGGATGGTGCAACATCCCAAGTTGTCTCGCCAAACCATTCGACAGTCTTGCTTTTTTGTCACCGATTGCTGGACCGGGAGCAAACTATCCGTTATCGGTGATCTCGCTGGGGTGCGGGGACGTGTCGAATGGGTGGTGGCGGGCTTTGGCCGGGGCGCCTTCGAGGTGCGTTGGGGAAGATCAGAGCCGCAAAAATCCTTGTTGCCGCTGTCGCGCTCGGGTCTCCCGTGTGCGCGCAGGCGCAGTATCGCGGCGAAATCAGCTCTGTCGTGATGGATGCCAATAGCGGCAACGTCCTGCAGCAGGACGCGCCTTCGCTCCAGCGCTTTCCGGCCAGCCTGACCAAACTGATGACACTCTATATGGTGTTCGAGGCACTGCGCGACCGGCGGGTGACGCTCGACCAGGCGGTTCCCGTTTCGGACTACGCCGCTGGCGTCGAGCCGTCCAAGCTGGGCCTTCTGCCGGGCACCTACATCACCGTCGAACAGGCGATCCTGGCACTAGTGACGAAATCGGCCAATGACGCCGCCGCGGCACTTGGAGAGATGCTCGGCGGCGACGAGCAGCGATTCGGCCAGATGATGACGCTGCGCGCGCGCGCGCTCGGCATGAGCCAGACCACCTTTCGCAACGCGTCGGGCCTGCCCGACCCCGATCAGATGACGACCGCGAGCGATCTCGCCTTGCTCGCGCGTCATCTGATTGCCGATTTTCCCGACCAATATCATTATTTCAGCGTTCCCGGTTTCTGGTTTCATGGCCGCATGGTTCCCAATCATGACGGGATGCTGCGTTCATACCCGGGCGCGGACGGGCTCAAGACCGGGTTCACGGACGCGGCGGGCTGCAACCTGGTCACCTCGGCGGTCCGCGGCAACGTCCGCCTGATCGGCGTCGTTCTCGGCGCCGAGAACAACAGCCAGCGTGCCGCGGTGATGACCGCCCTGCTCAACCAGGGCTTCGCGGCCGAAGGCGTGCCGGTCCCGCCGGCGGCACCGGAGTTCCTCACTGCATTCCGCCGTCATCGGGCCGTGCTCGTCGCCGACGACGTGATGCGCGACAACGGTCCGATCTCGCCCAGGTCTTGGCCGCGGGGCCGTCACCATCTGCTCCGTGGGTTGACCCTCCGCGGCTCGCGCCACTTTCTGCGCATGCAGGCCGCGGTTGCCGAGACATTCGCGCGGCATGGCGGTGCACGGATCCACGAGGTCCGGGCCGTTCGGGTCTTCGGCCGCCATCGTGCTCATCGCCTGATCGCGGCGGCGTCGTCCGACCTGATGGTCTGACCGCCGACGCCGGCCTTCCTTGCGAAAGGCGCGCTGCCGCCACATCCTGTGGTTTGTCGGGCAGTTGAAGTGAGCGCCCGGCTCGCGAGCGGCGGAGTTCAAGCTGAGCATGGACGGCGAGGTCGAGGGGCGGCGAATCATCATCCATGCCCCGGGCGATTTCGAGGGAATGCGACGGGCCGGCCGTCTGGCGGCCGAGACGCTCGACATGATCACCCCGCATGTTCGCGCGGGCGTCAGCACCGGCGAACTCGATCAACTGATCCACGACTTTACGGAGGCGAACGGCGCCGTGCCGGCGACCTTGAACTATCGCGGCTATCCGAAATCCTCCTGCATCTCGATCAATCACGTCGTCTGCCACGGCATCCCCGGCGACCGGCGCCTCGTGGACGGCGACATCCTGAACATCGACGTCACCTCAGCCCTCGACGGCTGGTTCGGCGACACCAGCCGCATGTTCACCGTGGGCCCGCTGTCCCGTCGCGCCGCCATGCTCGTCGACGTCACCTACGAGGCGCTGATGCGCGGCCTCGAGGCCATCCGGCCAGGTGCAACGCTCGGCGATGTCGGCCAGGCGATCCAGACCTTCGTCGAGCAGAGGCGGTTCTCGGTGGTGCGGGATTTTTGCGGCCACGGTATCGGCCGGAGCTTTCACGCGCCGCCCAACGTGCTGCATTTCGGCAAGCGTGGTGAAGGGCCGGTTCTCAAGGCAGGCATGTTCTTCACCGTCGAGCCGATGGTCAATGCCGGCCGGCCAGAAGTCAAAATCCTCGATGACGGCTGGACCGCGGTCACCCGCGACCGCAGCCTGTCGGCGCAGTTCGAGCACATGGTGGGCGTCACCGAGACCGGCTGCGAGGTCTTCACCGTCTCGCCCGCGGGACTGCACCGGCCGCCCTACCCCGCGTGACCCGAAGCGGCGCCACCGTCTTGCTCGCCGCACTCGTGCTGGCGCCGCCCGGCCGCGCCGCGACGCCCGCGCCCTTCGGCTCCAATCATGGCATCGTCGCCGCCGCCCAGCATCTCGCCGCCGACGCCGGCGTCTCGGTGCTACGGCAGGGCGGCAACGCAGTCGATGCGGCGGTCGCCACCGCCTATGCGCTGGCCGTCACACTGCCGGAAGCAGGCAACATCGGTGGCGGCGGATTCATGACGTTCCGGCTTGCCAACGGTCGCACCGAGTTTCTCGACTTTCGGGAAAAGGCGCCGGGAAGTGCCACGCGCGACATGTATCTCGATCCGGCCGGGAACCTCATTCCCGGCAAGAGCACCGACGGCTGGCTCGCCGTCGGCGTGCCCGGCTCGGTCGCCGGCCTGGAGACCGCGCGCGCGATCTGGGGCCGGCTGTCGCGCAAGGCCGACCTGGCACCCGCTATCCATCTCGCCCGCGACGGCTTCATCCTCGGCGAAGGCGACGTCGCCGCCTTTGACGAGGTGCGTGACCGTATCAGTGGCTCCCCGGGTCTGCGCGCGCTGTTTGCCCACCCGGACGGCACGCCGTTGCACGCCGGCGACCGCCTCGTTGAGCCCGCACTCGCGCGCACGTTGCAGAGCATCGCGCGGGACGGGCCGGACGCCTTCTACCGGGGACCGATCGGCCGCGAAATCGCGCGTGCGAGCAAGGCGGGCGGCGGCATCATCACTTCCGCCGACCTCGCCGCCTACCGGATCCGCGTCCTGCCGCCGGTCTCGTGCCGCTACCGCGGCTATCTTGTCGAGAGCGCGCCGCCGCCGAGCGCCGGCGGCGTCGTGCTCTGCGAAATCCTCAACGTGCTCGACGGCATCGACATGAAGCCGCTCGGCTTTCATTCGGCGGTGGCTCTGCACGACATGGCCGAAGCCATGCGCCACGCCTTCCATGACCGCAACACGCTGCTCGGGGACCCGGCCTTCGTGCACGCGCCAGTGGCGGAGCTGCTCAGCCCGGCGCGCGCGGAGGCCATCCGCCGTGCCATCCTGCCCGATCGGGCGACGTCGTCAGACTCGCTGTCGGCGTCCGCGATGCCGGCGGAGGGCCAGCAGACGACGCAACTCTCGGTGGTGGATGCCACCGGCAACGCCGTCAGCCTGACGACCACGCTCAACGCCTGGTTCGGCGCGCGCGTCGTTGCCGGTTCCACCGGCATCGTGATGAATGACGAGATGGACGATTTCACCGCCAGGCCCGGCAGCCCAAACATGTTCAGACTTGTCCAGGGCGAGCAGAACGCGATCGAGCCGGGCAAGACGCCGCTCTCTTCGATGTCGCCGACGATCGTCTCGAAGGACGGCCATCTCGCGATGGTGATTGGCAGCCCGGGCGGCTCCCGCATTCCGACCATCACCCTGGAGGCAATTCTCAACGTGGTCGATCTCGGGATGGATATTGCGGCCGCCATCGATGCGCCCCGCATCCATGAGCAATGGCTGCCTGACGTGATCGAGGCCGAAGATCGGGCGATCTCGCCCGATACCAGGCGCCTGCTGGAGAGCATGGGCTATGTCATCGAGAACCGGCACGCCTGGGGTGCCGCCGAAGGCATTCTGGTCGGTGGCCCGTCACTCGGCGCGACCGCAAGCTTCAGGCTGTACGGTGCCAACGACGTGCGCGCCCCGGCCGGCGCGGCTGCGGGCTATTGATGGCCGACACCGCCGGCCGACTGATTGCCGCCAACCTGCTCTGCATGAGCGCCGGCGGCCGCCTGACGTCAACAGCGAGGTCCGTCGTCAACAGGCGCATTTCCTGATCTGCACCAACTGCCATCGCATGACCGAGCTCGACGACCACGAGGTCGGGCACGCATTGGCGCTTGCGACGGCGGCCAAGCGGTTTCGGATGGTCAGGAGCCACAATCTATGCGGCGTGTGCCAGGACGCCTGTCCGGATCAGCACGGCGCCGCTGCCGTCCCAGATCATGCGCAGTGCCACGAACAGGACCAGCGACAGCCCGGCCCAGGCCATCCACCGCCGCCGTTCGAGCAGACGCGCCACCAGGTTGGCTGCGAACGCCATCAGCACCACCGAGAGTGCAAGTCCCGCGACCAAGGCCGTGATGTCGCGCCCGGCGGCGCCCGCGACCGCGAGCACGTTGTCGAGACTCATCGACAGGTCGGCAATGACGATGCGCGAGATCGCTTGCGCGAACGTGATGGGCGCTGGTGCCTGCAACCCGGCACTCGAGCGACGCAGCTCGCGATACGTCTTCCAGCACACCCACAGCAGCAGAAGGCCGCCTGCGAGCGTCAGGCCTACGATCGCGATCAGCCGCACCGCGACCAGCGCCAGCAGCAGGCGGATGAGCGTCGCCGCGCCGACGCCGATCAGGATCGCCCGCCTGTGTTGCGCGCGGGCGAGCCCACGCACCGCGAGCCCGACCATGACGGCGTTGTCGCCCGCGAGTGTCACGTCTATCAGAAGCACCTGGGCGAGGGCGGCCGCGTGCCGCAGAAGATCGTCGGCCGTCAAGCGGCTCGCCTCGACGCCTGATGACCGAGGACGCGAGGCGCACACAGGTGGTTCCCCGTTATACGAGACCGGCGATGGAAGCGGTCTGGTCGGCTTCCAACCGGTTCAACCGAATCTTCGAGATCGAGGCGCTTGCAGCCGAGGCGATGGCGGCGCGCGGCGACATCCCCGCAGACGCTGCCCGTACGATACGCGAGCGTGGAGGGGCCGCGATCGCCGCCTTCGGCCCCGCCGACCTCGCCGAAATCGACGCGATCGAGCGGGAGACGCGGCATGATGTGATCGCCTTCCTGACCTGGCTCGGCTTGCGGATCGGTCCGGACAGCCGCTTCCTCCATCTCGGCATGACGTCGAGCGACGTGCTCGATACCTGCCTCGCCGTCCAATTGACGCAGGCGACCGACCTGCTGCTCGCAGACCTCGATTGCGTGTGCATGGCGCTCGAACGCCGCGCGCTCGAGCACAGGGATACCGTCACCATCGGGCGCAGCCACGGCATCCATGCCGAGCCCACGTCGTTCGGCCTCAAGCTTGCCGGCCACTATGCCGAGTTCGATCGCAATCGCGCCCGGCTGCTGGCCGCCCGAGCCGAGATCGCGACGGCCGCCATCTCTGGCGCGGTCGGCACCTATGCTCATCTCGACCCGGCCGTCGAGGCGCATGTCGCGTCCGCCCTCGGCCTGACGCCGGAGCCGGTCTCCACCCAGATCATCCCGCGTGACCGCCACGCCGCCTATTTCTGCACGCTCGCCGTGGTTGCGACCGCGGTCGAGCGGCTGGCCATCGAAATACGCCACCTGCAGCGGAGCGAGGTGCGTGAGGCCGAGGAGTTCTTCCATGCCGGCCAGAAGGGCAGCTCCGCGATGCCGCACAAGCGCAATCCGGTCCTGTCGGAGAACCTCACCGGCCTCGCGCGGCTGGTGCGCGGCTACGCGGTGCCGGCGCTCGAGAACGTGGCACTCTGGCACGAGCGCGACATCAGCCACTCTGCGGTGGAGCGGGTGATCGCGCCGGACGCGACGATCGCGCTCGACTTCGCGCTCGCGCGCCTCGCCGACATGATCGACCGGCTGGTCATCCACCCTGAGCGCATGGCGGCCAATGTCGAGGCGCTTGGCGGGGTGGTCCACTCGGGCGAGGTGCTCCTCCTGCTGGCGCGGGCCGGCCTGACCCGAGAGGCCGCCTACGCCATCGTGCAGCGCGCCGCCATGGCGACCTGGAGCGCGCTCGACCGGGCCGACGGTCACTCGTTTCGTGACAATCTGCTGGCCGAGCCGGAGGTTGGCCGCCTGGGTGCTGCCGAACTTGACGCGGCCCTTGATCCGAAGCGGCATCTGGAATTCGTCGAACACATTTTCGAGCGGGTCTTCAAGGAGCCTCAGGGCGTCGTGCGAAGCACGCCTTCGGGGTCGGGCCCGAACCCCGCCAAAGGCTCGCCTTTGGAAACCATCCTATGAAAAAACTGATCAATCTGCCGGGCGACTTCGTGCCGGAGATGCTGGAGGGGCTGACGCGGCTCAACGCCGGACTGGTGCTGATGCCCGAGCACATGGTCGTGCTGCGCGAGGGAGACCCGAACGAGGTCGCGGTCATATCGGGTGGAGGGTCGGGGCATGAGCCGGCGCATGCCGGCTATGTCGGACCGGGTATGCTGCGCGCGGCGGTCGCCGGCGACGTGTTCGCGTCTCCCTCCACGGACGCCGTGCTGGCGGCCATCCGCGCCGTTGCCGGGGCGCGAGGCGTGCTGCTCGTCGTCAAGAACTACACCGGCGACCGGCTCAACTTCGGGCTCGCGGCGGAACTCGCTCGCGCCGAGGGCCTCGCGGTCGAGATGATCGTCGTGGCGGACGACGTTGCCCTCTCGGCCGGTCCCGACACCGCCGGCCGCCGTGGCCTCGCCGGTACGGTCCTCGTCCACAAGGTCGCCGGCGCCGCCGCCGCTGCCGGCGCCGATCTGCAGACCGTCGCCAGGGAGGCGAGCGAGGCGGCCGCTGCTCTCGGCTCGATCGGGGTCGCGCTGTCGGCCTGCACCGTGCCCGCCGCCGGCACTCCCAGCTTCATCCTCGCCGACGATGAGATCGAGCTGGGCCTTGGCATCCACGGCGAACCCGGCGTCCAGCGCATGCCGATGGCCAGCGCCACCACCCTTGTTCGCGACATGCTCGGCCGGATCATCCGCGACAGCGGACTGCGATCCGGTGACCGCGTCGCATTGCTGGTCAACAACCTCGGCGCCACGCCGTCCTCCGAGCTCCTGATCGTCTCGCGCGCGGCGCTCACCGTGCTCGGCCATGCCGGCATCGTGGTCGAGCGCTGCTGGTGCGGTACCTACCTCACCGCGCTCGACACGCCTGGCTGCTCGCTCTCGCTGATGCGGCTTGATGACGCGCGTCTGTCGCGGCTCGACGCCCCGGCAAGGGCGCCGGCCTGGCATCCTCCCGCCACCAGGCCCGGCCTGCCCAACCTTCGTGCCCCGCCGCCCGCGACCCGCCCGGTGTCGCCCGGCCGCGACGAGAACGTCGAGGCGGCACTCCGCGCCGTCGCCGCCGCGATCATTGCGGCCGAAAGTCACCTGACCGCGATGGATCAGGCCGTCGGCGACGGCGATCTTGGCATCAGCCTGTCGCGCGGCGCCCGTGCGGTCGAGGACGATCTGCCGACCTATGACCTCACTCGCCCCGCCGCCATGCTCGAAGCCGTCGCCGGCAGTCTGCGGCGCGAGCTCGGCGGCACCTCTGGCCCGCTGTATGCAATCTTCCTTCTGCGCGCGGCGAGTGCGCTCGCCGCGAACGACCTGCAGCACTGGGCCGCCGCCTTCGACGCCGGCTGGCGTGGCATCGCCGAATTGGGCGACTCCACGCCTGGCGACCGCACGATGCTCGACGCTCTCGCGCCAGCCTCCGCCGCGTTCTCGAACAGCGTCGGCGCCGGAGCGGCCGCAGCACTGCAGGCAGCCGTCCAAGCGGCAATCCGCGGCACGGCGGCCACCGTCGGCATGACGCCGCGTCGCGGCCGCTCGAGCTATCTCGCCGACCGCGTCGGCATCCATCCGGACCCTGGCGCCGAAGCCGTCGTCATCCTGCTGTCTGCGCTCCGCGACCATTTTGCCGCCGATCCTGCGCCGTGACCGGACTGCTGCTTGCCGCCATCCTCTGGGTCGCCGTGCATGTCGGAATCGCCGGCACCAGGTTGCGGCGATGGCTGGTGGCCAGACTCGGCGACAACGGCTTCCGGGGCGCGTTCTCGGTGCTGTCGATCGTCTCGATCACGCTGCTGTGCGTCGCCTACGGCCGGGCGCCGATCAGGCAGTTGTGGTTCGCGCCGGCTTTGCTGCTCTGGTTCCTCGCCGCCCTGATGCTGCCGGCAGCGATCCTGTTTGCGGGCTCGGTGCTGACGCGCAATCCGACCGGGATCGGTGGCGACGGCGCCGAGCCGCGCGGCATCTTTCTGCTCACTCGCCATCCGATGCTGTGGAGCTTCGCCATCTGGTCGGGCGTCCATGTGGCTGGCAACGGCGACCTCGCCTCGGTGCTGTTCTTCGGCGCCTTCGCAGTCACGGCGCTGGCCGGCATGCCGTCCATCGACGCCAAGATCGCCGCCCGCGACCCCTCCGCCTGGCAGAAGCTTGCGCGTATCACGTCGATCGTGCCCGGCGCCCGCGGCTGGCCGCTCGCACGCATCGGCGCGACACCGGCGTTCGTGGGCGTGGCGCTCTGGCTGGTCCTGTTCGTCGGACATCCTTACATCTTCGGCGTCTCGCCGTTGGGCTGAACCGGGCCGTGCCGGTGCGTTCGCTTCGATTGCGTCTCTGGTTGCTCCGGGCCCTCACGCTCGCCGCCTCGATCGCGGTCGCCATGCTGCTCGTCCAGCTCTATCGTACGACGCTCGCGGCCCAGATGGAGCGCGGGGACGCCGTCGTTGCCGGGGCGTGCGACACGATCAGGGACCGGTATGCTTTCTATGTCGCCG
>CAXTSH010000017.1:9449-10683 GCA_964246925.1 uncultured Acetobacteraceae bacterium
CTGGGACGGAAGCGGCGCGTCCGCAGGGAGGTTTGGACACGATCTCATCCCGGTGGTGGCGGCCGGTTCGTCCGGACAATCGGGCGTGGAGGGCGGCATCTGGTCCGGCGAGGCGGGGTCTCTCGCCTATGCCTTCCCGAGTGACGAAGGAACCGGTCCGCACTCGCGACCCACGACATCGAGGAATTGCCTGTGCTGCCGCGGACAGGCGAGAGCGAATTGGACCGGATTGTGACGGCGCTGAACGATGCGGGCCGGCGATTGTCCCGGGCACGCGCACGCGCAGCCGACATGGCGGCCCGGGTTGCCGCCTCCGAACGCCTTGCTGCCCTCGGTCGAGTCGCGGCCGCGTGGCTCACGAAGTGCGCAACCCGATCGCGACGCTGCGGCTCGGAGCCGAGAACGTGCTGGCCGGCGATGCCGCGCGCCACCGGCCGGCGCTCGAAGCCAGTCTCGGCCAGATCGACCGCGTCGACCGGCTGCTGGCGGAGCTGCTCGCGATGATGCAGCGAAGGCCACCCGAACGGCGTGAAGTGGATCTGCGGCAGTTCCTGGACGGGGTCGCACGCGAGCATCGCGACCGGACTGAAGCAGGCAGCGTCAGCCTGACGGTGGACTACCCAGTCCTGACGGCGTGCCTGGATCCGGAACTGATCCGCCGTGCCTTGGACAACCTGCTTCTGAACGCCATCCGGCACACGCCGCCAGGTGGCAGGGTTCAGGTGCGAGCCGCGATCGAGGCGGCTCGGGTCCGTATGACGGTCACCGGCACCGGGCCGGTGTGGATCCGGCGCTCCGTTCCCGGCTGTTCGAGCGTTCGCGACCGGACGGCACCGGGCTTGGCCTCGCCATTGCCCGGGACATGGCCGAAGCTCATGACGGATCTCTTCACTTGGCCGAGCCGGGCGGGTCCCGGGGGCGCCGCCTTCGTGCTGGAACTGCCGCACTTCCATGCCCACCGTCCTGGTCGTCGACGATGACGCCGCACTGCGCGCCGTCAGGGTTCAGTCTCCGACCGACCTCGGTCATGCGCCGGTCGAGGCGGCAAGCGGCAGCGCGGCACTCGAGCTGCTCACGCATCGTCAGGTCGATGCCGTTCTGCTTGATTTGCGCATGCCGGGCATGGAGGGTCTGGAGATCCTGTCGCGTATCCGCGCGACAGTCGCACCACCGCCTGTCGCAGTGCTGACGGCGGTCGCGACTGCCGACAACACGATCGAGGCGATGCGGCTGG
>CAXTSH010000017.1:10783-36431 GCA_964246925.1 uncultured Acetobacteraceae bacterium
GCAGTGCTGACGGCGGTCGCGACTGCCGACAACACGATCGAGGCGATGCGGCTGGGAGCTGCCGACCATCTGACCAAACCGGTCGGCCGGACCGATCTGGCGGCACTGCTCCGGCGGATGTTGCCGACGGGCGTGGCGGCTTCGCGAGCTGCCCCAAGGGAGCCCCGACAGGAACTGGTCGGCGCCTCGTCCGCGATGCGCGAGGTCCAGAAGACGATCGGGCTGCTTGCCGACAGCGAGGCGACCGTCCTGATCGCCGGGGAGACCGGCACGGGCAAGGAGATCGCCGTGCGCGGCGACGGAGTGGAGAGCTGCCTTGGACGTGCCATCGGCGCGCAGGCGATCGGGAGGTCCCCCGAGCAACTCGCTCCTCTCGCGGCACCACCGCCTCCGCGTTGACATCGGGTGGAGCCTCATCCCTCGCGACGCAGCCTTCGCGGTCTGGAGCTGGTCAACTTCCTGATGGCCGACGTTCAGGGCGGGGTCGGCCCCTATCTGTCGGTGTTTCTGGCCGGTCCGCGCGGGTGGTCGCCCGGACCGATCGGGATCGCGATGGCGGCGAGCTCGATCGCCGCCGCGATCTGCCAGGTTCCGGCCGGTCTGCTGGTGGACGCGTCGCGCGCCAAGCGGCTGCTGATCGCCGTCGCGGGGCTGCTGATCGCGGTCGGCTGCCTGCTGATCGTGGCGTGCCATGGCTTCTGGCCGGTGGTGATGGCGCAGGCCATGCTGGGGGCCGCCTCGGCTGTCATTCCGCCGGCGATCGCCGCACTGTCGCTCGGCATCGTCGGGCGCCGGCTGATGCCGTCGCGCATCAGCCGCAACGAAGGCTTCAACCATGCCGGTTCCTTCTTCGCGGCGGCGCTGGCCGGCGGGCTTGGCCACGCTCTCGGCCAGCGATGGATTTACTACCTGGTGTGCGTCTTCGCTGCGGCGAGTGCTGCTTCGGTCAGGCTGATCAACCCGTGCGAGGTCGACCACGAGCTGGCGCGCGGCGGCGGGGATCGGTCCGGCGCCTGCGCGCCAATGTCCATCGGTGCGCTGCTCCGCAGGCGCGATGTCGCGGCGTTCATCGGCTCGGTCATTCTCTTTCACGCCGGCAACGCGGCCATGCTGCCGTTCGCCGGCCAGGTCCTGGCCAGGAAGCACCCGGGCACCGATACCCTGGCGCTCAGCGCCTGCATCATAGCCGCGCAACTGGTGATGGCCGGCATCGCCCTCGGCGTCGGCCGTGCGATGCGGGCCGGCATCGGCCGCAAGCCGATCTTCCTCGCGGCCCTGGCAATCCTGCCGGTGCGCGGCGTGCTGTTCGCCTTCACCACCGACCCTTATGGCGTGGTCGCGATCCAGCTCCTTGACGGTGTCGCATCCGGCATCTTTGGCGTGATCTCCGTCTTGATCGCATCCGACCTGACCCGCGGCACCGGACGCTTCAACCTGATGCAGGGTGTCGTGGCACTGGCCGTCGGTGTCGGCGCCTCGCTGAGCAACGTCGCCGGCGGCTATGTCGTGCAGGGCTTCGGCTATCCGGCGGGCTTCCTGTCGCTTGCCGCGGTGGCGCTGGCGGCGTTCGTGTTCTGCCTGCTGCTGATGCCGGAGACCGGTGAGGCGGAGACGACAAGCCCGTCGGTCGCCGCGGCGACCGCCACTTGACCGCGCTGCAGGCGATCGGAGGGGCCGACGTCGCGACCTGGTGCGTGGCGGGTCTGGCGACCGCCGGTGTCATCGTGCGGCCCTGGCAACTGCCGGAGGCGATCTGGGCAGTCGGGGGTGCTGTCACTCTGGTCGTAGCCGGACTGCTGCCGTGGCGGGGCGCGCTGCACGCCGCACTGGAGGGCACCGACGTCTACCTGTTCCTCATCGGCATGATGCTGCTCAGCGAGGTCGCACGGCGCGAGGGACTGTTCGACTGGCTGGCTGCAGGCGCGGTGCGGCACTCCCGTGGCTCGGCCCGGCGGCTGTTCCTGCTCATTTACGCTGTCGGAACGATCGTGACCGCGTTCTTGTCCAACGATGCCACCGCCGTGGTGCTGACCCCTGCGGTGTTCGTCGCCACCCGGGCGGCGCAGGCCGAGCCGCTGCCCTATCTGTTCATCTGCGCCTTCATCGCCAACGCCGCCTCGTTCGTGTTGCCGATCAGCAACCCGGCCAATCTGGTGCTGTACGGCAGGCATATGCCGGCGCTGCCGAGTTGGCTCGGTCATTTCCTGTTGCCGTCCGCCCTGTCGATCGCTGCCACGCTCGCCGTGCTGCTGTTGCTCGAACGATCCTTCCTGCGTGGGCCGATCAACGCGCAGGTCGAGCAGCCGCCGCTGTCTGCCGGCGGCAAGACAGCGGCCATCGGCATCTTCGTCACCGCGCTGGTGCTGCTGACAGTCTCCAGCGTCGGCGTGGCACTCGGCCTGCCGACGGCGCTCGCCGGCCTGGCGACAATGGCTTTGGTGCTGATCGCCAAGCGGGAAGAGCCGTGGCCGACGCTCCGCGGTGTGTCATGGCTGGTGCTGCCTCTGGTGGCCGGATTGTTCGTCCTGGTGCAAGGCCTGCAGCAGACCGGCGTGCTGGCCCAGCTCGCCCGACTGCTGCATCGCGGCGCCCAAGGATCGACCGAGGCGACCGCCGCCGGCGCCGGCACCCTGCTCGCGATCCTGTGTAACCTGATGAACAACCTGCCGGCCGGGCTGATCGCCGGGCATGCGGTCGCCAACGCTCACGTGCCGCGGCAGGTGACGGACGCGCTGCTGGTGGGCGTCGATCTTGGTCCAAACCTGTCCGTCACCGGCTCGCTGGCCACCATTCTGTGGCTGACGGCCCTGCGCCGGGAGGGTCTGGAGGTCGGCTTCGGCACGTTTTTGCGTCGAGGCGCCGCGATCATGCCGCCGGCCCTTGTGCTGGCCCTCGGCGGATTGCTGCTGCTCGGCTGACACGACGTGAGGTCGCCGTTCTGCCGGTGCCCATTGGTATTGACGCGCCGGTTGGCTAGAAGGACCCGGTGTGCACCGTCGTCTTCTTTCTGCGCCCCGGCGCGGCTTGGCCATTGCTCTTTGGCGCCAACCGCGACGAGCGTCTGGATCGTCCCTGGGAATGGCCGGCCGCGCATTGGCCCGACCAGCCAGACGTCATCGGCGGCCTTGATGTTGCCGGTGGTGGTACATGGAAGGGGATCAATGCGGCCGGTGTCGTTGCCGTCGTGCTCAATCGCGTGGGATCGCTGGGGCCGGCGCCGAACAAGCGCAGCCGCGGCGAACTGCCGCTGCTGGCACTTCGAGAGAACAACGCCGAGGCCGGTGCTCGTCGTGTCGCCGAGATCGAGGCCGCCTCATGGCGTTCCTTCAACATGGTCGTGGCCGACCGGGACGGCGCCTGGTTCCTGCGCGGGCTGGGGTATGGGCACCCGGAAATGCATCCGTTCCCGCCGGGCCTGCACATGCTGGCGGCGGGCGAGCCGGACGATCCGCACACGCCGCGCATCGCGCGTCACCTGCCGCGGTTCGACAAGGCCCGCCTGCCCGAGCCGCCGGACTGGGGGGACTGGCCGGCGCTCATGTCAGACCGCTCGCTGCCGGCGGGAAGCGAGATGAACATCCCGCCTCGCACCGGTTTCGGGACATCGTCATCATCCCTGCTCGGAGTGCCGGGACCGGGGGCAACGCGGGATAAGCCGCACTGGCTTTTCACGGCTGGTCCGCCCGACCGGGCGGGGTTCGAGGAAGTGAAGATCTAGGGGCCCATGCCAGAGGCATGTCTTCGACATGACACCCCTAGGACCCCACCAAAGGGTCACGCGAAAAGCGTGCTAGGCACGACCCTTTGGAAACCGTTACTGGAGCCCCTGATGGCGCGGCGTCGACAGCTGTATGAGGGCAAGGCAAAGATCCTCTTCGAAGGACCCGAGCCGGGCACGCTGGTGCAGTACTTCAAGGACGACGCCACGGCCGGCAACGGCGCCAAGTCGGGCGTCATCACCGGCAAGGGCGTGCTCAACAATCGGATCAGCGAGCATCTGATGCTGCGGCTGCAGGAGATCGGGGTGCCGACGCACTTCGTCCGCCGCCTGAACATGCGCGAGCAGCTCATCCGCGAGGTCGAGATCATCCCGCTCGAAGTCATCGTCCGCAATGTTGCCGCCGGGTCGTTGAGCAAGCGGCTCGGCATTCCCGAGGGGACCCGGCTACCGCGGTCGATCATCGAGTACAGCTACAAGAACGACTCGCTCGGCGATCCGATGGTGGCCGAGGAGCACATCACGGCCTTCGGCTGGGCGAGCACCGCCGACATGGACGACATCGTCTCGATCACGCTGCGCGTGAACGACTTCCTGTCCGGCCTGTTCCTCGGGGTCGGCATCACGCTCGTCGACTTCAAGCTTGAATACGGGCGCCTGTGGGAAAACGAGGACATGCGCATTGTCCTTGCCGACGAGATCAGCCCCGACAATTGCCGGCTCTGGGACACCAAGACCAACGAGAAGCTGGACAAGGATCGCTTCCGCCGCGATCTCGGCCGCGTGGAGGAGGGCTATCAGGAGGTTGCCCGCCGGCTCGGCATCCTGCCCGAGGCCGGGAACTCCGACATGAAGGGTCCGGAGCTGATGCAGTGAAGCAGGTCGCGTGAAAGCGGTCGTGACCATCATGCTCAAGGACGGCGTCCTCGACCCGCAGGGGCGTGCCATCGGCGTCGCCCTGCACCAGCTCGGCTATTCTGAGGTGGGGGAGGTGCGTGCCGGCAAGGTGATCGAACTTGCCCTTCCCGACGGTCCTGCCGGCGAGGCACGCACAAGGGCCGAGGAGATGGCGCGTCGCCTGCTGGCCAACACCGTCATCGAGACCTTCGCGGTGGAGCTCAAGCCATGATCCGTACGGTTCCGTTCGCCGTTGCCCTCGCAATGGCCCTCGCATCGGCTCCCGCCTCGGCGCAGCGGATCTCGAAGCTGACCGGCGCCAGGCTGATGTCGATCTGCGCCGGCGACCGGGCGCGACAGGCCTGTGAAGGCTACATCAGCGGCGTCGCGGACGGGATTGAGGCGGTGCAGAAGCACATGACCGACCAGCAGGGTCATGGCTTTGCCGGCAGTACGTGCATTCCGACCGAAACCACCGTCAACCAGCTCCACTCGACCGTGGTGGCGTATCTTCGGTCTCACAGCGAAAACCTCGGCAAGCCAGCGATCGTCCCCACCTTCGACGCGCTGCACGCAGCCTTTCCCTGCAATCGGTGATGCGAGCCGGGCTCGTTATATTCCCGGGAACCAATCGCGAGGCCGACATGGTGCTCGCTCTGGAGCGGGCGACCGGGCGCCGGCCGGCGATGCTCTGGCACAAGGAAACGAGCCTTCCGCCCCTTGATCTGTTGATCCTGCCCGGCGGCTTCTCCTACGGCGACTATCTCCGGTGCGGTGCGATGGCGGCGCACTCGCCGATCATGGGCGCGGTCCGTGCCTTCGCCGGAGGCGGCGGCTACGTGCTGGGTGTCTGTAATGGCTTTCAGGTCCTGACCGAGGCCGGGCTGCTGCCCGGCGCGCTGCTCCGCAATGCCGGATTGCGCTTCCTCGCGCAGGACTGCCGGCTGCGGGTCGAGCGGACCGACACGGTCTTCACGCGCGGCTACGCGCCGGGCCAGGTCATCCGGGCGCCGCTCGCGCATGGTGACGGCAACTACGTCGCGAACGACGACACGCTCGCCAGGCTGGAAGGCGAGGGCAGGGTGGTCTTCCGCTACGTGGACAATCTGAACGGCAGCCGCAACGACATCGCCGGGCTCGCCGGTTTTGACGGACGTGTCCTCGGTCTGATGCCTCACCTGGAGGATATGGTCGACGAGGAGGTTGGCGGCCTGGACGGCCTGCCGTTTTTCGCGGGTCTGGCGCTGGACTCTGTTCTTGATTGAGGCGTTAGCCCGGGAGTTCGGTCTGTCGTCCGCCGAGTGGGCCGAAGTTCTGTCGATCCAAGGCCGAGAACCGACGCTGACCGAACTCGGCATCTTCAGCGTGATGTGGTCCGAGCACTGTTCCTACAAATCGAGCCGCGTCTGGCTGCGCACACTGCCGACGCAGGCGCCCTGGGTGATCCACGGTCCCGGCGAGAACGCCGGCGTGGTCGACATCGGCGACGGTCTCGCCGCGATCTTCAAGATGGAGAGCCACAACCACCCGAGCTTCATCGAGCCCTATCAGGGGGCGGCAACCGGCGTCGGCGGCATCATGCGCGACGTGTTCACGATGGGTGCGCGGCCGATCGCCAACCTCAACGCACTCCGCTTCGGCGACCCGTCCAACCCGGTGACCCGCCGGATCGTCGACGGGGTCGTGCGTGGCATCGGCGGCTACGGCAATTGCGTGGGCGTGCCCACGGTCGGCGGCGAGGTAAACTTCCACCCGGCCTATGACGGCAATCCGCTGGTCAACGCGATGACGGTCGGGATCGCGCCGCGGGACCGGATTTTTCTCAGTGCTGCGGCCGGCTTCGGCAACCCGGTGGTCTATGTCGGCGCGCGCACCGGCCGCGACGGCATCCACGGTGCGACGATGGCGTCGGCCGAGTTCGGCGCCGATGCGGAGGCCAAACGCCCGACGGTCCAGGTCGGCGACCCGTTCACGGAGAAGCTGCTGATCGAGGCGTGTCTCGAGCTGATGCGGACCGATGCGATCGTGGCCATCCAGGACATGGGTGCTGCGGGCCTGACCTCGTCGTCGGTCGAGATGGCGGGGCGAGGCGGCGTCGGCATCGAACTCGACCTCGATGCGGTCCCGCAGCGCGAGTCCGGTATGAGCGCCTACGAGATGATGCTGTCCGAGAGCCAGGAGCGGATGCTGATGGTGCTTCGGCCCGACCGGGCCGAGTTGGCGCGGGCGGTGTTCGAGAAATGGGATCTCGACTTCGCGATCATCGGCCGGCTGACGGATACCGGCCGGATCGTGGTCCGCCACCGCGGCGAGGTCGAGGCCGACATCGCGCTGGATCCGCTGGCCGAGAAGGCGCCGCTGTATCATCGCCCCACAGCCAAATCGCCGCCGCCGCTGCCGCTGGGCTCGACCGACGATCCGATCGGCCTGGCCGAGGCGCTGCTCCGACTGGTCGGCTCGCCCGACCTCGCGTCGCGCGCCTGGGTGTACCATCAGTACGACAGCGCGATCGGAGGTCAGACCGTCAAGCGGCCGGGAACGGCGGACGCGGCCATCGTCCGCCTGCCCGGTTCGCGTCGCGCCTTGGCGCTCACCACCGATTGCACGCCGCGCTACTGCGCCGCGGACGCGAGGGCGGGCGGCGCGCTGGCGGTCATCGAGGCCTGGCGCAACATCACGGCGACCGGTGCCAGGCCGCTGGCGCTGACCGACAACCTCAATTTCGGCAATCCCGAAAACCCTGTCGTGATGGGCCAGTTCGCGGATGCGGTCGCAGGCATGGCGGAAGCCTGCGCGGCACTCGAGTTCCCGGTCGTGAGCGGCAACGTCTCCCTCTACAACGAAACCCGTGGCGCCGACGGCGTAGCGCGTGCGATCCAGCCCACGCCCGCGATCGGCGGCCTCGGCGTCATCGAGGATGCGTCGCGGGCCGCTGGCATCGCGCTTTCGCCCGGTCACGCGTTGATCCTGGTGGGCACACCCAGGGGGGAGCTCGGCCAGTCGCTCTGGCTGCGCGAGATCCTCGGGCGCGAATGGGGCAGCCCGCCCACCCCCGATCCAGGCGCCGAACGCCATGCGGGCGACTTTGTCCGCGGCCTGATCACGAGCGGTCAGGTCGCCGCCTGCCACGACGTGTCGGATGGCGGTCTTTTGGTCACGATCGCCGAGATGGCAATGGCCGGCGATTGCGGTGTCACGCTCGAACCGCCCAAGACCGACCTCGCGACGCACGCATACTGGTTCGGCGAGGAGGGCTCACGTTATGTCCTCGCGGTAGGCGATCCTGACCCGATCCTCCACTCCGCAGCCGGTGCGCGGGTTCAAGCCACCGCCATCGGGCGAACCGGCGGCGAGCGTTTGACACTGCCAGACGGCGCCACGATATCGATCTCGACGCTGCGGGCGAGACACGAGGCCTTCTTTCCCGCGATGATGGGCAGCTAAGGACCACGAGATGGCGATGTCGGCCGCCGAGATAGAGGCCATGATCCGTGCATCGATCCCGGATGCCGAGGTTCGGATCGACGACCTCGCCGGTGACGGCGACCACTACGCCTGCACCGTGGTCAGCGAGAGCTTTCGCGGTCGCTCGCGGATCCAGCAGCATCAGATCGTCTACGCCGCACTGCGCGGCCGCATGGGCAACGAGCTGCATGCGCTTGCCCTGCAGACCTCCACCCCCGCCTGAGGAGCCAGCGATGTCCACCACCGAGAATCCGGCGTTCGTCAAGATCCAGTCCGAGATCGACGCTCATCCCGTGATGCTGTTCATGAAGGGCAATGCGATGTTCCCGCAGTGCGGCTTCTCCGCGCGAGTGGTGCAGATCCTCAGCCATGTCGGTGTGGCGTTCCACACCGCCAACGTGCTCGAGGACCCGGAGCTGCGCGACGGCATCAAGCAATTCTCGAACTGGCCGACGATCCCCCAGCTCTACGTTCAGGGCGAGTTCGTCGGCGGCTGCGACATCGTTACCGAGATGTTCCAGAATGGCGAACTGCAGACGCTGCTTTCGCAGAAGGGTCTCGTCCCGGAGCAAGGTGCCGCGTGAGTAACCTCACGTAACGCTTTACCCGCCATGCTCTCCTGCCGTAAGCAGGGCGAGGGGACTTTGGGGGGATGACGATCATGGGAACACATGGCTTCCGACGCCTTGTCCTGATGGGCACTTTGGCCTCGGGACTGGCGGGGATGATCCCGATCGCCGCGTACGCCCAGCATGTCGTGACCGAGGACGAGGCCGCCAAGCTCACGCTGGAAGCGCTGACCGCGGCTCCGCCGCGACCGGTCTACCGCCCGATCTATCGTGCGTACTACCGTCCGGCGTTCCTGCGTTATGGCCGCGCTCATGGGTGGCACGCGGTGACCCGTGCGTCCTATCGGGTCGAACTCGCCCACCACCGGTCCCGTCGCCACCGAATCTGATCAACCTTCGTCGCGGAAAGCGTCCGCGATCCGTCGTACGCGGCCGTCCCGATCGACGACGATAACGTCGAACCGTACGCCTCCCGCTCCCCAGCCGGGATTTTCGGCAAGCCAAAGGGTGGCCGCCCGAATCAGTCGCGCGCGTTGACGCGAACCGAGCGAGATCGCCGCCTCGGACAGTTCCGGCCGCGACTTCACCTCGACCAACGCGACCAGCCCGTCTCGGACCGCCACCAAATCGATCTCACCTGCTTTCGTCCGTACCCGCTGCCCCACGATCTCCCAGCCTTCCGCACGCAACGCCTCGACCGCCCGCGCCTCGGCGCGCAGGCCACGCGCTTGCGATGCGCGACCGGTCCGCATCCTGCGTGTCTCACCGGACACGCCGTCCCTCCTTTCCGCTCAGGCGCCTTGCGCCCCCGATCCGCGGCCACGCCAAATGGCGGCCATGGACTACGCGATCGCGAAGCTGCTCGGGTCTCTCGGCACGTTGCGCGCCGAACTCCTCGCACCCGTCGACATCCTCATTGCGATCGCGGTCACGATGCACGTGCTGCTCCACAAGCGCGATACAGGCGCCGCCACCGCCTGGATCGGACTCGGTTGGCTTTCGCCAATTTTCGGCGGTCTGCTCTACGCGGTGTTCGGCATCAACCGGGTCCGCAGGCGCGCCCGCCGCCTCGTCGATCGTCGTCTCGGCGGCGCTCGACGCGACCGTGCCGAAGCACGCGACTGGGACGGTCATCTCGCTCCGCTCGAGCGCGCCGGCAGCCGGATCACCGGTCGCCCGATGCTTGCCGGCAACAGCCTGACCATCCTCGAGAACGGCGACGCTGCCTATCCGGTGATGATCGCGGCGATCGACGCCGCAGAACGGACCGTCGCCCTCTGCAGCTACATCTTTCGTAACGACGCGGCTGGACATGGCTTCATCGAGGCGTGTGCGCGGGCCGTCGCCCGCGGCGTCGAGGTCCGCGTCCTGCTCGACGGGATCGGCAGCGGCTACATCGCGTCCGCGGCCTCGCGTGCCTTCCGCCGTCGAGGCGTGCCCGTCGGGCGCTTCACTCATTCGTTCCTGCCCTGGCGGATGCCGTTCCTCAATCTGCGCACGCACAAGAAAATCCTCGTCGTTGACGGCACTCACGGCTTCACCGGCGGCATGAATATCGCCAGCGAGAATGTGCTCGCCTCCAGGCCGCGCCATCCGGTGCGTGACATCAATTTCGCCGTGCACGGCCCCGTGGTGGCTCAGCTTGCCGACGCCTTCGCGCGCGACTGGACTTTCACCACCGGCGAGGAACTCGATCCGGCTATCTGGATGGCGCCGACCCTGACGGAGGCGGGGCAGGCGCATGCGCGCGTTGTCACCTCCGGACCCGACAGCGACATCGAGAAGATCGAATTCCTGGTGCTTCAGGCGGTCGCCTGCGCTCGCAACCGGATCCGAATCCTGACACCTTATTTCCTTCCGGAGGACCGCCTGGTGACCGCCCTCGGCCTCGCCGCCATCCGTGGCGTTCAGGTCGACGTGGTGATCCCCGAGCGGAGCAACCAACGCCTGGTGGAGTGGGCGACACGTCCGAACACCGCACCGCTGCTCGCCGAAGGTGTGCGCATCTGGCGCAACAAGCCGCCCTTCGAGCATTCCAAACTGATGGTCGTCGACGGGCTGTGGTGCATGATCGGCAGTGCGAATTGGGACATGCGCAGTCTCCGTCTGAACTTTGAGCTCAATCTCGAAATCTATGACACCGCGCTCGCCGACCGGCTTGAGTCGATGATCGCCGACCGGATGTCCTCCCGGCTCGATCGCGCCGAAATCGAGCGCCGGACGTTGGCCGTTCGTCTGGGGGAGGCGGCGATCCGGCTCCTGCTGCCATACCTGTAGGTTTCAGCGGGCCTCGCTTGCGGCGGCTGACAGCTTTGCTCCCGAATGCCTCGCCGCGCTCCCGTCGGGTCCCATGACCTTCAGGCGCACCAGGATCGGGTGGTGGTCGGAGCGTATTCGAGGCAGACGGTAGGCCTCTTCGCACCTCAGTCCGCGCACCAGGCAGCGATCGATCCGCAGCGGCAGCACGTCGACCATCCGGTGCGTCGGCGCCCGCGGTCCGACGTCGCGGAACTGCGGCAGCAGCACGGGGCCGACCAGATTGAAGTCGCCCAGCACGGCGGCCTGCTGGGGCAATGCTGCCGCGATCACCCGGAGCTGGCGGCGGTTGAGCATCTGCCCGTGCGAAAGGTGCACGTTGGCCAACGCGAACCCATCGAGCCCGACGATCTGGCACACCCGATGCACGATGGCGCCGGATGGCAGGGCAAGCGCAAACGGCGGGACCGTGAAGCTGGTGGCACTCCAGCAGGCGACTCCGTGCCGGCGTCCCGGCAGCGGCTCGCGTGCATAGTCGCCGCCGATGAGGTCGGGAAGCGCGTCGATATCACCCGTCGCCTCCTGCATCAGCACGATGTCGGGCGCGAAGATGCGGACCAGTCGCACGATGTCTTCGGTGCCCGCCCCGGCGCCGTGCATCAGGTTCCAGCTCAGCACCGTCGTCGAGCGCCCGTCCGAAGCGGCTCCCGTCGAAATAAACCGCGCCTGCATCAGCGCGCGACGCTGCGCGTTCATCGCTTGCCAGCCATCGCGAAATCCGTCATTTCAGGAGACTCGGCACCAATATGGATTGCGCGGACCGAGCGGAACGCCGACATGTCGCTCTGTTCGGACACTCCTGCCACGGGCGTTTGGCCGGACTGGTTCCGGGGCGACGAAAGGCACAGAGCACACGATGCGTTTGACCGACATCGGCCACCAGCTCAAGGCTTTTAGGCTGGAATCCGGCCTGAAGGCGGACGAGATCGCGCAGCGCCTCGGCATATCGCGCGCGGCCCTTTACCGTTACGAGAAAGGAGAGGTCATCAAGCTGGACACCGTCCAGCGGCTGGCCGAGCTCCTGAAGGTGTCTCCCCTGTCCCTGCTCGGAATCGGCGTGGAATACTACCAGCGTCAGCCTGCCTTCTTCGAGCGCCTGCGGCAGATCGAGGAGACCACCGACACCATTCTCGAGATCGGAGGCGACGGCTCCTATCTTGGAACGTCCGACGATTACCACCGCGCGGTCGCCGACACGATGCGCCGCTTCGTCGAGGTCAATGGCGACCAGGACCCCGGGCTGTCGATCCTCTGTGAATCGACCCTGGCATCGCTCGAGGAACGGCGACGCAACTACGAGCAGCGCCAGCCGACCATCATTGCCCTGGTGTCGGTCGAAGCGGTCGAGCGAATCCTGCACCATGGTCTCGCGCATGGCCTTCCCGCCGACCCGGCGCTTGAACGGCGTTGCCATGACGTCGCGGTGGCCGAAATGGAGCGACTTGCCGGGCTGCTGGATACGCCGCCGATGGGCTATCAGGTCGGCCTGCTTCGCCAAGGCGAGAACACCGGCTCGTTCCGCATCATGCGCCAGCGTGACCGGTCGATGCTGGCGGTCAACCCGTTTCGTCCGACGGCCTCGCTGCTCCGCCAGACCGGCATCGCGATCGTCACGGGCGCCGCCGAGGCGGTTGCCGCCCATCAGCGCGTCGCCGAGCAACTCTGGAAGACCTCGGTCAAGGGGCAGGAAGGGGCGACGACGCTTCGCCGCCTGATCGCGAAATACGCCGAAAGGCCAGCCGCCGCGTGAAGGAAGTGACCGGCGCACTCGTCGACGCCGGGTGGCTATCGCGACATGTCGGCGATCTGGACCTGGTCGTGTGCGACGCGAGCAGCGCCATGCCGGGCGAGACGTTTGACCCCCGCGCGGCATTTCACGCCGCCCATATCCCCGGCGCCCGCTTCCTGGACCTCGAGCTCTTCGCCGACCCGGAAGCGCGACTGCCGCACATGGTTCCCTCCGCGGGCCGCTTCGCCAGGCTTGCCGGCGAACTCGGCGTCGGCAACGACAGCACGCTCGTCCTCTACGACAGCCGGCGCCTGTTTTCGTCTCCGCGCGCCTGGTTTCTGTTCCGTCTCTTTGGCTGCGAGCGTGTCCACGTCCTCGACGGCGGATTGCCCGCCTGGCGAGCGGCAGGCGGCGAGACAGTGTCCGGCGAAGCCCCACGCCCGGAGCCCGCTCGCTTCGCGCCGCATCTGCGCGCTGCCCTCCTCGCCGGGCTCGGCGACATCGAGCGTCTGGCCGCCGGCGAGGCCGTCATCCTCGATGCCCGCTCGCCCGAGCGCTTCGATGGATCGATACCCGAACCGAGGCCCGGCGTCCGGTCTGGCCACATCCCAGGCAGCCGCAACCTGCCCTTCGGCGCACTGCTCGACGAGGACGGCCGGTTTCGCCAGCCGGACAGCTTGCGGGCGCTGTTCGCCTCGCAGGGGGTATCGGGAGCGCGCCCGGTCGTGACGTCTTGCGGCACCGGCGTGACCGCCGCCGTGCTGACGCTCGGCCTGCATGTGGTGGGCGTCACCGACAGCCGTCTGTTCGATGGCTCGTGGACGGAATACGCGCTTGCTCACCCGGACGCCCAGCCCGACGCAGCATGACCGACGAGCCCGCGCTAGAGACCAGGCTGGTCCAGCTCGGCCGCAGCCCGCACGGTCTGGTCAACCCGGCCGTCGAGCGCGGCTCGACCGTATGCTTTCCGACGATGGGCGAACTCCGCCAGTCCGCACGTCATCGCTACGAACACACGCTCAGCTATGGCACCTACGGCACCGGCACCCAGTTCGCGCTCCAGGAAGCGATCGCTTCCATCGAAGGTGGCACGCATTGTCAGGTTGTCAGCTCCGGGCTCGCCGCCATCGCCGTACCCTTGCTGGCGCTGTTGTCGTCGGGCGATCACATCATCGTCGTCGACAGCGCCTACGGTCCCACTCGCCGCCTGTGCAACGACATGCTGGGCCGCTTCGGTGTGGACACCACCTACTATGATCCACGCTGGCCGGCCGCCGAACTCGCGACACTGTTCCGGCCGGCGACGCGGCTGCTGCTGACCGAAAGCCCAGGCAGCAATACGTTCGAGATGCAGGACGTGGCGGCTCTCGCCGCGATCGCGCACGCGCACGGCGCGCTGCTGATGCTCGACAACACCTGGGGCCTGGGCATCTTTCAGCCGTTCGCGCACGGCGCCGACATCTCGGTCCAGGCACTGACCAAGTATGCCGGCGGTCACGCCGATGTCCTGCTCGGCGCTTTCACCGTCAGCGAGGAGGCGCTCTGGCGGCGTCTGCGCGACGCCACGCTCACCTTCGGTGAAAGCGCCAGCCCGGACGATTGCTGGCTCACGCTGCGGGGCCTGCGCACACTGGCCGTCCGGCTTGATCGCCAGGGAAGGAACAGCGTGGAGATCGCGGCATGGTTGAAGCAGCGGCCAGAGATTGCGCGCGTGCTGCATCCGGCGCTGGAAGGCGATCCCGGCTACGCGCTCTGGCAACGTGACTACACGGGTAGTGCGAGCCTGTTCGCGATTGAACTGCAGTCCGCATACTCGGTCGGCGACGCCGACGACTTCGTCGACGCGCTGCAATTGTTCGCCAAAGGCTGGTCATGGGGCGGCTTCGAAAGCCTCGCCACCACCATCACCGGCAACATCGTGCGCTCACACGGGTTGCAGGCCGCTGGACCCCTCTGCCGCATCCACGTGGGGCTGGAATCAATTACCGACCTGATTGCCGATCTGGACCGTGCGTTCGAGCTTCTTGCGAGATGACCAGGGCGCCGCCCGACGCTCGGTTCAAGCCCCAGGCTCTGCGACTTCAGTGGTCGACACCGCGGCCCGTGCTGTGGCGCAGCGCGTCAATGCGTTTGGAGGCTTCGGCCTTGCTCAGCGATGGATCGAAGTCTTCGCCCGCCTCCTCGCACAAGGTCTTGAGATAGGACGCCTGCGCGCCGGTCATGGTCTCGCCGCCGGTGGTCCAGTCGCTCGGGTCCTTCTGCGCGTTCGACGGCTGCGCCTGCTCGTTCGCCAGATCGATCTTCGGATTGTCTGTCATGATCACTCCAACGCCGGCATTCACGATACGTTCCAAGCTCCTGCATCAAAGCGGGAAGCCCGCCAGGTGCAGGATCAGGACGCACGCCAGCACGATGCCGCCGCCTGCCATCCCGCACATCAGCGCCGTCTTGCCGCGCTGGTCCACGCGCGCGGTCTCGATCCGGCGGAGTGCCGAGCGCGCATGCGCATAGGCCTGACGCGTCGCATCGAGCTCGGCCTGCAGCGTCGCCGCGGACGCATTCGCCGTACGCAACTGCAGGTCGAGGTTGCGAACGTCCGCGGCGAGCTGCGCGATGCGCACGTGCGCTGCCTGCACTTCGGCCGCAGCCGAGGCGGCCTTGCCACGCGGCGCACGCGTCGGAGCTCCCTCCTTGACGGCGCGTGCCTTGGGAGGCGGGGGGTCGTTGGCGATGGCGACGAACAGATTCTTCAGCGCGCCGCCGGTGATTCCGCTGCGCCGTGCGCGGAACCGCAGCGCCTCGAGCGCCGAGCTCGACTGGCCCGGCTGGTCCTCCAGCACGAGGGCGAGGATGTCCGACAGCGTCTTGAGTTCCTTCGGATCGATCGACGGAGCTGGCATGATGTGTCCGAACGCTCAATCTGACCTCGGCGCTGCGGCCCGTTCGAGCCGGTCGCGGATGGCCGCCCCAAGCCCGCTGGCCGGAACCGCCATCGCCGCGATTCGCCTGAGACCCATTCTACTCCCTTCGGCGTCGAGAAAGCGAAGCCCGGCATAAAGCCGCGACGCCGCCTCGACGAGGTCCCCCGTCTCGCTCAGGTTCCAGGTCAGCGAGGAGGCCGGCAGCCACCCTCCGAAGCCCAGCAACGCCTCGTCGTCCGCGGTCTCGACGGCGCCGAGACGCAGCGGCAGCACGGGTGCGTAATGCGACACCATCAGCCCGGGCGAGCGCAGGCCGCGGGTCGCCTCGGCCTGCGCAGGCGTGATACCGCGCGCCAGCCGTCCCACCACGCGCTCGATCGCCGCCGCATCGACGCCGCCCGGACGCAGGAGGACCGGGACCGGCCCGGTGAGATCGACGACGCTGCTTTCGAGCCCGACGGCGCAAGCGCCGGTGTCGAGCACGGCCGCGATCCGTCCGTCGAGTTCGTGCTGGACGTGGGCTGCCGTGGTCGGACTGACCCGCCCGGACCGGTTCGCCGAGGGTGCCGCCACCGGCCTGCCGACAGCGTCGAGCAGTGACGCGACCGCCCGGCCTGCCGGCACTCGAACCGCAATCGTCGACAGTCCGGCGCCGGCCAGCAGTGCCACCCGGCACGACGGGCGGCGGCGAAGCACCATGGTCAGCGGTCCAGGCCAGAACCCACTCGCCAGCGCCTCGGCGCGCCAATCGGCCTCGACCTCGTCGAACGCCGCCGCGGCGCTCGGATGATGGCAGATCAGCGGGTTGAAGTGGGGGCGTCCCTTGGCGTCGAAGATCCTGGCCACCGCCTGCTCGCTGGTGGCGTCCGCCCCGAGCCCGTAGACGGTCTCGGTGCCGAAGGCGACCAGTGCGCCGGAGCGAAGCAGCGACGCAGCCCGATCGATGCCCGTGGCGTCCGCCACCAGGCGTTCGGTCATCCGGGCAGCCGGCCGGTGCAGATAAAGGCCGGGTTCTCGAAGCCGGGCTTTCCGTAGCGCAGAGGCGAACCGTCATCGGTGCGCAGCACCGCGCCGCCTGCCGCCTCCAGCACCGCCTGCGGTGCTGCGGTGTCCCATTCCATGGTGCGGCCGAACCGCGGATAGAGGTCGGCCAGGCCCTCGGCCAGGTAGAGGAACTTGACCGACGAGCCGATGTTGCCGATCGAGGCCACGCGGCGGTCGCGCAGGAAGTCGCCGAGCCGCTCGTCGTTGGCGTGGTGGCGCGACGCCAGCACGTCGAGGCCGGCCTCCGGCGGCACCCGCGCCGCAATGCGCCGCTCACCCGTAACGTCGCGCTTGAAGGCGCCCACGCCTACGATGCCGCAGAACAGCTCGCCGCGCGCCGGCACACCGACGGCGCCGATCACCGCACGACCCTGGCGGATCAGCCCGATATTGACGGTGAAGTCGTCGGTGCCAGCGGTGAACTCACGCGTCCCGTCGAGCGGGTCGACCAGCCAGAATGCCTCGAGCGTACGCGTCTCGACCCGTCCCGACGAGACCTCCTCTTCTGCAATCACCGGGATGTCGGGCGTCGCCCGGCGCAGGCCCTCGACGATGATCGTCTCGGCGGCGGTATCGGCCTCCGTCACCGGCGACCGGTCGGCCTTGGTCTGGACCTCGAACCCGCGCATCCGCACGCTGAGGATGGCCGCACCTGCGCGTCGCGCGAGATCGGCCGCGAGCGACAGCAGTGCCTCGTCGGAAGTGTCAACCATGGACCGAGATAAGCGCACCCGCCCGCCGTTGCAAAAGGCACGGTTCCAAGGGCGACTGCCCTTGGCGGGTCCAGGGGCAGGCCCCTGGCCTTAAGCCCTCACGCTGCTAGGTTGGTTTGGTATCGGCCGGAGTTGTCCATGCTAGACGTTTCCTTCACCCAAGCCGTTCTTCCGGCCAGCGGCGCACTCGTCCTGCTTGTGGCCGAGGATGCCGAGCCGAGCGGCCTGCAAGTTGCCGCCGACGAAGTCACCGGCGGCGCGATCAGACGCGCCCTTCAAGCCGCCGAATTCACCGGCAAGTCCGGTCGCCAGATCACCATTCTCGCCCCGGGCGGCAACCTGACCCGCGTCGTCGCGACCGGTCTCGGCCAATCGCCCGACGCCCGTGCGGTCGAGCGTGCGGTCGGAAGCGCGATGCCGCATGTGGCGCGCGAGGCGCAAGCCTCGATCGCCGCCGACGGGCTAACGGACGGATTGGCCGTGCACGCGGCGATCGCAAGCGCGCTGCGGTCCTGGCGCTTCGACCGCTACCGGACGAAACAGAAGGACGAGGACAAGCCACGGCTCGCCCACGTTGCGATTCTCGTCCACGATCCGGACGCAGCAGCGCGGGCTTGGGAGCGTGAGCGCGCCGTCCTGCGCGGCGTGTTCCTCACCCGCGAGCTGGTCAGCGAACCCGCCAACGTCCTCACTCCCGCCGTCTTTGCCGAACGCTGCGAGGCGCTGGCGGGAGATGGGCTGGAGGTGGAGGTGTTCGGCCGCAAGGAGATGGAGCAGTTCGGCTTTGGTGCCCTGCTCGGCGTCGCCCAGGGCAGCGAGAAGAAGCCGCGTATGGTCGTCATGCGCTGGAACGGCGGCGGCGACGGAGCGCCGATCGCTTTCGTCGGCAAGGGCGTCACGTTCGATTCCGGCGGCATTTCGATCAAGCAGGCCGCCGGCATGGAAGACATGAAGTGGGACATGGCCGGCGCCGGCACCGTCGCCGGGTTGATGACGGCACTCGCCGGCCGTCGCGCACGGGTCAACGCGGTCGGTCTGCTCGGCCTGGTCGAAAACATGCTCTCGGGCGAGGCGCAGCGCCCGGGCGACGTCGTCAGGAGCGCGTCCGGGCAGACGATCGAGGTCATCAACACCGACGCCGAAGGCCGTCTGGTGCTCGCCGACGTGCTCTGGTACGCGCAGGATCGTTTCAAGCCAAGCGCCATCGTCGATCTCGCCACGCTGACCGGCGCCATCGTCGTCGGCCTCGGCCACGAATATGCCGGCCTGTTCGCCAATGACGACGACCTCGCGCAACGGCTTTCGAGGGCGGGCGAGGCGGTGGGCGAGAAGGTCTGGCGGATGCCGCTTGACGACGCCTACGACAAGGCGCTCGAGAGCCAGATTGCCGACATGAAGAATATCGGCGGCCGTCCCGGCGGCTCTATCACGGCAGCACATTTCCTCAAGCGCTTCGTGGGCGAGGTGCCCTGGGCGCATCTCGACATCGCCGGCACTGCGTGGGCCAGCAAGGACCAGCCGACCGTGCCCAAGGGGGCCACCGCGTTCGGCGTCCGGCTACTCGATCGGCTGGTGGCCGAGCATTACGAGGGCGGCCACGACGGGAAGCGATGACGGACGTCGGATTCTATCATCTCACTCGGCAGACGGCCGAACGCGCGTTGACCAGGCTGCTCGGGCGAACACTCGGGTCCGGCCATCGCGCGGTCGTGCTTGCCTCCGACGCCGAGCGGCTTCGTGCGCTGGACGAAGCGCTCTGGCAGCAGACCGACATCGAGTGGCTGCCGCACGGCACCGAACGGATGGGGGAGGCCGACCTGCAACCCGTCTGGCTCACGCAGGATGACGCCTTCGAAACGGGCGCCCCGAACGGCGCCGACTTCCTGTTCCTCCTCGGACAGGGGAGCCGGCACGTCAGCCGCTTCGCGCGCGTGTTCGACCTGTTCGACGGCCGCGATCCGGACGCGGTCGCCGCCGCACGGCTTCGCTGGACAGCCGGAAAGGAGGCCGGCCACGCGCTGGCCTACTGGCGTGAAGCCGAACGCGGCTGGGAACGCGCCCAGTGAGTGAAGCTCGATGAACCCGAACCTCTGCCTGCTGTTCGACATCGACGGCACCCTCGTCGACACCGACCATCTGCACCACGAAGCGTTCCTCGAACTGCTCGCACCGTTCGGCCGCACCGTCAGCAGGGACGCCTTCGAGGCAAGGATCATCGGGCAACCGAACGATGCGATCACGGCCTGGCTGTTCCCCGATCTCGACGAGGTGGCCCGTCGCGAGCTTGCCGACCGCAAGGAGCACTTCTTCCGTCAGTCGCTGCAGACGCTGACGCCGACCAGGGGGCTGCAGAAACTTCTCGCCTGGGCGCAGGAGATCGAGGTGGAGGTGGGCGTCGTCACCAACGCGCCACGCGCCAACGGCGAGACGATGCTGCGTGGGCTCGGCCTCGCCCACCTGCTGCCGCGCCTGGTGATCGGCCCGGAGCTCGATCGGCCCAAACCCGACCCGCTGCCTTACCTGACGGGCTTAGCTTTTCTCGGCGGCCATGCCGACCGGGCGATCGCCTTCGAGGATTCCATCACCGGCGTCACGTCGGCGTCCCGCGCCGGGATTTTCACGGTCGGGATCACGGTCAGCCGAGCCGAACACCTCCGCGAAGCCGGTGCAAATCAGATCGTGGCCGACTTCGAGGACGAGGCGCTGTGGGTCATCCTGCGGCGGGCGGCCGCTGGTGACATTTCCGTCAGACCTCCGAAATGAGGAGCCGCAGCACCTCTCGTCTGGTCTCGGCGCCGACCTGGTTGGCCAACACGTCGCGTATCCGCCGGAGCCGGCGGCGCTCCTCGTAGAGCTGGTCCATCAGCGACAGCACCACCGGGAGAGCCAATTCGTCCAACTGCAGATGGTCGCGCAATTGGACGATCAGGCGCACACGCGCGACGTCGATGTCGGCAAACAGACAGCGATCCGGCGCGCCGTCCGGTCTGACCCAGGCTTCCCCTACCCAGCGTTCCACATCCTCGCGCCGGACTCCCTGCACAACCGCGCACAGCGTCTCGACGTCGATCATCCGGCCTCCATCATCTCGCGCCGTGGATCTGCGCCCTCCGGTGTTTCGCGCAGGAGTTCCTCAAGCCTTGGCTCGGGCGTGCCGATCGTCACGCGCAGTGTGACATACAGGTCGCCCGCCTCCTGACCCGCATGGGCCGGGACGCCGCGACCGCGGAGGCGCAGTTGCCGTCCACTGTCCGAGTGCTTTGGGATCGTCATCGTCACCGGGCCGCGCGGTGTTGGTACCGTGATCCTGGCGCCCAGCACCGCCTCGCGGAGCGTCACCGGCAGATCCAGACTGATATCACTTCCGTCGCGGCGAAAGAACGGGTGCGCGTCCACCGTCACTTCGATCAATGCGTCGCCGGGCGGCCCGCCGCCGGTCCCCGCCGCACCCTTGCCGCGTAGCCGCAGGGTCTGCCCGCTTTCAAGGCCGGCCGGCACCTTGACGTCCAGGCTTCGCCCATCCGGCAAGGTCAGTCTTTTTGTCGCCCCGTTGACCGCGTCGCGGAAGTCGACCGACAGCGCGTAGATCTCGTCCCGGCCGCCCGCTGGACCCCCCGGACGCGTCTGCCGGCCGAACAGGTCGCCGAAGATGTCGCCTAGGTCCGCCTCCGTGAACCCGGCCGATCCGGCGTCGCCGCGGTAGCGGCCGCCCCCCGCACCTTCGGCATAGCTGCGATAGTTCGGTGGCGGCTGGTTGGCCTGGCCGCTCGCGTCGATCTCGCCACGGTCGAAGGCGGCACGGCGATCGGCGTCCGACAACAGTTCGTTGGCGAGCGTGATCGCCTTGAACCGGGCTTCCGCCCCTTTGTCGCCCGGGTTGAGATCCGGATGCCACCTTTTGGCCCCTTTGTGGAAGGCACGCTTGATGTCGGCCGCCGAGGCGTCGCGGGCGACGCCCAGCACCTTGTAGGGGTCTTCGGCCATGCCGCCCTCATACAACAGGCGCCGGTTGCACTCCACCGCCCGCGCGGCTTGCCGCCGGCCGGGCGGAGCCACTAACGTTCGTTCCGAATGCAGCACGCCGAGCAGCGCTGGCTTCGGAACTTACTGGCGGCGGCAGGTCTGCTTGCCCGCATCGGCCGCACGCCCCGGACGACGCGACCTGCCCGCTCAGCCTGGCGCTCGCAGCGCCCGTCCCCGTGATGGGGCCGCAAGCGGCGCTCCCGGCTCCGCCGCCAACGCGAGCGAGCCACGCGCTGGCGCCCCCGCCGGCGCGCGGCCCACCTCCCGCGATCGTCCGTGTCGGCTCGCCGCGCGGACCTCCAAACCTGGTCTGAGACGAAGCATCGCGCTGCCCGCGGTGGCGCCGGCATCCCTCCGACCAGGACCCGGCACATGCGAACGTTCGACATCGCCCGGGCGGTGGCTCTCGCCGCCGTTCCGGCACTGACCCTCGGCGCCTCGCCGGCGAGAGCGCACGTCGTCGCCGGCGCGCGCGTCTTCCCCGTCACGCTGAATTTCGACGATCCGGGCGTGGGCGACGAGGCCTCGCTCCCGTCCTTCACCACCACCAGGCTCGGCGCCAGTGGTGGCGCCGGCCCGGCGCATCAAGTCGATCTCGGCTTCGAATACGACAAGACGATCACGCCGGACACCGCGCTGATCCTCAATGGCGGCTACAACATCATCGATACCGAAGCGGCGGGAACCGAGTATGGCTGGGAGAACCTCTTCGTCACCGGCAAGTGGCAGGCCTACACCAATGGCCCGCATGAGACCGTCATCTCGCTCGGCGTGATCCGCGAGCTCGGCGGCACCGGCACCACGCATGTCGGTGGCGACTCGGACGGCTCGACGTCGCCGACGCTTTATGGCGGCAAAGGACTCGGCGATCTGCCGATCGGCTGGCTGCGACCGTTGGCACTGACCGGTGAGCTCAGCTACACGGTCGCCGATAGGGAACTGAAGCTCGAGCAGCCATCGCTCCCTGTGGGCAGCTCGGCCTCGAACCCGTTCAATTCTGGGCTGCCGGCCCAATACAACAACGGCAACAACAATGCCTGGGCGGGCTCGTTCTCGGTCCAGTACAGCCTCTCCTACCTGCAGTCGCAGGTGCACGATCTCGGCCTGCCCGGCTGGCTCGACGACATGATCCCGCTCATCGAGTTCAACTGGTCGTCGTCGGCGTCCTCGCCGAGCACGCAGGGCACCGTATGGACCGCGGCACCTGGCGTGATCTATCTCACCTGGTGGGGAGAGATCGGGCTCGAGGCCCTGATCCCGCTGAACCGGACAGCGGGGACCAATGTCGGCGCCGTCGGGCTGGTGCACTTCTTCTTCGACGATCTCTATCCCCACTCGCTCGGAAAGCCGATCTTCCCATGATCCAGATCCGTCCGGCCTCGGCGACCGTTGCCATGATTCTCGCCGCAAACACGGCAGAGGCGCATGCCTTTCTTCGAACCGCGACGCCGCGCGTCGGCAGCACGGTAGCGACCGCGCCCAACGAGGTGACAATCGACTTCACCGAGAGCGTCGAGCCGACGTTCAGCACGATCGCGGTCACCGATGCAGCCGGCGCGCGCGTCGACACCGGACCCGCTCACCTCGACGGCGGTGATGCCCGGCTCGCGGTCGCTCTCAAGCCGATCGCGCCCGGCCTCTACCGGGTGACCTGGCGCGCGACCGCCACCGACACCCACAGGACGGAGGGCAGCTTCACGTTTACCGTGACGCGCTGACGCATGACGGACGCGGCCTTCGTGCTGCAAGGCGGCTGGCCGCTCACGCTCGGGCGCGCCTCGTTCGTCGCCGGCGTCCTCTCGCTCGGGGGTGCCTTGGTGTTCCGCATCGCCGTCGCACCGCCTGCGTGCGAGCGGATGGATCCGAGCGATGCCGCGTGGGTCGGTGCCGCACTCGCGCGCTGGGTCATGCTCAGCCTCGCCGCCGCCTGCGCGGGCCTTGCCGCCTGGACGGTCGAACAGACGGCGGCAATCGCCGGCACCGACGGGTTCGCCACATGGCGCGCACTGTGGCCGGTTCTGGCCCAGACCAGCTTCGGGCATGTCGTCGCCTTGCAGGCATTGCTGCTCCTCGCGACGGGCACTTTGCTGACCACTCGCTGGGCCGTTGTCCCGGCACTCGCCTGCGTCGCCGCCGAGGCGGCACACGGGCACGGAATGGCAAGAGGCGGCTACGGTCCCCTGTTCCAGCTCGAGGTGATCCATGTGCTCGCCGCCTCGGTCTGGATCGGTGGTCTGCTACCGCTCCTGATCGTGGTGCGACTGGCATCCCCGAAGGCGGGGGCTACGGCGGCGCGGGTGTTCTCGCCGGTCGGCAAATGGGCGGTCGGTCTGCTGGCAGCGGTGGCCCTGCTGCAAGCCGCCTGGCTCCTCGGCAGCGTTCACGCCCTGGTCAGAACCGCCTACGGATGGCTGGTGATGACCAAGGCTGCTCTCTTCCTCCTGCTGTTCGGCTTCGCCCTGATCAACCGCTACCGGCTCGCGCCGGCACTGGTAAGCGGAACGCCCGACATGGCCCGTCGCGCACTCGTTGGGAGCATCGCCGCGCAAAGCATCGTCGGCCTTCTGACGGTCGTTGCAGCCTCGGTGCTGAGCGGGTTGGCTCCCGGGAGCGAGATGCCGTGAGGCGCGCGCCGACACGAAAGCTCCGACGCCGCGAGTGTGCCGCGGCGCTTGCGGCGCCGGCTGCATTGCTTCTCCTGGCCGGGATCTATCTGTGGTGGCTCGGGTGTCCGACCCCGCCCACTCCCGCCGTCGGCAGTCCATGGACCTTGATCCGAGGGGATGGCGCTCGCATCACCGACCGGGATTTCCGCGGGCGCTACCTGTTGCTCTATTTCGGCTACACCTCCTGCCCGGACGTGTGCCCGACGACACTCGCGGCGGTCCTCGACGCGCTGCGGCTTCTCGGGCCGAGTGCCGCTCGCCGGCAGCCCTTGTTCATTACCGTGGACCCCAGGCGCGATACGTCGTCGGTCGTGCGCGACTATGTCCGGAACTTCGGTCCCGATCTGATCGGACTGACAGGAACGCCGGCGCAAGTCGGACTGATCGAACGGGAGTACGATATCCAAAGCTCCGTCGACCCGGCCGGAACGGACGGCACCTACTCGATCGACCACACGGCCGTTCTCATCCTCGTCGGACCCGACGGACGCTTTCTCGCTCCGCTCCCGGCCGAGGAGGGCGCCGCAGGGATCGCCAGGCGCCTCTCGCGCGATCTGTCGTAGGTCAGTCGACCATCGCCGGTCTGGCGGCCACCCGAGCCAACCCGAAGATTCTGTCGCCCACAACCTCGATACGGTCGGCGATGATCTCTGCGTCGTCGATGTCGAGACCAAGGATCGCTCCCGCACACAACCAAACCGGTCCTGCCGCCCGCTCAGGCATCAGGGACGCTCCGACGCCGGCCGAGCATGCCGCGATCTCGCGTTCCATCCGTCTGCGCTGAAGGTGAAACTCGGCTACCGTCTCCTCGGCAATGGCATCGAGCGGGTCGGGCGCCGAGAGCCAGCTTGCGACCTCGTCGGCGATCCGCTTCGCTTCCGCCAGCAGCCCGGCCACTTGTCCTCTCAGAATTTCGTCCATGACGAAAATCCCCAACGAGCTGCTGGAGCTTCGCACCGATGACTTATAGTTTCTGTAACGACTTCGGTCATTCGCCAATCAGGTGCAGCACCAGCGAACGGCGGTGTGGCCGCGAACGGTGCTCGAACAGGTAGACGCCCTGCCACGTCCCGAGCGCCGGGATCCCGTCACTGACCGGTATGGTGAGCTGCACCTGCGTCAACGCCGCTCTCAGGTGCGCCGGCATGTCGTCCGGTCCTTCGATCGAGTGCCGGTAACGGCTAGGATCTTCCGGCGCCAACTTTGCGAAGAAGTCGCTCAGATCGAGCAGGACTTCCGGGCTCGCGTTCTCCTGCACCAGGAGCGACGCCGACGTATGTCGGCACCAGATGGTCAGCAGTCCGGTCCGGATGCCGCTTGCCGCGACCCAGTCGATGAGCCGCCCGCTGACGTCAAACAATCCTTGGCCGCGCGTTGGCACTTCGATGGTCTGCACAATCTGTCGCATGGGCCTCTCCGCAAGCTGATCGGGGCTCTGCCCCGAACCCCGCCAAAGGCTCGCCTTTGGAAACCGGGACTTTGAGAAAGGGGTCTGGGCCATCACGCCGAGGGCGTGCTGACGCACGACGGCCCTGGTCAAGTCAGCAACCCCATCAGGTGCTCCGCTTCGCGCACGATCGGCTCCGC
>CAXTSH010000017.1:36531-45478 GCA_964246925.1 uncultured Acetobacteraceae bacterium
CTGGTCAAGTCAGCAACCCCATCAGGTGCTCCGCTTCGCGCACGATCGGCTCCGCAATCGCGCTCGCCCGTTCCGCGCCGGCCCTGAGCACGGCATCCAGGTGATCCTCGTGGTCCATCAGCCGCAACGTCTCTGCCCGGATCGGCGCAACCCGCCCGATCACGGCTCCTGCCAGTACTTCCTTGAAGACGCTAAATCCCGCGCCCCCGTGCGCCGCCAGCACCTCGCTGACCGTGGCACCCGTCACCGCAGCCATGATCTCGACCAGGTTTCGCGCTTCCGCCCGACCCGCCAGTCCGGTCTGTTCGGACGGCAGCGCATCCGGGTCCGTCCGCGCCCGCCTGATCTTGGCCGCGATCTCTTCGTCGCTGTCGGTCAGGTTGATCCGGCTCTGATCGGACGGGTCGGACTTGGACATCTTCCTGGTCCCGTCCCGCAAGCTCATGATCCGCGACGCCTCGGTGCCGACCAGCGCCTCGATCGCCGGAAAGAACGGCACCCCGAAATCGTGGTTGAACTTCTGGCCGATGTCGTTGGCCAATTCGAGGTGCTGCCGCTGGTCATCCCCCACCGGCACCGCCGTCGCATGATAGGCGAGCACATCGGCCGCCATCAGCGCCGGATAGGCATACAGCCCGACGCTTGCCGCCTCCCGGTCGCGGCCCGCCTTGTCCTTGAACTGTGTCATCCGGTTCAGCCATCCGATCCGGCACACGCAGTTCAGCAGCCAGGCCAATCGCGCATGCGCCGGCACCGCCGCCTGGTTGAACAGCACCGCCCGGCTGGTGTCGACGCCACACGCCAACAGCACGGCGGCAGTCTGCCGGACCTGCCGGCGTAGCAGAGCAGGATCCTGCCAGACGGTGATCGCGTGCAGATCGACCACGCAGTAAAGGCATTCATTGTCGTCCTGCAGCGCCACCCAGTGACGCAGCGCCCCGAGATAATTGCCGATAGTGGGGACGCCCGACGGCTGGATGCCGGATAGAATGCGACGCATGGCTCCTTTAGACGGAACGGCCGCCGCACGGTCAAGCAGCACCCCCAACCGTAGGAACGCCCTTGTCCGAGCGCTGCGTCGGGGCCCGATCCCGGTCTGGCTGCCGGTCCTGCTCGGCTTCCTTGCCGCCGTCGGGCCGCTCTCGACCGACGCCTACCTCCCAGCGTTTCCCACCATCGAGCGAGCCCTGAATGGTGCTGCCGGCAGTGCCCAGATCACGCTCGCTACCTGGTTTGCCGGCCTTGCTGTCGGCCAGATCGTGCAAGGCCCGCTCTGCGACCGCTTCGGCCGGCGCGCACCATTGCTGCTCGGCACCGTGCTGTTCACACTCGCTTCCACCGGCTGCGCGCTCTCGTGGAGCATCCCCTCGCTCTCCACGTTCCGTTTCCTCGCCGCCCTCGGCGCCTCGGCGTCGATGGTGGTACCGCGCGCCATCGTCCGCGACCTGCGCGACGGCCACGAAGCCAGACGCCTGATGGCCCAGCTCATCCTGGTCATGGGCGCCGTCCCGATCGTGGCACCTTCCATCGGCGGCCTGCTCCTGATCGTCGCGAGCTGGCGCGTCATCTTCTGGATCGCCGTCGGCTACGGCGTGCTCGCCTTCGCGTTCGTCTGGCGACTGCTGCCCGATACGCTTGCGGCCGAGCTACGCATCCGCGTCGATCTCACCACCCAGATCACCCGCTACGGCAGCATTCTCAAGGAGCGCGGCTTCATCAGCCATGTCGGCATCGGCGGCATGGCGCTGTTCGGCCTGTTCGCCTATCTCGGCGGTTCGCCGGTCGCCTACGTTCACCAGTACGGCCTCACCCCGGCCGAATATGCGCTCGCCTTCAGTGCCAACGCCGCCGTCTATATCGGCAGCGCCCAGTTGGGCGTCCCGCTCGCCGGCCGTCTTGGCGTCAGCGGTCTGCTCCGCGCCGCGGCGACGCTGTTCGTCGTCACCAGCGCCCTGCTTCTCGCGACCGCGATGACCGGAATGGGAGGGTTGCCGATGCTGATGGGTGCGATCGCCTGCAACATGGTCTGCATGGGCATCCTCGGTCCGCTCGCACCCGTGGGTGCGCTCGCGCGCCATGCCGGCCACGCCGGCAGCGCGTCGGCCCTGCTGGGAACGCTGCAGTTCCTGCTCGGCGCGATCGCGTCCTGGCTGGTCGGAGCGCTCGACGACGGCACCGCCCGGCCGCTCGCGATCCTGATGGTGCTTGGCGCGGTCGCGGCCAAAATCGCCGAACGCCTGCGCCCGGAGGCAACCGTCGCGGTCCGTTAGACTTGCCCCCGAATGCAGGATGCATCTGCCTTCGTCGAGGCCGCACTTTCGGCGCTGGAGCGCGCACTCCATGCGCGCGGCCACGAACTGCGCAATGTCCAGCTCGCGACGACCGCTCCCGAGGGCCGGCCGGGCTTGCGAACGGTGGTGCTGCGAGACTTCCAGCGCGCCCCGTTCCGGGCCGAAATCCACACTGACGCCCGCGCGGCCAAGGTGCGCGAGATCAGCTATTCCGGCCACGTTACCCTCCTCGCGTGGTCCGCCGCCGACCGGCTGCAGGTCCGCTTCGAAGGCGTGGCCCGTCTGCACCGCGGCGACGACGTTGCCCGTGACCGCTGGGACGCGCTCTCCCCCGGCGCACGCAAGCCGTACGGCCTTGCGGCGTGTCCCGGCACGCCGATCGCCTCGCCCGACGATCAGCCGCAGCTTCCGGCCGGCGAGCAGTTCCAGCAGTTTACCGTGATCCGCATCGCACTCTCGACCGTCGACATTCTCCGGCTCGAAGCCGAAGGCGGCCAGACCCGAGCCTGCGCCGACCTCAGAGCTGCACCCTTCGAGGCACGCTGGGTCGGCGCCTGACCTGGTCCTGAGCAGCCAACGCATCGTTCATTGCGTATCTGTCTCGAACGACGGCATAAGGCCCGTCAGTTCTAACGAAACGGCGTCTGATGCGAGAGCCTCGTGGACCGGGAAGGCCGGCTGACCCTGACGGTTCGACATGATCGGTAACGTCGATGAAGGCTCGCGGGACAGGATCAGAGGCTGGGCGTGGGATCCGGACCATCCCGACAGGGCGGTGACTGTCGAGGTCTACGTCGACGGCCGTTATCTGACCAATGCGGTTGCCAACATCTTCCGCGAGGACGTGCAACGAGCGGGCATCGGGACCGGGCGGTATGGGTTCCAAATCGATTTGGCTGATTTCGGCTCGGCGTTTTCTTCATACAAGCTTCGGGTCCGCGTCGAAGGCGATCAAGGCGAACTGGACGGGTCGCCGGTGCTGCTCGCGGCCTGCATGGAGTTTGATCACGCCGCGGAACGTTCGTTCGCAGCCCTCCTTGCCTCTCCAGGATCGACCGAGCAACTGGGCAAGCGGTTGCTCTTCCTGACCGGCCAGGTCGAACAGATGCTGGAACGGCTGGCCGACCAGCCGTCGCAGCGCCGACATCGCGCCATCGGCCAAGGGCACAAGTGGCGATGGCGCCCGCAAGACGGACCGGAACCGCAAGCGGCACCGCTGCGCGCGCTCGTCATCGACGAGACCACGCCCACGCCCGGACGTGACGCAGGGTCGAATGCCCTCCTGTCGCACATGCAGTCGCTGCAGCGCATCGGCTATCAGGTCAGCTTCGTCGCGGCCGACCTGGACAGCGCCGCGCAAGCCGCGCACCTGAACGATCTGGGCATCATCGTCCATGCCTCGCCATGGGCTGGCAGCGTCGAGGAAATCCTGCGCCGTCAGTCAGGCCAGCTCGACCTGGTCTACATGCATCGGGTCGCGATCGTGACGAATTACGGCAAGCTCGTCTCGCACCACATGAGAAATGCGCGCCGGGTCTATGCGGTCGCCGATTTGCATCATGTCAGGTTGCTGCGGCAGGCCGAGGCCGAGGACCAGTCACCTCCGGCCCTGCATTACGCACAGCATGTCATGCGCCAGGAACTCGCCGGCGCTGCCTCATCGCACGCCGTCATCACTCACTCCAGTTTCGAGGCGGGCGTGCTGAGAGCGGCCTTGCCGAGAGCCAACGTGATCGTGGCACCTTGGGAATGCGAGCGCGAGCCGACGCCCAACCCGTTCTGTCGACGAAAGCATTTGGCGTTCGTCGGCAGTTTCCGGCACGCCCCCAACCGGGATGCGGCGGTCTGGCTGGCGGGCGAGATCATGCCGCTGGTCTGGCGGACCAATCCGTCCATCGTCTGTCTCGTTGTCGGAGCCGACCCGCCCAAGTACCTCCAGGATCTCAATGACAGCCGCATCCGCGTGCTCGGCCACGTGCCGGACCTGGACGCCGTGCTCTCCACGGTCCGGCTCACGGTCGCGCCACTGCTGTTTGGCGCCGGCCTCAAGGGCAAGGTCATCGACAGTCTCGCCGCCGGCGTTCCCTGCGTCTGCAGCCCGATCGCGGCGGAGGGCTTCACGTTTGACGATACGCTTGCGCGTCTCGTGGCCGAGGATGCACCGGGCTTGGCCGAGCGTATCCTCCAAGCGCATGACGATGCGGAAACGTTCGCGAGCTGCCGCGCCGCAGGCATCGCGCACGTCAAAACCCATTTTTGCCGGACACTGGTTGACGCAAGGCTTCGGGCCGCCTGCGGTCTTCCGCCGCTGTCGTTCGCCTGAAAAAACGAGCTGTCGCATCGGCTGACGCAACACCTCGGAAAGCGTTGTTATTGGGACACCCGGTCCATTGACCCCTCACGGCCGTTTCTCCTACCGATCATTTGGCCGTTCGATGCGATGTCGAGTGAGTTGGAGCAGGCTTGCAGAACGGGATCCACTTCATCGCCGGGCTGCCGCGCTCCGGATCGACGCTGCTCGCGGCCCTGCTGCGCCAGAACCCGGCCTTGCACGCCAACATCACCAGTCCGGTCGGTTCGTTCGTGTCCACCTTGCTGGCCGACATGAGCCAGGGCAACGAAGCCGCGGTTCTGATCGACGACGCGCAGCGCACGGCCGTCCTGCGCGGCCTGTTCGACAATTACTACCACGCGATCCACCCGGTCAGGACGGTGTTTGACACCAATCGCGGCTGGACCGCCCGGCTCGACCTGCTGGCCACGCTGTTCCCCGAGGCCAGGATGATCTGTTGCGTGCGGCACATTCCCTGGATCATCGACAGCGTCGAGCGGGTGATACGCGGCAACAGGATGGAGCTGTCGCGGATTTTCAATTTCGACCCGGGGGGCACGGTCTACTCGCGAGCCGAAGGTTTGATGAGTGCGTCGGGCATGATCGGTTTCGCGCTGAACGCGATGAAGCAGGCGATGCACGGCGCCGAGGCTGCGCGCATGATGCTGCTGCCCTACGACATGCTGACGAACGATCCGGCGGCGTCGATGGCGGCGGTCTACGATTTCACCAGGATCGCGCCGTTCGAGCACGATTTCGAGCACATCGCGTTCAACGCAACCGAGTTCGACGCCCGTCTCGGCACGCCTGGCCTGCACCACGTGCGGCCGAAGGCAGTCCGGCTGGAGCGGCAGACCATCCTGCCGCCCGATCTGTGGCAGCGCTACGAGGGCGTCAGCATCTGGCGCAATCCGGAGTTCAACACGCGGGGCGCCACGCTCGGCTGAGCAGTGGGCCATCGACGCAGCGGTGAGATACGGGGGAGTTTTGACCATGGCCAGCTACAGCAGCACCGGCGCGATCCAGAGGGTGACGGTCGCCAACTCCGGCACCTACGACATCACCGGCTACGGTGGCCAGGGCGGTGCCGGCGGTGACGGTTTGGCCGGCGGCAACGGCGCCGAGGAGGGCGGCAATTTCGTTCTATCGGCTGGCGAAAAGCTCGAGATCATCGTCGGCGGCGGCGGTGGCGGCTACACGGGCGGCAGCGGGGGTTACTACGCCGGCGGCGGCGGCGGCACGTCTTTTCTCTCTTCCTCGGGCTCGCTGGTTTCCGCCCAGAGCGTCGCCGGCGAGAATGCAGGCTCGGGCAAGGTGGTCATCACCCCCAGCATCGCCTGCTACCGTGCCGGCACGCTCATCCGCACCGATGGCGGCGATGTAGCCGTCGAACGGCTCGCCATCGGCGACCTCGTCGTCACGCTGTCCGGCGCGGCGCGGCGCATCAAGTGGCTCGGCCGGCGCTCCTACAGCGGCCGCTTTGCCAACGCCAATCCAGGCGTGCTGCCGATCTGCCTGAAGGCCGGTTCGCTGGCCGACGGCGTGCCCGCGCGCGATCTCTGGGTCAGTCCCAAGCACGCGATGTTCGTGGGCGGTGTCCTGGTCGCCGCCGAGTGCCTCGTCAACGGCGTGTCCATCCTCCAGCCAGGTCACGTCGAGATCGCCGACACGGTCCAGTATTTCCATGTCGAACTCGACAGCCACGACGTCATCCTCGCTGAGGGCGCTGCCTCGGAGACCTTCATCGACGACGACAGCCGGGGCATGTTCCACAATCTGGCGGACTTTGCCGCACGCTATCCCGACGCCGCTTCGCCCAAAGCGCTTTACTGCGCGCCGCGGCTGGAGCACGGAGCGGAACTGGAGGCCATCCGCCGCGCGATCGCGGCGCGAGCCGAACCAGCGCCGCCGAAACGACGTGCTTCGAGCCGCTCGACGGCGTCGCGGGCGGCGTAGTCTCCGGACACGGGCGCGGACCGGCGGAATGGACCAGGATTTCGCCGCGTCGCGTCGAACTCTCGAGCAGGCGACATTCGACCCCGCGCTCAGGACCGAGGCGCACTACCTCTTGTGGGAGGTGTGCCAGGCCTGCGGCGACCGCGAGGCCGCGATCCGGCATCTAGACATCGCGACCCGATTAAACCCGCTCCGTACCCGGCTAGGCAACAATCCGAAACGGTCAGTCCTCGCTCTGAACGCGCCAGGCGATTTCCAGGCCAATCTGCCGCTGCCCATGTTGCTTGGGGACAGCACGACCCTGCACACGCTTTGGCTCACCGGCGAGGTTCCGGCCGACCTGCCGGTCACGGATTGCGTGTTCATTGCCATCGCCGAGGATGAGCGTCACCGCGCCGCCCTGATGGCCGCCGACGCGCTTGCGTGCAAGCTCGACCGACCGACCATCAACGACGGCGCCGTGATCGCCTCGTTGTCCCGCCACGGCGTATCGGAGCGACTCGCCGGCCTGCCGGATCTGATCGTCCCCTGCCAAAGCGTCCGCACGCGAGCGCAACTGCCCGACGCCAAGCCACCCTTCATCGTCCGCCCGCAAGGGTCGCACGCCGGTCGCGACCTTGCCCTGATCGCATCCGAGGCCGATCTCGAAACCTATCTCAACCGCGTGGACCTCACGGACACTTTCACCACCGCGCCCTTCATCGATTACCGCAAGCCGGACGGCCTGTTCCGGAAATGCCGCGTCGTCTTCGTCGATGGCCAGCCCTACCCCGTCCACCTGGCGATCCATCATGGCTGGGCCGTGTGGTACTACAACGCCGGCATGGACCATTCGCCGGCCAAGCAGGCGGAGGAGGCGCGCTTCCTCGGAGACCTCCATGGCGCGATCGGTCCGGTCGCCAGCCGCGCCCTTGCGGCGATCGCCGATCGCATCAAGCTCGACTATTTCGGCCTCGATTGCGCGGTGATGCCTGCAGGCGAACTCCTGGTCTTCGAGATCGAGACCGGGATGATCGTGCACGACCGCGACCCCGAGCCCCACAAGCGCGCCGCAGCCCACCGAGTGTTCCGCGCCGTCGAGCGCCTTCTCGACAACAGGATCGCAACCTGCTGACAAGTAACGGTTTCCAAAGGCGAGCCTTTGGCGGGGTTTGGGGCAGCGCCCCAAAACTGCGGCTAAAGCGTTCCGCCCCGCCGTCCCACCGCGGCCCCAAGCCGCAGCCTGAGCGCATTGAGCCGAATGAAGCCCGCCGCGTCGCGCTGGTCGTACGCCCCCTGGTCGTCCTCGAACGTCACCACCCGCGCGTCGTAGAGACTGTTCGGGCTTTCGCGCCCGATCACCGTCACATTGCCTTTGTAAAGCCGCAGCCGCACCGACCCGCTCACGCTCGCCTGGCTCTCGTCGATCAGTGCCTGCAGCATCCGCCGCTCCGGACTGAACCAGAACCCGTCATAGATCAGCGACGCGTAGCGCGGCATCAGACTGTCCTTCAGATGCGCCGCCTCGCGATCGAGCGTGATGCTTTCCATCGCGCGATGCGCGGCCAGCAGGATCGTCCCGCCCGGCGTCTCGTAGATGCCCCGCGACTTCATGCCCACGAAGCGGTTCTCGACCATATCGAGCCGCCCGATCCCGTTTCGCCGCCCGAGCTCGTTCAGCCGCGTCAGCACGGCGGCCGGCGACAGCGCCTCGCCGTCGACCGCCACCGGGTCTCCTCGCGAGAACTCGACCGCGAGGATCTCGGGCCGATCAGGCGCCGCCTGCGGGCTGATCGTGCGCTGGAACACCATCTCATCGGGCTCGCTCGAGGGATCCTCGAGCACCTTGCCCTCGGAGGACGAGTGCAGCAGGTTCGCGTCGACACTGAACGGCGCTTCGCCACGCTTGTCGCGCGCGATCGGGATCTGGTTCGCCTCCGCAAACTCCAGCAGCTTCGTCCGGCTCGTCAACTCCCATTCCCGCCATGGTGCGATCACCGTCACGTCTGGCTTGAGTGCGTAGTAGGCGAGCTCGAACCGGACCTGGTCGTTGCCCTTGCCGGTGGCACCATGCGCCACCGCGTCGGCCCCGACCGCCTCCGCAATCTCGATCTGCCGCTGGGCGATCAGTGGCCGTGCGATCGCGGTCCCCAGTAAATACTGGCCCTCGTACAGCGTGTTGGCCCGAAACATCGGGAAGACGAAGTCCCGGACGAAGGTCTCGCGCAGATCCTCGACGAACGCCTGACGCACGCCAAACATTTCGGCTTTACGCCGCGCCGGCTCCAGCTCCTCGCCTTGCCCGAGATCGGCGGTGAACGTCACCACCTCGCAACCGTAGGCGGTCTGCAGCCAGCGCAGGATCACGCTGGTGTCGAGCCCGCCCGAG
>CAXTSH010000018.1:0-32320 GCA_964246925.1 uncultured Acetobacteraceae bacterium
ACGGAGTTGCCGGTGATGGAAGAGAGCGCGATCGCGGCGAGGGCCACGGGCGCGAGCCCGCCCGCCGCGTGCTGGAGGTTGGCGATGACGGCGGTCGGGCTCGCTTCGCCGATGCTGCCGGCGGTGATGAGGCCGAGGACCTGAAACGGTATGGCCGAGAGCAGCAGGGCTGCCAGCGCCCGCGCGATGATCGCGCCCGGTCTGGTGTGTGCGGGCAGATAGCGGGTGTAGTCCGACGAGTACGACGCCCACGACAGGTTGAAGCTCGCGAGGATCGCGGTCGCGAGCACGAAGTTGGGCAGTGTCGGTTTCGCGCCTGTGATCGAGAGATGCGTGGCCCCGGCCAGCGCCATCAGGCCGACGATGGCGAACACGACCAGCAGGAGACCGCCGAGGTATTTCTGCAGGCTCTGCACGACATCGTGGCCATAGACGCTGGCGACCATCTGCACGCCGGCGAGGGCGGCAAGCCCGAGTGCGAACGGGACCGGGATCGCCGCCAGGGCGAACAGGGCGAGCAGGGCTGCGGCGGCGGGAACGTTGTTCACCGCGTCCCAGCCGACACAGTAGATCCAGTTCAGGAACGCCGGCACCCGCAGCCCGTCGCGGCCGAAGGCGCGTCGAGAGGACTCCATCTGCGGCAGGCCCGTGACCGGACCGATGATCGCCGCGAGAGCCACCGGGACCGCGCCCACGACGTTGCCGACCAGGATGGCAGCCAGGCCGGTGCGCAGGTCGAGGCCGAGATGGACGAGCAGTACGCCCGTCACCCACCCGCCTGGGCCGAGATTGGGCGAGAAATGGCTCCAGAACACACGGTCCAGGCGCATGGTCTGACGCGATGGATTGAGCCGCTCGGTCACCGAGGCGGCGCCACGTTCCTCCATCACAGTCATCGACCGCCTCCCTCGGGTGGGAAAAATCGTAGCCGGATTTGCCGGTTCGTCCAGAACGGCAGAAGCCGGGCATCGCGCCGCGCGTTGCCGACGCCATGACGAACATTCCTCGCCTGAGCCATGCGCTCGAGTTCTCGCTCTACGTCGATGACCTCGACCGTGCGCAGGGCTTCTATGCGCGTGTGCTCGGGCTCGAATGTTTCCTGCGCGATGACCGCATGGCGGGATTGGGCGTGCCTGGCGGCTCGGTGCTGCTGCTGTTCCGCCGCGGCGGGTCGACCAGTCCCGCTTCGACGCCGACCGGCGACATCCCGCCGCACGATGCCGCGGGCCACCAGCATCTTTGCTTCGGCATGCCGTGGGGCGAACTCGCGGCGTGGGAAGCGAGCCTGCGGGCGGCCGATGTCGCCATCGAGAGCCGGATCGTCTGGCCGCGCGGCGGCACCAGTCTCTATTTCCGCGATCCGGACGGCCACTCGGTCGAGATCGCCACACCCGGGCTGTGGCCGAACTGGTGACGGCGATGGACCAGGACGTCGTCGACCAGGGTTTCATGCGGCGCGCGCTCGAACTGGCGCGGATGGCACGCGCGCCGGGCACCTCGCCGATCGGGTGCGTCATCGTGCTCGACGGTGCCATCGTGGGCGAGGCGCACAACGAGGTCGGGCTGCGCCACGATCCGACGGCGCATGCCGAGATCGTCGCCATCCGTCGCGCCTGCGAGCACCTCGGACGCGACGATCTGCGCGGTGCCGCGCTGTACTCCACCCTGCAGCCGTGCGGCATGTGCAGCATGGCGAGCATCTGGGCGAGCATCACGTGCATCGTCTACGCGGCGGAGCGGCGGCAGGTGCACCGGATGTATTTCGAGGACCGGCACATCGACGTGCTGGACATCATCGACGACGCCTGGCGCGACGACGTTCGGGTCAGGCGCGGTGTGCTCCAGGCCGAATGCGCCGCCCTGTACTACCGGCCCGAGGATGAGCCACCGCAAGCTGCGCAGACAAATCTGTGACGAACCGGCCACGTCAAGCGCTTCGTGATCGCACCCCGGTGCGGGCGGACGCAACGGCAGGTGATGACGCGAGTTGGCCTCAATTGGTGACACAATCAGGAAGGCAAACAGAGCTTGTGCGTCCTCCTGGTCGAAGATGAGCTGCTGATCCGAAGCATCATGGCCGAAAGCCTGACCGACGCAGGCTACGCAGTTCTCCATGCCGGCTCGGCGGACGAAGCGCTTGGTCTCGCCGAACGATCGACGATGGCGATCTCGGTGCTGATCACCGACGTTCATCTCCCGGGCGGCAAGACGGGCCTCGACGTCGCGAACGCCATGCGCAGCCGCCAGCCTTCGCTGCCGGTGATCGTCGCCACCGGCCGCCCGGACGTTCTCGGGCCCGATTGGCGTCACGGAAACAGCATGCTGCTGCGCAAGCCGTACGGACCGGCGGAACTTCTCGCGACCGTTCGCAAGGTGCTCGCCCAGCACTAGGGGCATCAAGGTCTGGCGTTCAGAGCGCTTCGTCGTCGAGTTCGCCGGTGCGTATGCGCACGGCGCGCTCGATGTCGAGCACGAAGATCTTGCCGTCGCCGATCTTGCCGGTATGGGCGGCGTTGGCGATGGCCTCGACGACCTGATCGGCCAGGGTGTCGGCGACGGCGATCTCGATCTTGACCTTGGGCAGGAAGCTCACGTGGTATTCGGCGCCGCGATAGATTTCGGTCTGTCCCTTCTGGCGGCCGAAGCCCTTCACCTCCGAGACGGTCAGACCTTGCACGCCCAGTGGCGTGAGTGCTTCGCGCACGTCGTCGAGCTTGAAGGGCTTGATGATGGCCAATATGAGTTTCATGGCTTGGTGTCCTAGGCCCGGCTTGTTTGTTCAAGGATCGTGCCACGCTCCCCGACCGGATCGCCGGTGCGTCCTGCCTCCCCAATAGGCAACTGGAGGTCACATGACCGACGTCGATGTGTGCGTCGTCGGCGCCGGACCGGTCGGTGCGTCCCTTGCCTGCCTGCTGGCGGCGGGCGGTGTCACGGTCGCCTGCGTCGACCGGCAGGCGTTGCCGCCGATGGAGCATCCTGATTTCGACGGCCGCGCCTATGCCATCGCGGCGGGCTCCCGGCGTGACCTGCTGGAGCCCGCCGGCATCTGGGCCAACCTCAGGCTGCCGTCCTGTCCGATCGAGGCGATCAGGGTCAGCGACGGCAAGCTCGGCCGCCCGGCTTCGCCCTTGTTCCTGCAGTTCGACGAGAGCGAAATCGGTGGTCCGTTCGGCTTCATGGTCGAGGCGCGCAGCCTGCGGATGGCACTCAACGCGACGCTGCACGCATCAGGAGCCGGCGTGATCGCGCCGGCCGCGGTTCGGCCGGGCGGCATCGTGGACGGACGGTCGACACTGCACATGCCGGACGGGCGCTCGCTCCGTGCCCGCCTGGTCGTGGCCGCGGAGGGACGCGACAGTCCGCTGCGGGAAGCGGCCGGCATTCCGGTGACACGCATCGCCTACAGGCAGAGCGGCATCGTCAGCGCTGTTGCGCATGAACGTCCGCACGGCAATCAGGCGCTCGAGCATTTCCTGCCGGCGGGTCCGTTTGCACAACTGCCGATGGCGCCGACGCCTGGGGTCGAGCATCTCTCCGCGATCGTCTGGACGGAGGAGAGTGGGCTCGCCGAGCGGATGATGGCCGCCGACGACAGGATTTTCGCCCACGAGATCAGGCGCCGTCTGGGCGGCCATCTGGGCGCGTTGCGGCCGATCGGGCGGCGTTGGCTCTACCGGCTGTCCGCGATGCATGCGCATCGCTACACCGGCGAGCGGCTGGCGCTGGTCGGTGACGCCGCGCACGGCATCCATCCGATCGCCGGCCAGGGTCTCAACCTTGGATTTCGCGACGCGATCGCGCTCGGCCGCCTGATCTGCGAGGCGGTGCGCCGCGGCTCGGATCCGGGCGAGGCTTCGCTGCTCGCGCGCTATCAGGCGCTGCGGCGTCCGGACGACCTGACGATGCTGGCCGCGACCGACCTGCTCGACCGTCTGTTCAGCAATGACAACCCGCTGCTGCGCGCGGCACGCGATGTCGGCATCGCCGGCGTCGGACGGATCGGGCCGCTCAAGCGCCTGTTCATGCGACGCGCGATGGGACTGGCTCGAGACGCTGGCACCAATGCCGGCGACTTCCCACCTGCTGTGGCAACGGGAGGCATCGCGACGTCATGACCATCGTTCTACGGGACAAGTCCGAGCAGTCCACCCTGAGGCGCGTCGGACTATGGGACATCCTGAGCGCGGAAGCGGCGCGTGTCGCCGGCGACGAACCGGCGCTGGCCGGCCTGGTCGAGCGCTCGATCGCGCGGCACGACGGGCTGGCCGACGCGCTATCGACGGTGCTCGGCGTCAAGCTCGCCGGCGACGGTCTCGACGCCGACAAGCTGCGCCGCCTGATCGCGGACGCGATCGCGCGCGAGCCGGCGATCCTGGAAGCGGCCGCCGAAGATCTGATGGCGGTGCGCGACCGCGACCCCGCCTGCCCCGACCACGTCACCCCATTCCTGTTCTTCAAGGGCTACCAGGCGCTGCAGGCGCATCGGGCGGCGCACTGGTACTGGTCTGAAGGGCGCCGGCACCTCGCCTTGGCGCTGCAGTCGCGCGGCTCGGAGGTGTTCGGGCTCGACATCCATCCGGCGGCGCGCGTTGGCCGCCGCATCCTGATCGATCACGGGACCGGCATCGTCATCGGGGAGACGACGGTGATCGAGGACGATGTCTCACTCCTGCAGGGCGTGACGCTGGGCGGCACCGGCAAGGAGTGCGGCGACAGGCATCCGAAGATACGGCGCGGCGTGCTGATCGGGGCGGGTGCCAAGGTGCTCGGCAACATCGAGATCGGCGAGGGTGCCAAGGTCGGGGCGGGCAGCATCGTGCTCGAGGCCGTGCATCCCTACACGACCGTCGTCGGCAATCCGGCGAGGGCGCTCGGAACCAGACACACGGGCATGCCGGCGCTGACGATGGACCAGACGCTGCCGCCGCTCGACTACGTCATCTGATACTGATGGGCAGTCCAGGGGCCCGGCCCCTGGCGGGGCACGGGGCAGAGCCCCGCCTCCTCCTACTGCCGCAACAGCACAAGGGCGGCAGCAAGACCGAATGCCGCGGGCCAGCCAGCGGTCAGGCAGGCCGCGCATCCGCAGCCGGTCGCCAGGCCCCAATGAGTGCCTCGATCCCGAAGCGGACGTGTCAGCGCGAGCGCGATCATGCCGATCGGCGGGATCCCCCGCAGCAGCGACAACAACGCCGCACGCGGCAGGTCGACCTCGACCCCGCGATACGCGGCAAGCCCGCCACCGCCCGCGCCGAAGGGGTCGGCGAGGCCCAGAAGCGTGCCGGACATGCCAAGCAGCCCGTGTGCGCTGACGTCGAAAAGCGCGATCAGGCCTGCGATCGCGGCCGGCAACAGGGCGATGAAGGCGGCAACTGCACCACTTGCCGCCAGCACCGCCCGGGCCAGACTCAACCGTCGGATCCGGCGATCCGCTTGGCGATCTCCAGGCTGCCGAGTTCGAGCCGATGTGCGATCCAGGGACGGTGTTCGTTCAGCGCCGTCAGGAGCGCCCGCAGGGCGGCCCGAGGCGGGACCACGCGCCAGGGTAGCGCCGGCCTCCGGCCGAGCAGGATACGGGCGGCGGCCGTTCTTGCGTCGAACGGCCGCCTTTGGCCTGCCGTGTCTCGGGTGGCGTCGAGCCAGCGTTCGGCGGCAAGGCGCCGGCGCAGGCGGCTGAACGGGGCGCCGGCGGGCAGTTCGCCGCCGGCAAGCCAGCCGATCGCGTCGGCGGCGCGGCCGATCTGGTCGTGTGCGATCGTGAGGTCATCGACCAGGAGTGCCAGGAGCCGTTCGACGGCCTCCATGTCCTGCCGCAGCGTCAGGTTGGACCTCGCCCTGCCTTCGGCGATCAGGGTCGCCGCGCGAAGAGCCTGCCCGCGATCGATCGCGTCGCCGATCGCTTCGATCTGCGTGGTGTCGACGTCGCCCGGCTGCGCCGAGGCCAGTGGGAGGGACGCGATCGCACCTTCGTAGGCCGCCTGCAGGCGGGCGGCCTCCTCCGGTCTGGTCGGGTCGAGGCGGGCGCGGAAGGCCCGCCTGATGGCCACCACGTCTCCCGTCGGCTCGATCTGCAGTTCCTGCCAGGGCGACGCCATTCGTCAGGCCCGGCGTGCGATTTCGTAGAGCGCGATCCCCGCGGCGACCGACACGTTCAGGCTCTCCATCGCACCATGCATGGCCAGGCCAGCCAGCTCGTCGCAGCTGTCACGGGTGAGGCGGCGCAGACCTTCGCCCTCGGCGCCGAGCACGAGCGCCACGCGCCGGCCGGCGAAGGCGGGCCCGGCGAGCGGGGCCGCACCGGCGGCCAGGCCCACGATCCACAGCCCGGCGGCACGCAAGGCGACCAGGGTCCGGGCGATATTGACGGCACGCAGGAGCGGCATTGTCTCGAGCGCGCCGGACGCGGCCTTGGCCAGCGCGCCGGTCTCCTCGGGAGCGTTGCGGTCCTGCGCGATCACGGCGGCGACGCCGAACGCGGCGGCCGAGCGAAGGATGGCGCCGACGTTGCGCGGGTCGGAAATCTGATCGAGCACCAGCAACGGTCCGGGGCGCTCGAGGCAGGTGGCGAGCGGCGGCGGCCCCAGCGGGTCTGCGAGCAGGGCCGCGCCCTGATGCACGCTGTCGCGGCCCAGCAGGTGGTCGATCCTGGCGCGATCGGTGCGTTCGCTCGCCAGCGGCCACGGCTTGGGCTGGGTGGCAGCGAGGGCGGCCTCCGCTTCCTCGGTCAGCAACAGACGGCGCAGACGCCGCTGCGGGTTGGCCAGTGCCGCTGCGACCGGATGCATACCGTACAGCCAGACGGTTCCGGCCGGCGCCCTCGGGCCGGTCGGGACCGGTGCGGGCGGACGCGGGCGTCCGCTGAAATCGGAGGTGACGGCGGGACGGCGATCGGTCGGCCCGGTTCTCGGATGATGTGCCACGACAGCCATATTGGCCCGATCCGGGCCGCGTTGACAGGGGCAGCCTCGCAGCCTAGGTCGGCGCGGCCGGAGGGGTGCCCGAGTGGTTAAAGGGGACGGACTGTAAATCCGTTGGCTTGCGCCTACGTTGGTTCAAATCCAACCCCCTCCACCACATCGTGTGCTAGCTTGGCCGACGGCGCGGGTGTAGCTCAATGGTAGAGTCCCAGCCTTCCAAGCTGGCAATGCGGGTTCGATTCCCGTCACCCGCTCCATTGCCGCCGTGTGCGGCCGCTCACTTGACTTTGTGTGTCCGCCGCTCTTTCTACGCCCTTCCCGCGCGCCTGGGAGGGCGGCATAGGGGTGTAGCTCAATTGGCTAGAGCGCCGGTCTCCAAAACCGGAGGCTGGGGGTTCGAGACCCTCCACCCCTGCCAGCGCGTTTCCGGGCACGGGCAACAGGGGGTGCAGGTGGCGGTTCAGCCGATCAAGTTCGTGCGCGAGGTGCGCGCCGAGGTCGCCAAGGTGACCTGGCCGTCGCGTCGCGACACGACGGTCACCACCGGGCTGGTGCTGGCCATGACGGTTCTCGTCGCACTCTTCTTTCTCGTTTTCGACCAGGCGATCGGCTACGGCGTGCGCGCCCTGTTCGGCCTGCAGGGCTGAAGGGGCAATCGAATGGCCAAGCGTTGGTATGTGGTTCACGTCTATTCCGGCTTCGAGAAGAAAATCGCCCAGCAGCTCAAGGAGCAGGCGGCGCAGAAAGGCCTCGCCGACCATTTCGACGAGGTGCTGGTGCCGGCCGAGGACGTCGTCGAGGTGCGCCGCGGGCAGAAGGTAAACGCCGAGCGGAAGTTCTTCCCGGGCTACGTGCTGGTCAAGATGGAGCTCACCGACGAGGCCTGGCACCTGGTCAAGGATACGCCGAAGGTCACCGGCTTCCTCGGCAGCAAGACCAGGCCGTCGCCGATCTCGGAAGCCGAGGCGGAGCGGATCATCCGCCAGGCCCAGGAGGGCGTGGAGCGTCCGGCGCGTCCCTCGGTGCTGTTCGAGGTGGGCGAGCAGGTGCGCGTCGCCGACGGTCCGTTCACCAGCTTCAACGGTACCGTCGAGGAGATCGACGAGGAGAAGGGCCGCCTGAAGGTGTCGGTGTCGATCTTCGGGCGCTCGACGCCGGTCGACCTCGAATACGGCCAGGTCGAGAAGGCCTGACCGCGATGCGCGCGGCCGGGTGACCGGCTTCACGCTCACGCTCGACTGCGTCAACCGCTCCGGCATCGTGGCCGGGATCGGCCAGGCGATCTTCGCCGCCGGCGGCAACATCACCGAGGCGCAGCAGTTCGGCGATCCCGACACCGGCCGCTTCTTCATGCGCGTGGTGTTCGACACCGACAATGAAGCGGCAACGCGGACGAATTTCGCCAAGCGCGGGCGCGAGTGGTCGATGCGCTGGTCGCTGCACGACCGCGGCCAGCCGATCCGGCTCCTGATCCTGGTCTCCCGGCTCGATCACTGCCTGATCGACCTGCTCTACAGGGTCAGGATCGGGGAGCTGCCAGTCGAGGTGGTCGGCGTCGTCGCGACCCACGGACGCGAGCACTTTGCGCACATCGATTTCGGCCGGGTGCCGTTCCACCACCTGCCGGTCACGGCGGACAGCCGCGCCTCGCAGGAGGCCCGGGTCGCCGAGATCGCCGGCGAGGCCGACCTCGTCGTGCTCGCGCGCTACATGCAGGTGCTGTCGCCGGACCTCGCCCGGATCCTGCACGGGCGCTGCATCAACATCCACCACTCGTTTCTGCCCGGCTTCAAGGGCGCGCGGCCCTATCACCAGGCGCATGCGCGCGGCGTCAAGCTGATCGGCGCGACGGCGCACTTTGTCACCAGCGACCTCGACGAAGGCCCCATCATCGACCAGGAGGCCGAGCGGATCAGCCACACCGATACGGCGGCGGATCTGGTCCGAAAGGGGCGCGACATCGAGCGCCGTGTGCTCGCCCGCGCGGTCCGATATTTTGCCGAGGACCGGGTGCTGCTCAACGGCGCCAAGACGGTCGTGTTCGCCGAGTGACCAGGTGAGCTTTCTGCTCGGGCTCGATGTCAGGCCGATGGAAGCGAAATCCGTCGACGCCCTGCCAGGCGACGCGGGTTGGCAGTTCGAGCCGAAATGGGACGGGTTCCGCTGCCTGGCCTTCAAGCGCGGAGGCGAGGTCGATCTTCGCGCCAAGTCGGGCAAGCCGCTGTCCCGGTATTTCCCCGAAATGGTCGAGACGCTGGCCCGTGCCGAAAGCGAGGATTTCGTCCTGGACGGCGAGCTCACCATTCCGGTTGCCGACACGCTCTCGTTCGCCGCGTTGCAGGACCGCGTCCACCCCGCCGAGAGCCGCATACGCAGGCTGTCGGCGGAGACGCCGGCGCTGCTGATCCTGTTCGATTGCCTGGCGACGGCACGCGACGGCAGCCTCGTCGGCGAGACGCTGACCCGTCGCCGCGCGTCGCTCGAGCGCGTCCACCACCGGCTGGGGCACGCGCACCGCACCCGCCTGTCGCCGTTCACCGCGGACGTGGACGCGGCCGTACGCTGGCTGGAGGACACGCGAGGCGCGCTCGATGGCGTGATCGCCAAGCGTGTCGACGCGCCCTACGAACCCGGCATCCGGGCGATGCGGAAGGTCAAGCGCCTGCGCACGGCGGACTGCGTGGTGGGCGGGTTCCGCTACGCAACGGGCTCGCGGCAGGTCGGCTCCTTGCTGCTCGGCCTCTACAACGGCGATGGCACGCTGGATCATGTCGGCTTCACCTCGTCAATCTCGAACGCCGATCGCCAGAGCCTGACGGCCAAGCTGGAGGCCCTGCGAGGAGCGCCCGGCTTCAGCGGCGACGCGCCTGGCGGTCCGAGCCGCTGGAGCAACGAGCGCTCTGCCGAGTGGCAACCGCTCCGCGCCGAACTGGTCGTGGAGGTGAGCTACGACCAGGTCACCGGCGGCCGCTTCCGGCACGGCACCATGCTGCGGCGCTGGCGTCCGGATAAGGCACCCTCGCAATGCACCAGGGATCAGCTCCAGCAGGAGCTGGGTCCTGGCACGCTGATCGAGGATCTCATCAAGCTCGCTCGCTGAGGGCGGCTGAAGGCAGGAGACCGAACGGAATGGATCGCAAAGACAGACGGGTCTATCGGCTCGCCGTCATCCCCGGCGACGGCATCGGACGCGAGACCGTGCCGGAGGGTCTGCGCGTGCTGGAGGCGGCTGCGTCGAAGTTCGGTTTCCGGGTCGAATCCAACGAGTTCGACTTCGCGAACTGCGACTACTACGCCAAGCACGGCCGGATGATGCCGGAAGACTGGAAGACGCAGATCGGCGGCCATGACGCGATCTTCTTCGGCGCCGTCGGCTGGCCGGCCACCGTCCCTGACCACGTTTCGCTCTGGGGTTCGCTGGTGCCGATGCGGCGCGAATTCGACCAGTATGCGAACGTCCGCCCGGTGCGGCTGATGCCCGGCGTCAGATCGCCGCTGGCGAACCGCAAGGCGGGCGACATCGATTTCGTCGTCGTGCGCGAGAACACCGAGGGCGAATATTCCTCCGTCGGCGGCCGCATGTTTGCCGGCACCGAACGCGAGTTCGTCGTGCAGCAGACGGTGATGACGCGGACCGGCGTCGATCGCATCCTGCGCTACGCCTTCGAGATGGCGGCGGCCCGCGAGAAGAAACACCTCACGTCGGCCACCAAGTCGAACGGCATCTCGATCACCATGCCGTTCTGGGACGAGCGTGTGGCCGAGATGGCGAGGGCTTACGAGACCGTGCGGGTCGATCAATACCACATCGATATTCTTACGGCGCATTTCGTGCGGCATCCGGACTGGTTCGATGTGGTGGTCGCGTCCAATCTATTCGGCGACATTCTGTCCGATCTTGGGCCTGCCTGCACCGGAACGATCGGCATCGCGCCGGCGGCCAACATCGATCCCGAGCGGCGCTTCCCGTCGCTGTTCGAGCCGGTGCACGGATCCGCACCCGACATCGCGGGCCAGGGCATCGCCAACCCGATCGGCCAGATCTGGGCGGCGTCGATGATGCTGGACCATCTCGGCGAGCCGGAGGCGGCGAAGGCGATCGTGGATGCGATCGAGGCGGTCTTGTCGGAGGAGAAGCTGCGCACGCGGGATTTGGCCGGCCCTGCCGACACCGAGACCTGCGGCCGGGCGGTGGCGGAGCGCCTTCAGTAGGTCGGGGCTCTGCCCCGAACCCCGCCAAAGGGCAGTCGCCCTTTGGAACCATGACTTAAGGTAAGGGGGTTTGGGGCCGCTGGCCCCAGCGGGGTCCAGGGGTAGCGCCCCTGGCCTTTACGCCGGAGGGAACTAAGATGCCCAGGCTCGACATCAACCTGCGCGGCCTGTTCGCCACACCGGTGGCGGCGGTCGAGTTGCCGGACGCCGCCGCGCGCGACGCCGAACTGCGCGAGATCATTCTGCGCCGACGTGAAGAGACGCAATCCGTGCAGGCCTCCAACGCCGGTGGCTGGCACTCCGATCGCGACCTCGCCGACTGGGGCGGCCCGCGCGCGACCGAAGTTCTGACGATCGCCAGGCAGCTCGCCAACCAGCTCACCGTCGACCGCAAGGGCGAACGCCTGCAGCCGGCCTGGAAGCTGCAGGCGTGGGCGAACGTCAACGGCCCCGGCGCCGGCAACATCTGCCACTACCACCCGGGCTCCTATTGGTCGGGCACCTATTATGTCGACGATGGCGGCTGCGCGTCCGACCCATCGCTCGGCGGCGAGTTCGAGATGCTCGACCCGCGCGGCACCGCGCCCGGCATGTATGCGCCCGCACTTCGCGTTACCGGCGACGAGAGCGCCGGCAGCGCCGAGACCATCCTGCCGCGCCCCGGCCTGCTGTTCCTGTTCCCCTCCTGGCTTCAGCACCAGGTCCGCATCTATCGCGGCGAGCGGCTGCGGGTCTCGATCGCTTTCAATCTCGGCCTATGAGCGGCCCAAATCTTCCAGCCGGGGAACTCACGCCGCGAACCAGCGCGCGCCGGCAGGCGGAAATCGTCGCACTCGCCCGCGAGATCGGACGACTTTCCGTCGACGAGCTGGCGACCCGCTTCGCGGTCACGCCGCAGACCATCCGTCGCGACCTCAACGAGCTCTGCGACAGCCGGGTGCTGACCCGCGTGCACGGCGGCGCGATCATCGCCTCCTCGGTCGAGAACCTCGCCTACGAAGCACGCAAGCTGGTCGCCGGCGAGCAGAAGCGCCGGATCGGCCAAGCGGCAGCCACCCTGATCCCGGAGAAATCATCGCTCTTCATAAATCTGGGCACCACCACCGAAGAGGTGGCGCGTGCGCTCGCCGGCCGCACCGGCCTGCTCGTGGTCACCAACAACATCAACGTGGCGACCGAACTCTACCGCAACCGCTCGATCGAAGTCGTCGTCGCCGGGGGCAACATCCGGCCGAGCGACGGCGGCATCGTGGGATCGATGGCCGTCGAGCTGATCCGCCATTACCGGGTGGACCTTGCCGTAATCGGCACCTCGGCGATCGACGAGACCGGCGCGTTGCTCGATTACGACGTCCGTGAGGTCCAGGTCTCGCGCGCGATCATGGAGAACGCCAGGCGCGTGATGCTGGTCGCGGACGCGAGCAAGTTCGCCCGCCGGGCGCCAGTGCATATCGCGAGCCTTGCCGACATCGACATCCTGGTGACCGACCGCTTGCCGTCCCCGGAGATCACCGAGCTTTGCCGGCGTCTCGAGGTCGAGGTCGTCGAGACCGGCCATTCCGACATGAATGGCGAGACATGATCGCTTGAAAGTTCCTTTCGTTCGTGCGCTGATGCGAACCGAAAGTGCCGCCCAGACGGCGCTGATGCCGGGGCCGAACGATCGTGGACTTCGTCGCCGACCCAGAGACCTACGACATCGCCGTTATCGGTGGCGGCGTGAACGGTTGCGGCATTGCCCGCGACGCCGCCGGACGGGGCTGGCGCGTGTTCCTGTGCGAGAAGCGCGACCTCGGTTCCGGCACCTCGAGCGCGTCCACCAAGCTCATCCACGGCGGATTGCGCTATCTCGAATATTACGAGTTCCGGCTAGTGCGCGAGGCGCTCACCGAGCGCGAGGTGCTGTGGCGCATCGCGCCGCACATCGTCTGGCCGCTCCGCTTCGTGCTGCCGTTCCACAGGAAATTGCGCCCTGCCTGGATGCTCCGGTTGGGCTTGCTGCTGTACGACAATATCGGCGGCCGCAAGCGGCTGCCGCCCACCCGCACCGTCCGTCTCGACCGCGATCCGGTCGGCCTTCCACTCAAGCCCGAGTTCAAGCGCGGCTTCGAATATTCCGACTGCTGGGTCGAGGATTCCCGCCTCGTCGTCCTCAACGCAATGGATGCCTCCGAGCACGGCGCGGTCATCGCACCCCGAAGCGCTTGCGTCTCGGCGACCCGGGCCGGCCAGCTCTGGGAGGTCATTACGCGCGACGAGGAAGGCGAGACGCGCCTCCTGCGCGCACGCGCCCTCGTCAACGCCGCCGGACCCTGGGTCGGCGAAGTGGCCGAGAACGTCATACGGTCCAACACAAGCGCGACGGTCCGCCTCGTGCAGGGCAGCCACGTGGTGGTACGAAGGCTCTACGACCACGATTCCTGCTACATCTTTCAGAACGCAGACAAGCGGATTTTCTTCGTCATTCCCTATGAGACTGACTTCACCCTGATCGGTACCACCGACCTCGACTACAAGGGCGACCCGGGCTCGGTCTCCGCGTCGCCCGATGAGGTCGCCTATCTCTGCCGCTCAGCAAGCGACTATCTCCGCTCGCCCGTCACCCCCGAGATGGTGGTCTGGACCTATTCCGGCGTGCGCCCACTGCACGACGAGGGCGTCAGCGCGGCGCAGGCGGCAACACGCGACTACGTGCTCACACTCGACGCGCCAGACGGCGAGGCTCCATTGATGTCGATCTTCGGTGGCAAGATCACCACCTTTCGAAAGCTTGCCGAAACGGCGCTCAAGCAGCTCTCGCCGCATCTCCCGGCCGCGTTGGGCCGTCCGGCCGGCTGGACCGGCCGCGAACCTCTGCCCGGCGGCGACTTCCCGATGGAGGATTTCGACGGCGAGGTGAGCCGCGTCAAGCGCTGCTATCCCTTCCTCGCGCTGCCGCTTGCGCGCCGCCTGGTGCGCGCCTACGGCACGCGCGTACGCTCGCTCGTGGGCGACGCCGCCAGCCTCGATGATCTCGGCCGCGACTACGGCGCCGGACTGACCGAAGCCGAATTGCGCTATCTCGTACGCCACGAATGGGTGCGTCGTGCCGAGGACGTCGTCTGGCGCCGCAGCAAGCTGGGGCTGCGGCTCACGGCAGCGCAGCTCGTGATCATCGACGAGGCGATCGATCGCATGCTGGTGCGTGAGTTCGCCGCGTGAGCCTGGTGCTCGACCGAGTGGAGCTGCAGGTCGGCGCCGATTCCATCATCCACGACGTCTCGCTCGAACTGGAGCGCGGCAGCATGAACGTGCTGCTCGGCCCTACGCTCGCCGGCAAGACCACGCTGATGCGCCTGATGGCCGGCCTCGACCGGCCGACCGCAGGCCGGATCATGCTCGGGGGCCGCGACCTCGTGCACGTGCCCGTCCGCCGCCGCTCCGTCGCCATGGTTTACCAGCAATTCGTCAACTATCCCTCGCTTAGCGTCTACGAGAACATCGCCTCGCCGTTGCGCGTCGCCGGCGTCGCCCGCGCCGAGCTCGATGCGCGTGTCCGTGAGGCCGCCCGTGTCCTCCGCCTGGAGCCGCTGCTTGACCGGCTGCCGGCGCAGCTCTCGGGCGGCCAGCAGCAGCGCACCGCGATCGCGCGCGCGCTCGTCAAGCGCGCCGAACTGGTGCTGCTCGATGAACCGCTCGCCAACCTCGATTACAAGCTGCGCGAGGAGTTGCGCGAGGAGCTGCCGCGTATCTTCGCCGAGACCGGTGCGATCCTCGTCTACGCCACCACCGAGCCCACCGAGGCCCTGCTGCTGCGCGGTCGCACCGCAACACTGTACGAGGGCCGGGTCACCCAGTTCGGACCGACCGCCTCGGTCTATCGCAGCCCGGCCAACCTCCAGGCGGCGCGCGTCTTCTCTGATCCACCGCTCAACGAGATCGGGATACGCAAGCAGGCCGGCCGCGTGTCGCTGGCTGACGGACGGCCGCTCGACGCGGCCGGCGTTCTCGGCCATCTCGGCGATGGCGAATACCGGCTCGCGTTCCGCGTCGAGCACGCCTTGCTTGAAGGCTCGCGAAAGTCGATCAGCGTTCCCGGCACCGTGCTGTCCACCCAGCTCAGCGGTTCCGAAAGCTTCGTTCATGTCGATGTCGGCGAAGCGCACTGGGTGTGCCTGGTTCGCGGCGGCCACCTCTGGGAACCGGGTCAGCCAGCCGAGGTGCGGATCGACGCCGAAGGGGTGTTCGTCTTCGGTGTCGATGGCACCCGGCCGGGCAGCGTCGCTTCCGAGCCCCTCCTCACCGTGCCGGCCTGAGGGTGCGATGACCCAGATCACCCTCGATCACGTCGGTCACTCCTACGGCTCGGACGCAGGGCACAAGCGTTACGCGCTCAAACCGATGCATCAGGTCTGGCAGCACGGCCAGGCCTATGCGCTGCTCGGCCCGTCCGGATGCGGCAAGACGACGCTGCTCAACATCATCTCGGGCCTGGTGATCCCGTCCGAGGGCCGCGTGCTGTTTGGCGGGGAGGACGCGACCCGGCTGCCGACCGAGCGCCGCAACATCGCCCAGGTGTTCCAGTTCCCCGTCATCTACGACACCATGACGGTCGCCGAGAATCTCGCCTTCCCGCTCCGCAACCGGCGCCTGCCCAGGCGCGAGATCGACGCGCGCGTCGCCGAGATCGCCGACATGCTCGATCTGGGACCGGTTCTCGGCAAACGCGCCCGTGGCCTGACGGCGGACGCCAAGCAGAAAATCTCGCTCGGTCGCGGCCTTGTCCGACGCGACGTCTCGGCGGTCCTGTTCGACGAGCCGCTGACGGTGATCGATCCCGCGCTGAAATGGGATCTCCGCTCCAAGCTCAAGAAGGTCCACCAGGCGCTCGACCTGCTGATGATCTACGTCACCCACGACCAGATCGAGGCGCTCACCTTTGCCGACCAGGTCGTCGTGATGAACGACGGCGAAGCCGTCCAGATCGGCACCCCGTCCGATCTGTTCGAGCGGCCAGCCCACCGGTTCGTCGGCTACTTCATCGGCTCGCCCGGCATGAACTTTCTCGACGCACGAATCGTCGGCGCATCCGCTTTCGTTGATAACCACGAGCTGCGGCTCGGTGCCCATTACGACCTGCCAGGAAGCGCGCGGACGCAGGTCGGCATCCGTCCCGACTTCGCCACACTCCACGCCTCCAACGGCTTGCCGGTCCGTGTCCGGCGGATCGACGATCTCGGCCGCACCCGCCTGGCGCATGTGAGCCTCGGCGCGCATGAACTCGTGGCCACCGTGCCCGGCGACGTCTCGCTCGCAGACGACCAGGCCGGTCTCATGCTGAGCCCCGCGCAGATGCACGTCTACGTCGACGACCGCCGGGTCGAGGGGACCGCCGCATGAACGACAAACCCGTCAACGAGCGTGGCTGGCTGTTCGTGCTGCCGGTTCTCGCACTGGTCATGTTCTCAGCTCTCGTCCCGGTGATGACGGTCGTGAACTATTCAGTCCAGGACACGGTCGGGCAGAACCACTTCTTTTGGAACGGCGCGCAGTGGTTCTTCGACCTGCTCAATCCCACCACCGACGTCGGCGCCCGCTTCGCCGGCGCCATCGTGCGCAATTTCGGCTTCTCCTTCGTCATTTTGCTGATCGAGGTCCCGCTCGGCATCGGCGTCGCCCTCTGCATTCCCCGGCACGGCTGGAAGGTCGGCGCGGTGCTGGTGATCATCGCCCTGCCAATGCTGATTCCCTGGAACGTCGTCGGCACCATCTGGCTGATCTTCGCACGCCAGGACATCGGCCTATTCGGCGCCGTACTCAACGGCATAGGCCTGCACTACAACGACACCCAGGATCCCACCTCCGCCTGGTGCACCATCGTCATCATGGATGTCTGGCACTGGACCTCAATGGTCGCACTCCTCTGCTACGCCGGCCTCAAGGCGATCCCCGACGCCTTCTACCAGGCGGCGCGCATCGATGGTGCCAGCCGCTGGTCGATCTTCGTCAACATCGAACTGCCGAAGCTGCGCAAGGTGCTGATCATCGCCATGCTGCTTCGCTTTATCCAGAGCTTCCTGATCTACACCGAGCCGTTCATCGTTACCGGCGGTGGACCCGGCGAGGCGACAAGCTTCCTGTCGGTCGATCTGGTCAAGATCGCGCTTGGGCAGGTCGACCTCGGCAACGCGTCGGCGATGTCGCTGACCTACTACCTCGTCACGCTGACCGTCTGCTGGATTTTCTTCACCTACACCACCCATGCCGATCAGCGGAGGGACACATGAAGAGCGGCTGGGGCCGGCCCGCCGGCATGGTCGCCTATCTCGTCGTACTGATGCTGCCGATCTACTGGCTCATCAACATGAGTCTGAAAAGCAACATCGAGATCAACGGCGGACTGACGCTCTGGCCGCACGAGCCGACGCTGTCGCACTACCAGCACATCTTTGACGACCCGACCTGGTCGCGCGGCTTCCTTCACTCGATCAGCTACGTCGCGATCAACACTGTGCTCTCGGTCACCGTCGCCCTGCCGGCTGCCTACGCTTTCAGCCGCTTCCGCTTCGTCGGCGATAAGCACCTCTTCTTCTGGCTGCTGTCGAACCTGATGGCGCCGCCTGCAGTCTTCGCGCTGCCGTTCTTCAATCTGTACTCCTCGATTGGTCTGTTCGACACCGTCTGGGCGGTCGCTCTCGCGCATTGTCTCTTCAACGTGCCTCTTGCAGTCTGGATTCTTGAAGGCTTCATCTCCGGCATCCCGCGCGAGATCGACGAGACGGCCGCACTCGACGGCTACTCGTTTCCACGCTTCTTCATTCGCATCTTCATCCCGCTGATCGCCAACGGTATCGGTGTCGCCGCCTTCTTCTGCTTCATGTTCTCGTGGGTTGAGCAGTTGCTCGCGAGCACGCTCACCGCCAACGGCGCCCAGCCCATCGTCTCCGTCATGACCCAGGCCTACACGGCCGCCGGCGCCGATTGGGGCCTCCTCGCAGCGGCCGGCGTACTGACGATGATCCCGGGCGCTATCGTGATTTGGTTTGTCCGAAACAATATCGCCAAGGGCTTCGCCCTTGGCAGGGTATGATCATGAACCTCGGCTGGATGGCCTGGACCTGGCAGACCGGGATCTTTTTCGGCTTCATCGCAATCAGTCTGATCATCCTCACCCTGCTCGCGATCTATCGGCCGGAGACGCCGCGCCGCGGGCTGCTCCGATTTGCAACCACCCGCGGAGATCGTTTCTTCGTCAGCCTCATAGGAACCGCCTACATCTTTATCGCCTGGATGCGTTTCGGCGGTGACGTGCTCTGGTATCCACTCGCCTTGTCCGTCATCTTTGGAGTGGCAATGTTCCGCTTTGCTTAATAACATTGGAAGGGAGACTTTACATGAAGCGTCGTGACGTCATCAAGGGAGCCGCAGCACTCGGCGCCGGCATGCTGATCAAGACCGGCACCTCGCATGCCCAACAGGTCGACGCCGCCAAGAAGTGGGTCGACAGCGAGTTCCAGCCGTCCACGCTCAGCAAGGATGAGCAGATGGCCGAGCTCGAATGGTTCATCAACGCCGCCAAGCCCTACAAGGGCATGCAGCTCAACACCGTCTCCGAAATTCTCAAGGTCCACGATTACGAATCCAAGACGCTCACCAGGGCGTTCGCCGAGATCACCGGCATCAAGGTCAACCACAACCTGATGGATGAAGGCCTGCTCGTCGACAAGATCGAGATCGAGATGCAGTCCGGCCGCCCAATCTACGATTTCTGGATGAACGATTCCGACTTCATCGGCACCCATCCGCGCTACCACGACATCGTCGGCGGCTCGCTGACCGACTTCATGGCCAACGACGCCAAGGACATCACCAGTCCGCGCCTCGACCTGCCGGATTTCATGGGCCTGTCGTTCGGCACCTTCACCGACGGCAAGCTCTACCAGCTGCCCGACCAGCAATTTGCCAACCTCTACTGGTTCCGGCACGACTGGTTTCAGCGGCCCGAACTCAAAACCCAATTCAAGCAGAAGTTCGGCTATGAGCTCGGCGTGCCGGTGAACTGGTCGGCCTACGAGGACATCGCAGACTTCTTCACCAACGACGTCAAGACCATCGACGGCGAACGCGTCTACGGTCACATGGACTACGGCAAGAAGGACCCGTCGCTCGGCTGGCGCTTCACCGACGCGTGGCTTTCGATGGCTGGCGCCGGTGACCGCGGCCTGCCGAACGGCAAGCCCGACGACGAGTGGGGCATTCGGCTGATCGACAATCGACCGCGCGGCTCGTCGATCACACGCGGCGGCGACGCGAACGGTCCGGCCGCCGAGTACGCGTGCCGCAAATATGTCGAGTGGCTCAAGAAGTATGCGCCGCCAGAGGCTGCCGGCATGGATTTCCTTGAAGCCGGCCCGGTCCCCGGCCAGGGGCACATCGCGCAGCAGATCTTCTGGTACAGCGCCTTCACGGCGGCGCTCTCGGACCCAAAACTGGCAGTGATGAACTCCGACGGCACGCCGAAATGGCGCATGGCGCCGTCCCCGCACGGACCATACTGGAAGGAGGGCATGAAGCTCGGCTACCAGGATTGCGGTTGCTGGACGATGCTGAAATACGCGCCGCTCGAGCGCGTCAAGGCGGGCTGGCTCTACGCTCAGTTCACCACCTCGAAAGTGACCACGCTCAAGAAGTTTCTGGTTTCAAACCACATCATCCGGACCAGCGACATCATGTCGGATCCGGTGACAAAAGTTGCGCACAAGCTCGGCGGCCTCGTCGAGTTCTATCGCTCGCCAGCGGTCAAGGAGTGGACCCCGACAGGCGTCAACGTACCCGACTACGGCAAGATGGCCCAGGTCTGGTGGCAGAACGTGTCCAACGCGATTTCGGGCGCGGAGACGCCGCAGCAGGCGATGGACGGGCTCGCGCGCGACCAGGACGCGATCATGGCTCGTATCCAGCGCTCGGGCGTGCAGGGCGATCTCGGGCCGCTGATGAACCCGGTCAAGTCGGCCGACTACTGGTACGACCAAGCCAAAAAGGACGGCAATCTCTCGCCGCAACGCAGGCTCGCCAACGAGAAGCCGCCGGGTCAGACCGTGGACTACGAGGAGTTGATCAAGAGCTGGAACGCGCCGCAGACCAACAAGACCTGACCGAAACGGAGGGGCCCGGCCACGGGCTCCTCCCAGCGTCCGGGACCCGAGCCTTGACATCGCATCTCCTCGTCGTCGACCAGGGCACCACTTCGACCCGCTCGATCATCTTCGGAACCGACCTGTCCCCAATGGAGGCGGCTCAGGAGGAGTTCACCCAGCACTACCCTCATCCGGGCTGGGTCGAGCACGATCCCGAGGATCTCTGGGACACCACACTGCGCACAACCCGGGCCGCACTCGACAAGGCCGGGCTCGCCGCGAACGACATCGCGGCGCTCGGCATCGCCAACCAGCGCGAAACCACCCTCGTCTGGGACCGCGGGACCGGACGCGCGATCCATAACGCGATCGTCTGGCAGGACCGCCGTACGGCGGATACCTGCGGGGCACTCGACCGCGCCGGCCACGCCGAGCTGGTCGCGTCCCGAACCGGCCTCAGGCTCGACCCTTATTTTTCCGCAACCAAGGTCGGCTGGATCCTCGATCAGGTCCCCGGCGCCAGGGAGGCCGCGAGAGCCGGGCGCCTCGCATTCGGCACCGTCGACAGCTTCCTGCTCTGGCGGCTGACCGGCGGCCACGTCCACGCCATCGACGCCACCAACGCCTCGCGCACTCTCCTCTGCGACATCGGCACCGGCGCCTGGGACGACGAGCTTCTCGACCTGTTCGACATCCCGCGCTCGATGTTGCCTGATATCCGCGACAGCGCCGGCGACTTCGGCACCACCGAGCCGGGCCTCTTCAATGGCCCGATTGCGATCCGCGGCGTTGCCGGCGACCAGCAGGCCGCTCTCGTTGGCCAGGGCTGCTTCCAGCCAGGTTCGGTGAAGGCCACCTACGGCACCGGCGCCTTCATACTCCTGACCACTGGCCGCACACCCATCCCCTCGCGCTCCGGTCTGCTCACGACGATCGCCTGGCAGCGGCGCGGCGAGCGGCACTACGCGCTTGAAGGAGCCATCTTTTCCGCCGGGACCAGCGTCCAATGGCTGCGTGACGGCATCGGCATCGTCGAGACGGCCGCCGAAACCGCCGACCTCGCCGCCGCCGCCGACCCCAACCAGCCCGTCTATCTCGTGCCCGCCTTCACCGGCCTCGGCGCGCCGCACTGGAACAGCCAAGCCCGCGCCATGCTGACCGGCCTGACCCGCGGCACCAGCCGCCGCGAGATCGCGCGCGCGACCCTCGAGACCATCGGCTATCAGACCCGCGATCTCCTCGGCACCATGCTGTCCGACTACGGCGCCGACAGCTCAGACATCGCCGTCCGCGTCGACGGCGGCATGGCGGCAAGCGATTGGACCATGCAGTTTCTCGCCGACATGCTCGACACCGAAGTGCAACGCCCGGCCTGCCTTGAAACCACCGCCGTCGGCGCCGCCTATCTCGCCGGCGTCGAAGCCGGCCTCTGCCCCGAGCCTGCGGAGACCACCAGGTTCGGCTCCGTGGAGCGCTCGTTTTATCCCGCAATGCCGGAAGAGGAACGGGCGAAGCGCTACGCGGGATGGCAAAAGGCAATAAGACAAGGGCTCTGCCCTTGACCCGCTGGGGCATGCGGCCCCAGACCCGCCCGAATGCGTGTCGTTTTTCGCTGCGATCCTGCGCTGGCCGATCAGCTGCCTAAGCCGATCTCGGCACGCGCGGCGCTGCCCGACTGGCTTCGCCGGATGCCCCGCTCGGCACCGTCCGACATGCACGGCAGCGATATCCGCACCGTCAAACACTGCCCGCCCTTCATCGACGCCATGAGCCACGGGTTCGTCATTCCGCTCGCCTGCGACGTCCACGTCTCCGATGGGCGTCTGTCCTGGAGTTGGCAGGTGCCTCCGCTACGGGCAAGCGCCCATCCGCGCGCGCCGATCGCATTCCACGCGCCCGCGCAGCTCGAAGGCACGCCCTTCCACACGCCCGACCAGGTCGCAGTCAAGTTCAACAGCTTCTGGACCATCAAGCTCGAGCCAGGCTGGTCGCTGTTCGCGACCCATCCCGTTAACCGCGCCGATCTCCCGTTCCGCCTGCTGACCGGGCTCGTCGATGCCGACCGGTTCCACGACGTCGGCATCCTGTTCCCGGCGATCTGGACCGACCCCGGTTTCAGCGGAACGCTGCCACGGGGAACGCCGATTGCGCACTGCTTCCCGGTCCCTCGCGACCCACTCGATCTCTGCTACGAAACGTTTACCGACGCCGACGCCGCGCGCTACGAGGCGACCGCAGCCGAACTGCTCGGCGGCCCGCACCATTACCGCCGCGCCTTTCGGGCTCCGCGCTCAGGCACCGAGAGCGCGGAGCAGTCGTTCGGGGCGGAGCCATAGGCAGCCCGTCTGACCCGAAACCAGCGCCTGCGCGATACGACCCAGCGAGTCCGGTCTTGTCTTCAACGCCTTCCCGAAAGCGTCGAGCGCCTCCTCGAATCGCCCGCAATCGAGCAGCGCCACACCGAGATTGAACGCCGCCTCATGCAGGCGCGGCCTGGCGCGCAGCGCCGCGCGAAACGCCGTCGCGGCGCCCTCGACATCGTGGATATCCTGCCGCAGGCCACCCAACCCGAACCACGCATCGGCCTGCGACGCATCCAGCGCCACCGCGCGCTCAAACGCTTCGATCGCCGCTGCAGCGTCGTACTGGCGAAGGCACAACCCACGGCCGGCATGCGCGGCCGCCATGAGCGGATCGGCCGACGCCGCCCGGTTGAACGCGAGAAGCGCCGCCCTGGTCTGTTGCGCCCGAAGCAGCGTGATCCCGATCTCGCACCAGCCCGGCGCATATGACGCGAAGCGTTCGAGCCGCTCCACCAGAACGTTTACTTCCGGATCGCCCCGCTCCAGCAGCAGCCGGCACAGCCGAAACAGTCCGGCCGGCTCGTCCGGCGCCTCGGCCACCCTGCGCCGCGCCGCGTGGAGCGCCGTCTCGTCCACTCAGGCCCGCAGTGCTCGATGACGCAGCAGGTGATCGGCCAGCACGAGCGCCATCATGGCTTCGCCGACTGGAACCGCCCGTATCCCGACGCATGGATCATGCCGGCCTTTGGTGCTGACGGTGATCTCCTCGCCGGCACGGCTGACCGATCGCAAGGGCGCCAGCAACGAACTGGTCGGCTTGACCGCGAACCGTGCCACCACCGGCTGTCCGGTCGAGATCCCGCCCAGGATCCCGCCCGCGTGATTGGCGAGGAAGCGCACGGCTCCGTCCTCGCCCATCCTGAGCTCGTCGGCCTCCTCGCCACGGGCCGCCGCGGCGGCGAAGCCATCGCCGATCTCGACACCCTTGACGGCATTGATGCCCATCAGGGCGGCCGCAAGATCCGCATCGAGCTTGCCGTAGATAGGTGCGCCCAATCCCGCCGGAACGCCGGTCGCCGTGACCTCGATCACCGCGCCGACCGAAGACCCAGACTTGCGCACCTCGTCGAGATGCGTCTCCCACCGGACGGCGGCCGACGCGTCGGGACAGAAGAACGGATTGCGTTCGATCTCCTCGTCATCCCAGCGGGCGCGGTCGATGACGAGCGCGCCCAGTTGCACGAGTGCGCCGCGCACCCTGAAGGCGCCCCCGGTCGCGGCATGCATCAGCACGCGCGCGACCCCGCCCGCAGCGACCCGGCTCGCGGTTTCCCTCGCCGAGGATCGTCCGCCGCCGCGCGGGTCGCGGATTCCGTATTTCAGGTCGTAGGTCAGGTCGGCGTGCCCGGGCCGGTAGCGGTCGAGGATCTCCGCGTAGTCGCCCGATCTCTGGTCGACATTGTCGATGACAATCGAGATCGGCGTGCCTGTGGTGCGCCCCTCGAAAGTTCCCGACAGGATGCGCGCCTGGTCGGGTTCGCGCCGCTGCGTGGTGAACCGGCTCTGCCCGGGACGCCGCCGGTCGAGCCAGGGCTGGATGTCGGCTTCCGAGAACGGCAGGAGCGGCGGACAACCGTCGACCACGCACCCGATCGCCGGGCCGTGGCTCTCGCCCCAGGTGGTGACGGTCAGAAGATGCCCGAACCGGTTGTGCGACATCGCACCTCAATCGACGACGGCGATGTCCGGCGCCTTGGGGTTCTTCATGCCCACCATGTGGTAGCCCGCATCGACATGGTGCACCTCCCCGGTGACGCCGCTGCCGAGATCCGACAGCAGGTAAACCCCCGCGCCGCCGACCTCCTCGATGGTGACGTTGCGCTCGAGCGGGGCATTGAGCTGGTTCCATTTGAGGATGTAGCGGAAGTCGCCGATGCCGCTGGCGGCCAGCGTCTTGATCGGCCCGGCGCTGATGGCGTTCACCCTGATCCCGTCGCCGCCGAGGTCGGCCGCGAGATAGCGCACGCTCGCCTCCAGCGCCGCCTTCGCCACCCCCATGACATTGTAGTGCGGCATCCAGCGCTCCGCCCCGAGATAGGTCAGCGTCAACAGCGAGCCGCCCGGCCGCATCATCGCGGCCGCCCGGCGGCAGACCGCGGTGAAAGAGTAGGCGGAGATGTCGAGTGCGGTCAGGAAGGCATCGCGAGGCGTGTCGACGTAGCGGCCGCGCAGATACGCCTTGTCGGCCCAGCCGATCGCGTGGACCAGGAAGTCGATCGTGCCCCACTCGGCCTTGATGGCCCGAAAGGTCTCGTCGATCGCGGCGTCGTCGCCGACATCGCACGGGAGCACCAGCGTCGAGCCGACGCTCTCCGCGAGCGGCCGGACGCGCTTGCCGAGTGCCTCGCCCTGGTAGGTGAACGCCAGCCGACCACCCTGGGCGGCAACGCTGGCGGCGATCCCCCAGGCGATCGAGCGCTCGTTGGCCACCCCCATCACCACGCCGCGCTTGCCTTCCATCAAGTTGCCACGCGGCACGGAGTGCTGCTCGTCGCGTTCGGTTCCGGCGCCGTCCGGCATGGCCGTCCTCCGCGTTGGCTGATCAGTCCACGGTCGTGGCACAGTGGCGTGGGGCCGACAAGGGAGAGGCGACGGATGGAAACGGGCCGCGACGTGTTCGGATCGGACGATCCGTGGACACTCTTCGATCGCTGGTTCGCGGACGCCGCCGCGAGCGAGCCCGAGGATCCGAACGCGCTCTGTCTCGCGACCGTGGATGCCGGCGGCCAGCCCTCGGCGCGCATGGTCCTGCTCAAGGGCCACGACGAGCGCGGCTTCGTCTTCTACACCAACCTCGAGAGCCGCAAGGGTCTGGCACTCGCCGCCGAGCCGCGTGTCGCGCTGCTGTTTCACTGGAAGAGCCTGCACCGGCAGGTGCGAATCGAGGGCTCGGCGAGACCGGTCCCGCCTGAGGAAGCCGACGCCTACTATGCGACGCGGGACCGCGTCTCGCGGCTCGGCGCGCACGCCTCGGCGCAGTCCAGGCCACTTGCCGACCGTGCCACGCTGGAGGCTCGGGTCGCCGCCATCGACCGCGAGTTTCCGGACCATGTCCCTCGTCCGGCGCACTGGTCCGGGTTCAGGGTCGAACCCACCGCGATGGAGTTCTGGCAAGACAGGCCGCACCGTCTGCACGACCGCGTGCTATTTGAACGTGGCGAGCACGGCTGGCGAACCACCCGGCTTTTCCCCTAGGGAGGGAGACGTGACCCCGATCCGTAAGATCCTGCTGCCGCTGAACGGCACCGCCACCGGGCAGGCGGCGCTCGCGACCGCGCTGCTGGTGGCGCGGCAGTTCAACGCCCACGTGACCGCGCTGCACGTGAGTGCCGATTGCCGCGAAGTGGCCCCTCTGGCCGGCGAGGGCCTGTCTGGTGCGATGGTCGAGGAAATGATGTCGGCCGCCGAGCGCGAGGCGGGACAGCGCTCGCGCGAGGTCAGGCGCGCCTTCGAGCAGTTCGTGACCGCCCACGACGTGCCGGTCGGCGAAACACGGCTTGACCGCAACGAGCCGAGCGCCGGCCTGAGCACGGTCACCGGCCGCGAGGACGACATCGTCGCGCAGTCCGCCCGTCTCGCCGACCTCGCCGTCGTGCCGCACCCGGACGCGGGCGAGCTGTCGAGCTCGGACGCGCTGCACGCGGTGCTGTTCGACAGCGGCCGTCCGGTGCTGGTGGCACCCAAGCGGGAACCCGCCACGCTCGGCCAACGGGTCGCGATCGCCTGGAACGGCTCGGCCGAAAGTGCGACCGCGGTGACGGCCTGCATGCCGTGGCTCACGCGCGCCGAGCAGGTGCGGGTGCTGCACGCCGACGAATACCAGCGCCGCGGGCCGCAGGCACGCGAGTTGCTGGGCTTCCTCAGGCTGCACGGCGTCGAGGCCGACCTCGCACAGTTCAGGCCGATCGACCGCGAGGTCGGGGCCGGCCTGCTCGCCGGGGCGCGCGCCTTCGGCGCCGACCTGATGTGCCAGGGTGCGTATTCGCATTCGCGCCTGCGCCAGCTCATCCTCGGCGGCGTCACTCGCCATGTGCTCGAGAACGCCCATCTGCCGGTCCTGATGTGCCGTTGAGGACCGCAGGGAGGGAAGGCGCAATGAGCGGTGCCGATCTTGCGTCCGACTACAGGGCGGCGATGCGCCGCCTGGTGGCCAGCGTCACGATCGTGACTAACCGCGACCCGGCGACCGGGCGGCGCGGCGGCATGACCGCGACAGCGGTCACGTCGCTGTCGGCCGATCCTCCGGCGCTTCTGGTCTGCGTCAACCGGTCGGCGAGCATGCATGGGACGTTCGCCATCGGCAGCCGCTTCTGCGTCAACATCCTGGGCGAGCCGCATGCGGAGCTGGCCCGCTCGTTCGGTGGCCTGGTCGAGCCCGAGTTCCGCTTCGAGACGGGCGTGTGGGACGAGGACGCCGACGAGGTGCCGTTCCTGGCCGACGCGGTGGCCGTCATCTCCTGCCAGGTCGACCAGCTCGTTGATTACGCCACCCACTCGATCGTCATCGGCCGCGTGGGCGCGGCACGCATCGACGAGACCCGCCGGTCGCTGATCTACGGCAATGGCAGCTATGCGCTGATGTCGGAGGTTCTCTAGCCCACCGATCGTTGCCAGAGGGTTGTCGAGACCTCTGCGAAGGTAGCGCGACGGTCTCCCGTTCAGGTGCGGCGCGCCGCGCGCGCCGCGCCGCGCGCCAGGCGATCGACGATCGCGCGGAATGCCGCCTCGGTGCGGGTCTCGTGCTTGAGGCTTGAACCGGCGGCCGCCAGGAATGCGGCGAAACCGTCCGCTCCGTCGAAGGCCGAGAGATCTGCGCCTTCCTGCACCGCCTCGCGACCACGTCTCGCGAGCAGTGCAGTAAAGCTCGCGTCAAGCCGGGCCACATGGGCGGCCGTCAGCTCGGCCTCCAGTTGCAGCAATTCGGAACCGTGCGGGGTCGCATGGAGGATGTGAAAGAAGCCGAGATCCTTGGCGAGCAGGGTCGCGGCGATGTTCTCCGACAGCGATGCATCGGGCATCCAGGCCGCCTCCGCCCGCGCGAGCGCTTCATCGACCAGCGAGGACGCCAGCGCTTCGAACAGCGCGCGCTTTTCAGGAAAGCGAAGATAGAGCGTCGCCCGCGCGATGCCGGACTCGCGGGCTATGTCGGCCATGCTCGTACGCTGGAAGCCATGGCGGCCAAACAGCGTCAGCGCTGACGCGAGGACACGTTTCAGGCTCGGGTCGGACAAGCTGGACATTTATCGTCTAATATGTCCAAATCGGCCCGCAACCAAGGAGTTCGTCATGGCCTCTGAACGTGTGCTGGTCACCGGTGGATCGGGTTATATCGCGAGCTTCTGCATCGCCAAGCTCCTTGAGGAAGGCTCGCGCGTCAGGACCACCGTCCGCAGTGCGGCGCGCGAAGCAGAGGTCCGCGCCGCAATCCGCAAACTCGTCGCGGGGGACGACAGGCTCGACGTCGTGGTCGCCGATCTCAACGCTGACGCCCGCTGGCGAGAGGCCTGTTCGGACTGCTCGGGCGTGCTGCACGTCGCGTCACCCCTGCCGACGCGCAATCCGAGGAACGATGACGAACTGGTGCGGCCGGCACGCGACGGCGCGCTTCGAGTGCTCAAGGCGGCTCGCGACGCCGGCGTGCGCCGGGTGGTGATGACCTCGTCGACGGCGGCCGTCGCCTACGGCCATGGCGGCCGATCGCAGCCGTTTACCGAGGCCGACTGGTCCGACCCAAGCGACCGCTCCGACAGCTCGGCCTACGAGCGATCCAAGATGATCGCCGAGCGCGCGGCCTGGGACTGGCACTCTCGCGAGGGCGGGGCACTGGAACTCGTCACGGTCTGTCCCGGCGCGGTGATCGGTCCGGTGCTCGGCGCCGACTTCTCGGCCTCGCTCGACATCGTCAGGAGGCTGATGGACGGTTCGCTGCCGGGCCTGCCGCCGTTCGGCTGGCCGCTGGTCGACGTCCGCGACATCGCCGACCTGCATGTCCTGGCGCTGCGGGTCACGGAGGCCGCCGGCCAGCGCTTCATCGGGGCTGGACGGTTCACCTGGATGGAGGACATCGCGCGGGTGCTGCGCGAACGCGTGCCCGACATAGCGGGCAAGGTGCCCAGGCGACGCCTGCCGAGCTGGCTCGTACGGTTGTCGTCGATGTTCGACCCGGTCGTGCGTGGCCGGCTGTTCGAGCTCGACAAGGAACGCCCCGTCTCTGCCGAAAAGGCGATGCGTCAGCTCGGCTGGGCACCGCGCAGCAACGACGATGCGATCATCGACACGGCACGAAGCCTGCTCGCCGAAGGTGTCGTCAAGCGTGCGGCGGCCTGACCGGGTTGTAGCCACGATATTCGCCGGCATCGTTCAATCGCATCGCCGTCAACACACTCTGCAATCCGGGCATGTTCCATGAACCGATTGCGGAATGGAATGAGCGGCCAGGTGCCATTCGAACATTGGTGGATGCGCTACGCCCACCGGGATGCGTTGTCCCGTTGGCGGGATGCCGACAAGGTCGACGCACCTCTGCGATGCCTGACATCAACTCCTCGCCCCCGGTCGAGATCACTCGCTCTTCCGGGAGGCGTGCGCAGGAGCGCCTTCCGCATCTGGGAAGCAGCGGAGGAATTCCGTGCCGATGCGGTCCTGAGCGTCAGGATGAACCTGCTGCGCAACATGGATTACGAGAAGGCCCAGCGTTACGCCTCGGCAGCCCACCGGCTGGCGTCGGCGGCGATGCGTGGCGAGCTGGTCAGGCTGCCGAAGTTCCCCGACGAATTCCGTCAGGTCACTCCGAAGATGATCCAATCGTCATCGAGACCATGTTTCCGGACGTCATTCTGCCGCGCCGGTCCAGCCTCGTGCAGAGCCCCCCCGAAAGGCTGCTTCCCTATCGGGCCGCCCCACCCCGGAACACCAGCGCATGTCCGTCCGGATCGCGCAGCATCAACGCCGGCGTGCCGTCGGGCGCCACGACGATCCCCGGCGAGACGAGCGCCATACGCTTCTCCGCCGCCTCGCCGGCGAGAGCCTCGAGATCGTCGGTCTCGATCACCAGACGGGTTGCGGCGATGTCGTTGGCGCGCATCGTCCGTGGCATCGGCCGGCCGGTCGGCGGCACCCGATAGCACAGCAGCTCGACATGGGGTTCGTCCCCGTCGCCGACCCGGAGCCCGGTCACCTCGACGACCGCGTTGAACGTCGCATCCAGCCGTTCCTGCTCGACGCCCTTGTTGAGCGACCGCGTTTCCGCCCGCAGTCCCAGCATGCCGGTATAGAAGGCCTCGCTGCGTCCGGTGTCGGCGACCGCGACGGCGGAGTGGTTGATCCCGGCCGGCGGACCGGCGGAGGGGTCGGGGAACGCCAGCAGCTCGAGCGGATGTCCGTCCGGATCGCGGAACTTGAACGCCGTCACTCCGCCTGAGCTGGCCGGCAAAACCTGCGGGCCGCCTACGCTGATCGCGTTCCCCCCACCCGATGCCATCAGCCGCTCGTGGGCGGCACCCATGTCGGAGACCACGATCGCGAAATGCTGGAACCAGAGATCGGGACTGCGGCTGTCGGCCGGATAGGTCTCTCCCGGCGTCTCGAACGCCACCAGCTCGATCGTCTGACCCCCAAGCCTCAGCGTGCGCACTCGCGCGCGCGCATCCTCGACACCCATCAATCGTGCGAACGCCTCCCCAGAACGGACCGCTTCCTCCCCCGGCTCGAACCCAAGCGCGCTCGCGTAGAACGTCGCCGCCCGGTCGAGGTCGCCGACCGTCATCGAGATCACTGCGAGGCGGCGCGCGATCATGGCGTCTGCACGCCGCGACGGTTGAGAAAGATGGCGTAGAGGGTGTGCGAGCCGCCGATGAACAGGCGGTTCTTGGCCTGTTCGCCAAAGGTCACGTTGGAGACGCGGTACGGTATCAGGATTTTGCCGAGCAGCGTTCCGCCGGGATCGATACAGTGCACGCCGTCGGCGGCCGAACTCCAGAGGTTGCCATCCTCGTCGACGCGAAACCCGTCCGCATAGCCCGGCTCGACCTTGTGGAAGACGTCGCCGCCGGTCAGCCGTCCGTCCGCGGCGACGTCGTAGGCGCGGATGAACTGCTTCGGATCCGGCCGCGTCTGATCGCCGGTCTCGGCGATGTAGAGACGCCGCTCGTCGGGAGAGAAGGCAAGTCCGTTCGGTCCGTCGAAATCCTCGCTCGCCACCTCCAGCACGCCCGTCTCCGGGTTGTAGCGATAAACCCTTGGCCGCTGCTCGGATTGCTGCCGGCCGCCCTCGTAATCGTTCGAGATGCCGTAGACCGGGTCGGTGAACCACACCGTCCCGTCCGACTTGACCACGATGTCGTTGGGCGAGTTGAGACGCTTGCCTTCGAACCGATCGACCAGTGTCACCACCCGCCCGTCATGCTCGGTGCGGTAGATGCAGCGCCCCCGGTGCGAACAGGCGAGCAATCTCCCCTGGCGGTCGCGGGTCTGGCCGTTGGCGTAGTTCGACGGGGAGCGGAACACCTCGATGCCGCCCACCTCCGACCAACGCACCGTCCGGTTTCGTGGCAGATCCTGGAACAGGAGGCAGTTCCAGTCGCCCATCCAGACCGGCCCCTCGATCCAGCGGAAGCCGGTCGCAAGCTCCTGCAGCGGGGCGTTCGAAAGCACGTAGCTCTCGAATTTCGGGTGCCGGGTTTCGAAGTCGGACATCGGATCTCCCGGAAATTGGGGCCCCGCCAAAGGCTAGCCTTTGGGAACCATTACCTGTCAAATAAGCCATGCAAACCCGACTTTCCGGTCTGGGGCTGTCGAAGTCCTTCGGCGGCGTGCCAGTGCTACAGAAGGTCGACATCTCGGTGGCAGGCGGCGAACTGCGCGCCATCCTCGGCGAGAACGGTGCCGGCAAATCGACCCTCGTCAAGCTGCTCGGCGGATATGAGCAGCCGGACGCGGGCGAAATCCTGCTGGACGGCGTGCCGGTCCGGTTTGCGACCGCGTCGAACGCCGAGCGGCATGGCGTCGTGCTGGTCCATCAGGAACAGCTCCTCGCCGGCCAGCTCACGGTCGCCGAGAACCTGTTTCTCGGACGCGAGCAGCGACGCGGCCTTTTTCTTGATCGCGCGTCGATGCGACGGATCGCGGCCCAACGCCTCGCGTCGCTCGGCTGCACGGCCTCGCCCGACGCCCTCGTCGGGCGGTTGTCGATCGCCGAGCGGCAGATGGTCCAGATCGCCCGCGCACTCCTGGTGCCGCACCGGGTGGTCATCCTCGACGAGCCGACCGCGGTCCTGACGCCGCACGAAGTGGACGCGCTGTTTCGCGCGCTCGCCGACCTGAAGTCGCAAGGCGTGGCGCTGCTCTACATCTCGCACCGTCTCGCCGAAGTCGAAGCGATTGCCGACAGCGTCACCATCCTCCGCGACGGACGATGGGTGACTGCCCGCCCGGCCGCGGGCCTCACTCAACGCGACATGGCGCGGCTGATGGTCGGGCGCGAGATGTCGGCACTCTTCCCGCCGCGAGCTCCCGAACCGCCGGTCACCTCGGCAGCGCTGGCCGTCGAGGACGCTCGCGTCCCCGGCTTCGTCGAGAGCGCCAGCTTCGCGTTGGCACCCGGCGAGATTCTCGGTTTTGCCGGCCTAGTCGGGGCCGGACGGACCGAGCTGTTCGAAGGCCTGCTCGGCCTGCGTCCGGCCCGGGTCGGCCGCGTGACGGTGCACGGCAC
>CAXTSH010000018.1:32330-45327 GCA_964246925.1 uncultured Acetobacteraceae bacterium
GGGGGCGCCGGGGGGGGGGGGGGGGGGGCGGGCGGGGGCGGGGGGTGGCCGGGCCCCCCCCCCCCCCACGGCACTCGGCTCGCCGCGCGCGGCGCTGGCGTCCGGCATCGCCTACCTGACGGAGGACCGGAAGGGCAAAGGCCTGCTGCTGCGCCGGGACATGGCGACCAACCTGACGCTGGCCGCACCCTTCCGGCGCGGCCCGCTGCTGGACCTGGCGCACGAGCGCGAGGCGATGGCCAAGGCGCGTGCCGACTTCGACATCCGCGCCGGCCGGCCGGACGCACTTGCCGGTCAGCTTTCGGGCGGCAACCAGCAGAAACTCATGCTGGCCAAATCCATGCTGACCGATCCACGGGTCCTGATCATCGACGAACCGACGCGAGGGATCGACATCGGCACCAAGGCCCAGATCTATCGCTTCATCGCAGCACTCGCCGCGCGCGGGACCGCGGTCGTGGTGATCTCCTCGGAGATGGCCGAGCTGATCGGCCTGTGCCATCGCGTGCTGGTGATGCGACGCGGTCGTCTCGTGGCTGAGTTAGCTGGAGATGGCCTTACCGAAGACGACATCGTCATGCACGCAACGGGCGTGGGCGAACGTGCCGCCTGAAGCATTGGTTTCCAAAGGCAAGGCCTTTGGCGGGGTCCAGGGGCAGCGCCCCACGGAATTGGCCCCCCAACCCCCCAATTATGATTTTGGATATAATAAAATGGTAGGCACCTTTTTTAACCCACGCTTCATCGCGATCGACAACATCACCAACGTCGTCACCCGCGCCTCGCTGATCGCGGTGATCGGCATCGGCGCCACCTTCGTCATCGCGGCCGGCGGCCTGGACCTGTCGGTGGGCTCGATGTCCGCCTTCGTCGGCGCCGGCGCCATCCTGATCGCCAACCAGCTTGCCCCACACGGCCATCACCTCGCGCTGCTGGCGGGTGCCGCGGTAGCACTCGCCGGTGGCGCGCTCTGCGGTCTGGCAAACGGATTGGTCATCACTCTCGGCCGGCTCGAGGCCTTCATCGTGACACTCGGCTCGATGGGCATCTTCCGCGCTCTCGTCACGTATCTCGCGCAGGGCGGTGCGGTGTCGCTCGACCCCGATGCTATGCAGGACCTGGCGCGCCCGATCTATTTCGGCACCGTCGCCGGCGTGCCGGTTCCGGTCCTGGTCTTCCTGTGTCTGGGCGCCGTCGCTTCGGTGGTCCTGAACCGCACGCCGTTCGGCCGGCACTGTGTCGCGGTCGGCGCCAACGAGGACGTCGCCCGCTACTCGGCGGTCGCGATCGGTCGTGTGCGCACGATGACCTACGTCATCCAGGGTGCGTGCGTCGGCATTGCGACCGTTCTCTATGTGCCGCGATTGTCCTCGGTAACGCCGACCTCGGGATTGCTGTGGGAGCTGCAGGCGATCACCGCGGTGGTCATCGGGGGCACGCCGCTGCGCGGCGGCTCGGGGCGGATTTGGGGCACCATCGCCGGCGCGCTCGTGCTGGAAGCGGTCGCCAACATCATGGTGCTGTCGGACATCGTCAGCGAGTATTTGATCGGCGCCGTCCAGGGCGCGATCATCATCGTTGCCATGCTGGTGCAAAGAGGCCTCAGGCGGAACTGAGGCATGGGAGGATGACATGCGGAGTTTTGTGTTGCTCGCCGCCTTGGCGGTGCCGGTTGCTGCCCTGGCGGACCCCGGTCACGTCACGATCGCGGTCTCGGTGCCGACGGCCGATCACGGCTGGACCGGCGGCGTGCTCTACGACGCCAGGCAGGAGGCGGCCGTGCTGCAGCGCGCCTATCCCGGACTGACGGTGATCGTGAAATCCTCCGCCAGCGCGGCCGACCAGGCGAGCGCGCTCGAGGATCTCAGCGCCGGCAGCAGGCCCGACGCGCTGGTCGTGCTGCCGTACGATTCAAGCCAGCTCACCGGGGCCGTGCGGCGCGTCAAGCGGGACGGCACCTTCATCGCCGTCGTCGACCGCGGCCTGACCGACCCCACCATCCAGGACGTCTACGTGGCCGGCAACAACATCGAGTTCGGCCGCGTCGCCGGCCAATACTTCGTCCAGGCCCTGGGCGGTCAGGGCGACATCGTGGTCATGCGCGGCATCCCGACGGTGGTCGACACCCAGCGCGTCGACGGCTTCCAGAAAGCCATCGCCGGCTCAGGCGTGAAGATCATCGACATGCAGTTTGCCAACTGGAGCCGCGATCAAGGCTTCCGGGTGATGCAGGACTTCCTGTCCAAACACCCGCACATCGACGCGGTCTGGGCGGCGGACGACGACGTCGCCCAGGGTGCGCTCCGCGCGATCGACCAGTCCAAGCGGACCGACATCAAGTTCATGGTCGGGGGCGCCGGCATGAAGCAGGTCATCAAGGGCGTCATGGACGGCGACAGGATGATCCCGATCGACGTCTCCTATCCGCCCGCGATGGTCAAGACGGCGATGGACCTGACCGCGGCTCACTTCATGTCGAACGCGGCGGTGCGCGGGACCCTGCTGCTGTCGACGATCCTGATCACCAAGGACAACGCCCACGAATATTACGACCCGAACTCCCCGTTCTGACCGACCGCCTCAGGGCGCGCCCAACGTTTTCGCGCCGGCCGCCTTGGCGGCCGCGCGAAGGTCCTCATCCAGCGTTGCCAGGGGCAGCCGCCGGCGCTGCGCCAGTTCCAGGTAGGCTGCGTCGTAGAGCGTGAGACGGTGCTGGTCGGCGATATGCAGCGTCTCGCGCCAGGCCTGAGCGTCGGTGTGCTGGTCGACGGTGATGTCCAGGTGCGACAGGTCGGCGAGTGCCGCGCGACGGAACTCCGCATCGACGCGCCGCCGGCGGATCGCCACGGTCAGGCTGTTGGCGACCTCGAGCCGCCAAAGCGCAGGCACGACCGCGCCAGCCTCCGCCACCTGATCGAACAACGCACGGATCGAAACGGTAGTCTCGTCGCCATAAATCCATGCGAGCGTCGCCGAACTGTCGAGAACCAGGCTCACCGACGGCCTTCGTCACGGAACGTTTTCCACTCCGCCCAGTCGAAGCGGCCGAGCCGGCTCTGTTCCGCCCTTGCACGGATGCGCTGGATGGCGGCCCGCGCCTCGTCACGGCTGACGGTCTGATGCACCGGAACCAGGCGCGCAACCTCCTTGCCATGGCGGGTGATCACCACGTCCTCGCCGTGTTCGACCAGGTCGAGCAGGTGGCCGAACCTGTTCTTTGCCTCGAAGGCGCCGAACGCTCCCATGAGCTTCTCCATAAGCCAGCTTAGGCTAGCTTAAACGGACGCCCAGGTCCAGGATTGTTTGGTCAGCCGGTCCCAGCCGGCAACCCAACCTCGCTGGTGTGACTGGCCGCGAAGGCGCCCAGCCACTCTCCCAGTTCGGGTGCCGAGCACGGGCGGCCGATCCGGTAGCCTTGCAGCTCCGAACAGCCGGCGGCGCACAGCGTTTCGATCTGCTCGTCCGTCTCCACGCCCTCGGCGGTGATCGAGGCGCCCAGGCTGGCGCACATGCCGGCGATGGCGCGCACGATGACGGTCGCCTGCGGCGTCTGACCCAGGTCCTGCACGAAGGAGCGGTCGATCTTGATGCGGTCGAACGGCAAGGTGCGCAGGAAGCTTAACGATGAGTAGCCCGTGCCGAAATCATCGAGTGCCACCGTGATGCCGAGTGCCCTGAGCTGCTGGAGCATGCAGATCGCAGCCTCCATTTCTTCGATCATCGCGGTTTCCGTCACCTCGAGCTCCAGGCGCTCGGGAGGCAGTCCTGTCTCCGTCAGAGCCGCCTCGACCCTGTCCACGAGGTCGGGCAGACGGAACTGCACCGCCGACAGATTGACCGAGACCCGCATGGTTGCCGGCCATGCGGTCGCTTCCTGGCATGCAGCGCGAAGCACCCAGTCACCGATCTCCGGCATCAAGCCGACCTCCTCGGCAAACGGGATGAAATCGACAGGAGAGACCTTGCCGCGCGTCGGCGAGTGCCACCGGATCAGCGCCTCGCACGAGGTGACCACGTCTCTCCGGACATCGACCACCGGCTGATAGTTGAGCAGGAACTGGCCGCCGGCGAGCGCGTCGCGCAGGTCGCGCTCCAGGTCGTGCCGCTCCTGCAACGGTGGCTTCGACCCGGCCCGAGCCGTGCAGTCTTCGCTGCCGCCGTCCGTGTTGCCAGGGGACTGCGATCTTCCGAGCGCCTCGGATGCCAGCCCACCTGCGTGCGCCGCATCCTCGAGCAGTTCATGCTCGATCCGGTTGCGGCCTCTTTCCTTGGCCCGATACAGGGCGGCGTCCGCGCGCGCGAGCAGCGACAACGCGGTCTCGCCGTTGCGGAGAAAGGCGACGCCACCGCTCGAGGTGACGGCCTGGTCCACCCGGCCGAAGTGGTAAGGAGCATCGGCAATGGCCGAGCGGATGGCGGAGACCCGCTCGAGGACCCGTTTGCGCGAGGCCGGCAGGACGACACAGAACTCTTCGCCGCCGTAGCGGCCGGCGGCCTCGGGCCGCTCGATGGCCCGCTTCAGACGGCAACCGAATTCAGTCAGCACGGTGTCGCCGGCCAGATGGCCGTAGCCATCGTTGATCTTCTTGAAATGATCGATGTCGCAGAGAAGCACGGCCAGCGGCGCCCCCGAGGACAACGCCGTCGCGATCGCCTCTTCAAGCTCGTTCATGATGGCTCGCCGGTTCGGCAGACCGGTGAGCGCATCCGACATGGCGAGCCGCTGAAGCTCGCTCCTGGCCTGCTCGATCTCGGCCGTGCGCTCCCCAACCAGCTTCTCGAGCCGCCTCTGATGCCGCAGGAGCAGTCGCATGCGCGTCTGCCAGGTTCCGGCGACGACACCGGCCAGCGCCAGCGCGCAGGACGCGTAGAACCACCAGCGCCGCCACCACGGCGCCCGGATACGGAGCGTGAAGCCAACGAGCGCCGAATTGGAGCCGTGCACGGGATCGACCGCGACCAGCTCGAAGTGGAGCCTGCCCGCCGGCAGCCCGGCGTAACGGACCTCGTGTCCGGTCGTCTCGCTCCAGCCGGTGTCGAGTCCGCGCATCCGGTAACGGAACAGGACGTTCCGCCCTCGCGTGAAGTCGAGGTCGACGAAGCGGATGACGAGGGGCGCCGAGCTCCAGTCCGTGCGGATCAAAGGCGACGGCGAGAGGAGACGCGAGCCGATCGACAGGCTGGTGACCAGCGGGTGCAACCCGGTCACCGGTGGCAGGTGAAGCGGATCGACAAGATGCATCAGGCCGCGACTGGTGCCAAACCACATCGAGGCATCCGCGTCCTCGAAAACGGCCCACTGATCGAGATCGTTGCTGATCAGCCCGTCGGCGACATCGAAGCGTCGCCAGGAACTGCCGTCGAACATGTCGATGCCATGGTCGGTGCCGACCCACATCCAGTTGCGGCGATCGCAGTACAGGAACACGACGTTGTTGGAGCCGATCAGGGGCGCGGTGATCGAGGGCAGCCTCTCCACACGATCGCCGGTCAAGCGAAAGCGCAGCACGCCCGCGCTGTCGGTGAAGGTCCAGAGATCGCCATCCTGGGCGATCGCCAGCCCGGTCGGCTGCCCGTGCAGCGAAGCGGCGGGGATCACGAGCCGGAACTGTCCGGAGGAGGGATCGCGCCGGACGATGCCGGTCGCGGTCGCGGCCCAGGTGGCGCCGGACCGGTCGGTCATCACCTGCGCCGTCGGAAGCGGCAGCGCGATCGTGGGCTGAACCCTGGCCGCGGACGCGTCGGCATCGGCGACTGTCAGCAGCGCCTTGTCCGTCGACAACCACAGCCGGTTGTCCGGATCGACATATATCGACGATACCGTGCCTTCGAAGGCGAACTGTTCGACGAGGCCATGCGCCGGATCGACACGCACCAGAGGCGCGCGCAGGGGCGCGAGCCACAGTCGGCCAGCCCGAGTCGCCGACACATTCTCGCTGCCGCCGGAAACGCTGGGCGTTCTGCCGTCGAGCGGCACGGCGTCGCCATACGTCGCGACCCAGAATTGCCCGTTATGAAGCCGGGTCATCGACCAGACGATGTCGCTTGGCAGACCGTCCGAGACTGTCCAATGCTCCCAGGTTCCCAAGCCAAGGCTGCGGAACGCCCCGTGACCGATGCTGCCGACCCAGAGCGATCCCTCGCGATCAAACATGAGCGACTGGACCGGATTGGCGGACAGGCCGCCATCGTGATGCCGGTAGCTGCGCCACGACCTCCCGTCGTATTCGAGCAGTCCCTCCTCGCCCTGGGTGAAGACGCCACCGCGCCCGTCCGCCAGCAGATCGAGGCGAGCGGGAACGGCGATGTTGAAATGGCTGCGTCCGCCGGGAACGGTCACGGCGGCGAAAGATGTCTGACCGGGTCGGCGCCAGGCCAGGCGATCGAGGCTTCGGGCCCAGAGCGTGCCATCCTGTGCCCGAAGCGCTACTTGCCAGGCATCGGCGGGAAGGCCCTCGGCAGCACCCAGCGCGCTGATCCGGCCGTTCCTCCAGCGGCAGATCTCGGCACCACACCCGATCAGCAGCGCGCCGTCCGCATCGGAAGTGACGAAGCGGGCGTGCGCCAGATCGGGATCGGCGCCCAACATCACCCTGTTCAGAAGCGGCGAGAACGACCCGACCGCGCGCGCACCGATCGGGGCTTGCAGAAGAGTGCCACCATCGTCGACAACCACGTTGCTTCCAAAAAACGCGATGGTGTGCGGCGAGACGAAATGAAGCGGCCTGCCGACCTCGACCCGGCTGAAGTTCAGACCGTTGCGGACATAGATTCCGTCGGTCGTGACGACCCAGATCCGTCGCCGGTCGTCGGTGGCGAGCTTCCTGATCCAGGCCGCCTGGGGCAGCCCTGAGGTGACGTCGTACGGGGAGATGCTCGACCCGTCGAAGCGGTAGAGTCCCGCCTCCGTCCCGAGCAGAATGTACCCGTCCGCGTCCTGAGCCAGGGCGGAGACGGACGCGTTGCCGAGTCCCTGCTCGTCGGTGAAGTTCTCGAATCGTGTGAACTGCGCCTCGGCGTTCCGAACGCCGAGAGCCACCAGCAGACAGCCGAGAGCGACGGCAGGCAGCAACCGCCGCAGAAGGCGCCTATACCGGACGGAGATCACGGTCGTGCCGCGGATTGACATCGCAATTCTTCACCCGCGTCAGGATCGTCTTGTTGGGTTAAAGGATCGTTGAGCGGTCGGTCTGATGCGGTAAAACAACGAGCAGGCGGCTTAGGGCCCCAGGTGGCAGCCCCCCCCGGAAGTGCCCCCCGCGCCATTTAGGCGGGGGGTCGCCGGCGATCAGGGGTTCGAAGCAGACTGTGGAACGCCAGCCCGTGCGACGTTGGGCAGCCCGATCAGCGAAGCGACGTCGGGCGTTCCGTTTCCGGTCACCGGATTGTAGCTGCCGAGGCCTCTGGCGATGCCGTTGAACCCTGGAATGGATTGATGGAAGGTGCTGGCGCCCCCGGCGCCCTGCCGCTGCGCGAGCGCATAGAGGGTGAGGTTGAGGTTGCCTTGCCGGCCCTGTGTCTCGACGAGCAGGGCCAGGGCGCTGGCCAGTTCAGGCGCTGCCACGCTCGTGCCGACGACGTTGTCAGGCTGCCCGTTGAACACGACGTTCAAGCTGGAACGATCGGTGTTGCCGGATCCATTGGAGGCGGTGTTGCCGCCATTGCAGGGTGCCTGCGCGATATCGGGACAGCCGCCCATCTGCATCGCGAGGTCGGGGACGGTGCGGAACGCCGAGGAGCCGGTATTGACGTAGGCCTGGTAGGGCGGTTTTGCATACAGCGTTGAGACGCCGCCGCCGGAGCCCCACACGCCGCCCGATGCCATGACGCCGACGCCGAACGGATCGGTCGCAAACTCGGGATCCGACCAGGCATTTTCCCGCAGGTAACCGGATCCGGAGCCTCCGCCAGCGCCCGCCGTCACGAGATTGGTGCCACCGACGGCGGTGACGTTCGGGTCGGCCGCCGGCACGGAGACGCCGGCGACGAACTGACCGTTGCCGCCCGAGAAATATGAGGGGTTCAGGCAGCTTCGACCTCCGGCGTCGCCCGAAGCGGCGACGAAGGTGATGCCCTCGGCGTTGCCCTGCTTGAACAACTCGGAGAAGACTTCCAGAACGGCTGTCTGGTCCAGGCCGCTATTGTACTGGGCAGTGTAGTAGAGCTCGCACTGGCCGAATGACAACGACACCACGTCGGCGGCGTCGTCGTTCACGATCGCCGTATAGGCCGAAATGAGCGACTGGTCGGACAAGTCCGGCGTGTCGTACAGGATCACCTGAGCGCCGGGCGCGCCGCCGAGCACCTGCTCGACATCCAGGGTCGCCTCCTCGGACGCGGTGCTGGTCGCGGAGAACGTGCCGCCGCCGTTGACCGGCCTGCGTGCGGAAATCTTCGGGTTGGAGGGTTGGCCCGAGTGCGCCATGAAGTTCGTGTCGTCGAACAGCGTCGAGACATCGGAGTCCAGCACGTCGCTCGCCATGACGACGGCCACCGTGGCGCCCGTGCCGTCCAGGCGTTGCGCGGGACCCTTGCCGCTGGTCGTGGCAAGGTAGGAGGGGTAGCCGTAGGCCTGCTTCAGGTCGTTGTAGAAGTAGTTCGGCGTGGTCGCGCCGCTACCGCCCTGACCGTAGCCGCTGGAGCTCCGGTTCATGTAACCGCTCGAGCTGCGATTCATCATCGGCGCCGCCTGGAAGCCGCTCGGGTTGAAGGCCGTCACGAGAGCGCCAAGCTGGGACAGCGCCGCCGGCGGACTGAGCGGACCCGAGGCCACCAGACGCCGCTGGCCCGCTGCATCGGCCGCCAGGGCCAGGCTGACGTTGAACGCCGTGTTGACCTGTGCGGCGGTGCCCGTCACGTGCAGCGACCGGCTCTGAGCTGCGACCTGCAGTCCAAACAGCTTCAGACCCGAGGCAACCAGGTTGACGATCTGTGGGCTGGGGCCGAAGCGGGCGGCAAAGTCGGCGGGCTTAAGCCATTGATGATATTGCGGCGACGTCGGGTCCTGCTGCGCGGCGAGCAGCGTATCGAGGGCCGTGGGGTTGCTCAGCGGCAGGACGATGTCGAACTGGACCGGTTGCGAGGGCGGAGCGGCGCCGAGCACCTTCAGTTGCGGCGGCGCGCCGGGTGCCGCGAGCGCGGCGACGGAGCTGGTGGCGAGCAGCGCTGCAGCGAGCAGCGCGGGCTTGGTGGAACGCAAGGGCGACCTCCTCGAGTGGCGGTCAGTCGCCGATAGCGGCAACAGACCGGGTGGCCCCGCTCTAGTGCCGACTTCGTTACCAAGCCGTTTACCGAAGTCGCGGTCGCGAAAACGTGAGCTGAAGGGTCATGCCGTCCCGATCAGCCCGTCGTGGCCGTCCGCTTCGCCTGCCCGATCGCGACCTGTGGCACCAGCGTCGCCAGCAGCAGCGTCAGTAGGGTGCTGGCGAACATCACGCAGAACGCCAGGTGAAGCGAGTGGGCGAGCGCCGCCCGAACCCCGGCATCGGCAACCGTGCCGCTCCCGCCGAGCAGTCGCCGGACCGCAGCGAAGGCGTTCGGGTCATGTGACAGCCCGAGATTGAGCACGCCGCCGAGCAACGTGGCGCCGAGCGTGCTGCCCAGGTTGCGCGCGAAGATGTTCGACGCCGTCGCCGCACCCCGTTCCGCCCAGACCACGCTCTCCTGGATGATCACGATCGCGGCGTTGCTCAGGAAGCCCATCCCGAAGCCCATCAGGATCGAACCCGCGCCCGCCACCGCCGGCGACATCCCGGGCGCCAGCAACGGGAACACGATCGCCCCAACGGGCAGCAGCAGTGCGCCGATCATCAACGTCCCGCGCAGCCCGAATCGCGAGAAGTTCCGCGCCGCCAGCGTTGCACCGACCGGCCAGCCGAGCACCATCATCGTCAGCGTGAAGCCGGCGACCAGTGCGGACCGCCCGAGCACGCCCTGGACATACATCGGCAGGAACGCCGTCAGGCCGATGATCGCCATGCCGCTCAGCAGTGTCGCCGCGTTCGCGGTCGCGATCGGCCGATGCGTCCACAGCCGTATGTCGAGCAGCGGGTCGCTGGCGCGTCGCTCCTGCAGCACGAACAGCACCGCGCTCACCGCGAACACGGCCAGAGACGCGAGTGCAGTACCCGGCCCTGAACGGCCCGCCTCGGTGCAGGCCACCATCAGCGCCGCGATGGCGACCGTCGACAGGATCGCGCCGGCAACGTCGACGCGGCGCGTCCGAAGTGCCACATCCTCGCGCAGGAAGCCGATGAAGCCCGCGGCCGCGGCAACACCCACCGGCACGTTGATCCAGAAAATCCAGGCCCAGCTCAGATGGGCGACGATCAGCCCGCCCGCGAGCGGTCCCAGCACCGAGGACACGCCCCAGATGCTCGCGAGATATCCCTGTATTCGGCCTCGTTCCGTGACTGAATAGAGGTCGCCCACGACAGTGATCGAGATCGGCTGCACCGCGCCCGCGCCCACGCCCTGGACGAGCCGGAACACGATCAGCGCCGGCATCGAAGTCGCGAGCCCGCACAGCACGGAACCGGCGAGAAAAATCCCGATGCCCACCAGCAGCACCGGCTTGCGCCCGTAAATGTCGGCGAGCTTGCCGAACACCACAGTCGTCGCCGTCTGCGTCAGCAGGAACGACGCGAACACCCAGGCATAAAGATGAAGGCCGCCCAGTTGGCTCGCAATCCGCGGCATCGCGGTCGACACGATGGTCGCCTCGATCGCGATCATGAACATCGCCGCCATCACGGAGGCGAGCACGAACGGCCGGCGGGTCTGGGATGAAGACATCGAGTGTGCTTACGATCCGGAGGGAGGCAACGCGATGAAGACCCTCAAGGGACCGGCCCTGTTCCTGGCCCAGTTCGCCGGCGACGGCGCCCCGTTCAACACGCTCGGAGCGATCGCACATTGGGCGCGCGGGTGCGGCTTTGAAGGTGTGCAGATCCCGTCCTGGGACGCGCGCCTGTTCGATCTGGCGCGCGCCGCCGAGAGCGACGCCTATTGCGACGAGGTCCGCGGCACGCTGGCCGATGCCGGCCTCAAGCTCACCGAGCTGTCGACGCACCTGCAGGGTCAGCTCGTCGCGGTCCATCCCGCCTACGACACCGCCGTCGACGGCTTTGCCGACCCATCGGTCCGCGGTCATCCCGCCGCACGCCAGGCCTGGGCGGTACAGCAGCTTCATCTCGCCGCCCGCGCGTCGCGCAGGCTGGGTTTGACCGCGCATGCCACGTTCTCGGGCGCGCTCGCCTGGCCGTTCCTCTATCCGTTCCCGCAGCGTCCGCCCGGCCTGGTCGAGACCGCCTTCGACGAACTCGCCGCCCGCTGGCGGCCGATCCTGGACGCGTTCGACGAGGCCGGTTGCGACCTCTGCTACGAGCTGCACCCGAGCGAGGATCTGCATGACGGCGTCACCTTCGAGATGCTGCTCGATCGGGTCGGCCACCACCCGCGCTGCAACATCCTCTACGACCCGAGCCACTTCGTGCTCCAGGTCATGGACTACGCAGGCTTCATCGACGTCTATCACCAGCGCATCCGCGCCTTTCACGCCAAGGATGCCGAATACACGCCGAGCGCGCGCGCCGGCGTCTATGGCGGCTACCAGTCCTGGCTCGACCGCCCTGGCCGGTTCCGTTCGCTGGGTGACGGCCAGATCGATTTCGGCCGGGTGTTCTCCAAGCTCGCGCAGCACGATTTCGACGGCTGGGCGGTGCTCGAATGGGAGTGCTGCATGAAGGACCCCGAGGTCGGCGCGCGCGAAGGTGCGGCCTTCATCCGCCGTCACATCATCCCCGTCACCGGCCGCACGTTCGACGACTTCGCCACCGGCGGCACCGACCTTGCGGCAAACCGCAGGATGCTCGGCCTATGACCACGAGACGCCTGCGTCTCGGCATGGTTGGCGGCGGCGAAGGCTCGTTCATCGGCGCCGTGCACCGCATCGCCGCCCGCCTCGACGACCGTTGGGAGCTCGTTGCCGGCGCCTTCTCCTCCGATCGCGAACGCGCCCGCTCGTCCGCCCAGGCGCTGCACGTGCCATCCGACCGGGCCTACGCCAACTACGACGAGATGGCCCGCCGCGAGGCCGCGCGCGACGACCGGATCGACGCCGTCTCGGTCGTCACGCCAAACGACAGCCACGTCGCCGTCTGCCGCGCGTTCGTCGCCGCCGGCATCCCGGTGATCTGCGACAAGCCGCTCGCCACCTCGCTCGCCGACGCGCAAGCGCTGCGTGAGCTGGTCCGTGCATCCGGCCTGCCGTTCGTGCTGACCCATAACTACAGCGGCACGCCGATGGTGCGGGAGGCGCGCGCACTCGCGACCGGCGGCGCCCTCGGGACCATACGCGTCGTCCAGGTCGAGTATGCGCAGGACTGGCTCGCGACCGACCTCGAGACGACCGGCCAGAAGCAGGCCGCCTGGCGCACCGACCCGGCCCGCTCCGGTCCCGCCGGCAGCGTCGGCGACATCGGCACCCACGCGCACCATCTCGCCTGCTTCGTCAGCGGCCTTCAAGTGGCCGAGCTGCTCGCCGACCTCTCGACCTTCGTTCCCGGCCGCCGCCTCGACGACGACGCCCGCATGCTGCTCCGCTTCGAGGGCGGCGCGCGCGGCGCGCTCTGGTGCAGCCAGGTCGCACCCGGCCACGAGAACGGCCTGCGGCTCCGCATCTACGGCGATCGCGCCGGCCTGGAATGGGCACAGGAGCACCCCAACCAGCTTCGTCTCACCACGCTAGGCGAAGCGCCCCGCATGCTGTTCCGCGGTATGCCGGGCCTCTCCAATCAAGCTACACACGCCACCCGCATCCCCGCCGGCCACCCCGAAGGCTATCTGGAAGGCTTCGCTCAGCTCTACGCCGACACCGCCGACCTGCTGAGCGGACGCGGCGACGGCGCGCTGCTGCCCGGTATCGATGACGGCGTCGCCGGGGTGGCGTTCATCGAGGCCGCCGTCGCCAGCTCGAAGCAGCAGGGCGAGTGGGTCG
>CAXTSH010000019.1:0-9084 GCA_964246925.1 uncultured Acetobacteraceae bacterium
GCCACGTGATGCACCTCAGCTCGACGGTGGAGGGGAGGCGGCGGGAGGGGTGCGACGCGATCGACGCGCTGGTGGCGGGGTTTCCGGCCGGCACGCTGTCGGGGGCGCCGAAGATACGGGCGATGGAGATCATCGAGGAACTGGAGCCGACGCGGCGGGGGGTCTATGGCGGGTGCATCGGCTATTTCGCGGCCGATGGGACGATGGACACGTGCATCGGGCTGCGCACGGCGGTGCTGAAGGGCGGCACCATGCACGTGCAGGCGGGATGCGGGGTGGTTGCCGACAGCATCGCGGAGTCGGAGTGGGAGGAGACGCGTCAAAAGGCGCGGGCGCTGTTCAGGGCGGCGGACGAGGCTCAGGGCTTTGCGTCGGCCCGGTCGGCGGCCGGGGGGCGATGAAGTCGAGGTAGCAGGCGGCGGGGCCGGTCAGACGGAGGCCGGCGGCCTCGGACGGCGAGACGAAGATCGCGTCCACGATCTCGCGGTTGTCGAGCTGCAGCGCGGGTTTGCCGTCGAGATGGAGCGAGAAGAAGGCGACGGTGTCGCGGCGTCCGTCCCACAGGCCGGTCCGGGTGAAGACGGGAACGAGGTCGGGTTCGGCGATGACGAGGCCGAGTTCCTCGCGCAGTTCGCGACGCGCGGCGTCGACGGGACGCTCGTTGCGCTCGATGCCGCCGCCCGGGAGGGAGTGTTCGGTGCGGTAGGATTGGCGGACGAGCAGAAGCTCGGTTCCGACATGGAGGCCGACGAGCGCGCCGCGATGGCGGGGGCGGAGCACTCGCCACACCATTCGGGACGCGGCGAACCCCAGGCGGTAGATGTTGCGGTGAGCACGATCGGTGGCGAAGGGCAACGGCAGGGTGATGGGGAGACTCCGGCGCAGAGTTCGAGCCTGTGTCTCGCCGTGGCGGCCGTCAATGCTGGGGTGGGCGTGGCTGGTTCGCCTGGCGCTGTTGTCGGTTCTGGCGGGGCCGGCGGATGCCGCTTCGCTCGACGGCGCCTGGCCCGATCCGGATCGGGTGACCGGCGTGCGGGTCATCCAGGTGGCGCTGGCGAGCAGCGATCCGTTCGCGCCGGCCGATGCCGGGCTCGGCCGCAAGCGTTCGGTGGCGGGGGTGCTGTACCTGCCGCCCGAGGCGTCGCCCGGCCACAGGGTGCCGGCGATCGTGCTGCTGCATGGGTCGGTCGGGAACTATGCGGAGCGCGGATACCGCTACGGGCTGCCGCTGGCTGCCATGGGTGTCGCGGTGCTGGTGGCGGAGACGTATGCGTCGCGGGCGGATCTGGCGCGCAGCTTCATCGGGCGGGCGCTCAACATTACGGAGACGATGTTCGACGCGGACGCCTATGCGGCGCTCGATCTGCTATCGCAACGTCCGGACATCGACCGCGCGCATGTCGGTCTGGTCGGGTTTTCGTATGGCGGCATGGCGGCGACGTATGCGTTGCAGGAGACGGTGGCGGCCCGGCTGGCGCGGCCGGGCGAGCGGTTCGCGGCGGTGGCGTCATACTACGCGCCCTGCATCGCGCGTTTCGACGATGTGCGGACGACGGGGGCGCCGCTGCTGATGATGTATGGCGGCCGGGACGAGCTGATCCATGCGGACCGGTGCGCGGCGGTTGCGAACGATCTGCGTCGCGGTGGGAGCGCGGTCACGATCGTCGACTATCCGGAGGCGGTGCATCAGTGGGATGGCGAGATGGCACCGCGGCTGATCGGGCGGCATCTGGCGGATTGCGATTTTCGCGTCGACCGGCACGGCATCGTGCATGATCGAAATACCGGGCTGGTGATGACGGGACCGCTGACGCGGGGGATCATCCTCGGGCTGTGCACCGGGAGCCGGCCATGGCCGATCGGGCGGGACGACGCGGTGGTGGCACGGTCGAACGCGGAGCTCGGGCGGTTTCTCAAGGCGAGCGGCTTCGTGCGCGGCGTGCCGCCGTGATGGCCCGGCTTGCATCGCGCCTGGTCTGTTGCTTGCCTGTCTGATTGGCGGCCTCGGGAGGTGCGGATGGTGGTCGAGCAGGCAAATGGAAGCTTCGATGTCGAGGTCGTGCCGCAGACCAGTCCCGAGGATGCGGTGGGGAGGTTCTCGCTTTCCAAGCGCTTCCATGGGGGCTTGGATGCTTCGAGCACGGGCGAAATGCTGAGCGTTCGCACCGAGGTCGAGGGGTCGGCCGGGTATGTTGCCCTGGAGCGGGTAACGGGGACGTTGAATGGCCGGTATGGCAGCTTCGCCCTTCAGCACAGCGGAACGATGGACCGCAATCGACCGGCGCTCAGCGTGACGGTCGTTCCCGACTCCGGGACGGGCGACCTGGCCGGCATGGAAGGCGAGATGTCGATCGACGTGTCGAATGGCCAGCACAGCTATGTGTTGCGCTACAGCTTGCGGGAGTGAGGTGATCTCGAGACCTGGGGCGGCGGCGCCCGGGTGTCGTTCTTCATACAGAAATCTGAGTTCGATCTTCACCGGCTGGAGCGACTGCGGCCGGGCTTCTAGCCTCCGGGTGGACGATACGGCCGTGGCTTGCAGCCCGGCCCGGGGGGGAGAGGGTCGATGCTCAGTGCTTCCGAGGTGCTTGCCGCCATTCTGGACGATCCCACCGACATCGACCACGTTCGGCGCCTCGTGACCGAGGACGTCACCTACGTGTCGCTCAACACCGACAACCCGGAGCTGACCAGCATCATGCCCTGGTGTGGAATGCACGAGCACGCAGGGCCGGCAAGCATCGTCAAGACCTTCGTCGATGTAGGCCGGTACTGGAAGGTGGTCGCATTCGAGCCCGAGGCCGTGTTCGGTGCCGGCGAACATGCTGCCATGTTCGGACGGTTCACGTACCGATCGGTCGTGATGGCCAAGCTCGTCACCTCACCTTTCGCCGTATTTGCCAAAGTGCGGGAAGGACGCTGCCACTACCTGCAATTCATGGAAGACACGCTGGCGACAAGCAGCTCCTTTCGCAGCGGCGGCACCTGGACATTTCGCGGCAACCCGAACGGCGAGGAAGTCAGTTTCTGAGTTTCGCAGCCATTCCGATCAAGCAGGACAAACAAGATGCAAAATCCCTCCTCTGCAAGCCTGCATTCCCGGCGCAACGCGTTGGGCCTCGGCGCGATGTCCGGCCTCGGGCTGGTTGTGGCTGCTGCTGCGTCCGGACCGGGCAGCGCACTTGCCGGAGGGGCTCAGCCCGGCGTCCCGCGCTCAGCAGGGCCGCTTCGGTCGGCCGGCGCCATGGCGTTCGGGCCTGACAACGTCCTCTTCGTCGGAGACATCGCCGGTTCCGCGGTTCATGCGTTTGTTCTGGGAGACCAGGACATCGCGCCGCAGACGGGTGTCGAGCTCGGCAACTTCCACAATTTCGAGGGTGTCGATCTCGTCCGCGGCCTCGACGTCAAGCTCGCGGCGCTGATGGGGACCACGTATGACGACATCGCCATCAACGACATGGTGGTGCATGGGCCGAGCCAGCAAATTTTTTTGGCGGTGGAACGCGGACGCGGACCCGACGTGATCCCGGCGATCGTCAAGGTTGATCACGGACGCCTGGTGCTGCTGAAGCTCGATGGCCTCCAGCACTCCGAGGTCGCGATCCCCGGGGAACCCAGCGAGGCGGCAAGCCTGGAGTTCGAGCCGCAGCGCGTCTACGCCATCACCGATCTCAAGTATTACGGCGGTGAGGTCTTCGTCACCGGCATCTCGAACCAGCGGTTCGCTTCCACCCTCCATCGCATCGCCTACCCTTTCACCGGGCAGAAGGCGACGTCCACCGTCGAGATCTGGCACCCGGTCCATGGGGAGTTCGAGACGCGCGCCCCGATCATCCGCCAGCTGATCCGGGAAGTTCGCGGCGAGCCGCATCTCTTTGCGGTGTACGGCTGCACGCCGCTCGTCCGTTTCCCGCTCTCGGCCTTGAAGGACGGTGCGCATGTTCGCGGTGAAGTCATCGGAGAGCTGGGATATGGAAGCAACCCGCTCGACATGGTCACCTTCACCAACCCGTTCGACCGCAGGGATTATCTGCTGGTGACGATCGACGTTCGCGGCGCCGCGCAGATCAGTGTCGCGGACCTCGAGACGGCGCCCGCGGAACCGACGAACGTGCCGATCGATTTCGGGCCCGGCGGGCTGGGACGCACACAACGCAACCTACCGCTCCGGCCGGAACACTTCGCCATCCTTGATCCAAAGTGGGCGGTCGTGATCTGGCGACATCCGAAAACGGCCTATCGGCTGGACCTCGGCACGCTGATGGTCCCTTACTTCTTCGATCGGCGGCTCGGCATGGCCGAGATGAACTGGCCGGACGGACCGGACCCGTTCCAGTATCGGCAGCATCGCCATGAGATCGAGCACGTCTGACCGCACGAGGCGAGCCATGCCTGCGGGTGGCAAACGCAAGTTATCGCCGAGGGCGACGCCGGCGACGTGGGATCGTCACGAGCTGTGGGCAGGCGAGCCTGTGCTCCGCGTCGAACCCGATCCTGGCGGGCAGTCGTGGTGCGTCAGGGCGCTTGGTCTGCAGAACCACGCTCCGGGTTTCGCAAGCAACCCTCGTCTCCGCGTCAGGGTTGCCGAGGGTGGTGAAGACGACGATCTGCCGGACGTCTCCGGCACGCTCGAGATGTTCACAGGCGAGATCCGCTTCGTCCCGGACTTTCCTTTCCGGCCAGGCGTTCGCTTCCGCGCAATCCTGGATTTATGCGGTGCCGACGAGTGCCGATCCGGCGCCGTCATCGTTCGCGAATTTTCCTTGTCGGAGAAGGAAATGGTTGAGGAAGCGCGGGTCACACGTGTCTATCCGTCGCTTGATGTCGTTCCGGAAAACCTGCTGCGGTTCACTGTGCGGTTTTCCGGCCCGATGAGCCGGGGGTGCGCGGAGCGACACGTGGAACTGCTCGGCCCGGACGGCAGCCCGTTGCCGGATGTGCTCTATCGTGCGCCAGTCGAACTCTGGGACCGCAGCATGACAATCCTGACGATCCTGTTGGATCCGGGAAGACTCAAGCGCGGCGTCGGTCCCCACCGGATGTTGGGCTCGCCGCTCAAAGCGGGCCAGGATTATACCCTGACAATCGGGCCGGGCATGATCGACGCGCGTGGGCGCCGTCTGGCGGAGGGCTTCAGCAAGCGGTTCAGCGTCGGCGAACCTGTCCGCCAGTCTCTTGCGACCGAGGCGTGGAGCGTCAGCCGGGTCGCCGCAGGCAGCCGTGACCCTCTCGAACTCACCTTCCCGTGGCCGCTTGACTGGGCGCAACTCCGGCACGGGATCATCGTGACGTCGCAGCCTGGCGAGCCGGTGGACGGCACGAACGATGTCGACCTGGAAGAGAGGCGATGGCGGTTCATCCCGCGCCATCCCTGGCGGCCAGGCACATACCGGTTCTGCGTTTCGCCGACACTCGAGGATTGGTGCGGCAACACCACGAGCGGTCCGTTCGACGGGCCGCTCCGGTCAGCAGAAGACGTGCTGCGCGAGACGGCCATACGCTCGACGGAATTCGTGGTCGATCGGGGTCCGCCGGGAGAACCGTCCGCAGAGCATTCGACGACCTGACGCCGGGACACAGTGTCCCGGCTTTGCTGCCTTCCGCGTCGCACACTGGTCGCCTTAACTCGGCTCAGGCGCATGTGCGCAAGCACGGAGATGAGGAGTTTGACATGAAGACAGCAGTGATTGGACTCGGAACGATCGGTGGAACCATTGCCACTCGCCTGACGGAAGGCGGTGTCAGGATCGTTGTCTCCGAGCGGAACCTGCAGAGAGCGCAGGAGTTCGCGCGCAAGCTGGGCGACTTGGCAAGTGCGATGCCCCTGGCAGAGTCTCTCCAGACTGCAGACATCGTGATCCTGGCGGTATGGTTCGATGCGATCAAGCAACTGGTGGCCGATCACCGGGCCGCCCTGTCCGGGAAGATCGTGGTCGATCCCTCCAACCCGATCGTGCCAGACGGCAAGGGCGGATTCAACAAGACAATTCCTGCCGATCAGTCGTCCGGCAGGATCATTGCGGGCTTGCTTCCGAACGGCGCCGAGTTGGTCAAGGCGTTCGGAAGCCTGGGGGGTGCTTCGCTGGCCTCGGCCGCCAACCGCGTGCCGGACAAGGCAGTTCTTTTCTACGCGACCGATTTCCCGGAGGCGGGCAACGCTGTGGCGAAGCTGATCAAGGCCGCGGGGTTCGATGCGGTTCCGGTCGGCGGCATCGAACAGTCGATCCGCATCGAGGTGTTCGGCGACCTGCACGAGTTCGGCAAGCTGGGCAGGACAGTATCCGAACATGAGGCGAGATCGCTGCTCGATGCGTCGTCGGATCATGCGGTCACCTGAGCTGTTGGCGCTTCCATGCGAGGAGTTCGACCACGAGGACGCTGCTGGAGGTGCTCCGGCCGGAAGGCGCTCGCTGGGTGGGGGACGGTTTTCCCGTCCGCACCGCATTCTACTACGAGCCGTCCGGTGCAGAGCTCAGCCCGTTTCTCTTGCTGGACTACGCCGGGCCTCATGAGTTCGAGCCGGCGCAGCGCCCCCCGTGATGTCGGCCCGCATCCGCACAAATGGTTCGAGACCGTGACGATCGTGCGGGTCGCTGCAAGCGAGCTCCACGGTGTCAGGGGGCCGGTCAGGACCACACCGACATCGACATATGGGATGCCGGCCTGCAGGGCGACCGGAGCGTTCCCCTGCCGCTTCCGGAGGCCACACCAGTCTGGTTCTGGTCCTGTCCGGCAGAATGGGCGCGGGCGGGGCCGTTCTCAGCGAGTCCGAAGCGGCCAGGCTGAGCCGGGAAGGCGACGGAGCGATGCTGACGACGACCGAGCCGGTCACGGTGCTGGTCCTGACGGGCAAGCCTCTGAATGAGCCGGTCGTCGGGCGCGGCCGATCGTCATGAGCACGGAAGCCGGAATACGGCAGGCCTTCCTGGATTTCGGGGCGGGACGCTTCGATACCCTTTAGTGGGATTCGCCGAGCGAGCTATGCCGGCGCGGGTGCCGGCTCGCGCACCGCCGCCGAGGGCGGGTCCATTGATTTGTCGTGTTTGAAGCCGATGGCGAGATGGTCGATCAGCGCCCGCACCGCCGGAGTGAGCCCCCGTTTGCTGGTGAAGACGAGGTGGACGAGCGCCGGCCGCCTGCACCAGTCCGGCAAGATCCGCACCAGCCGTCCATCGGCGATTTCCCCGGCGGCGAAATGGTCCGGGATCAGTCCGACGCCGACACCGGCAACGGCCATCGCCCGCACGACGGCGTATTCAGCGCAGATGAGCCTTGGCGTGAAGTGCCACTCCCTTTCGATGTTGCCAGGACCCGTCAGTTGCCAGGTGTCCCATCTGTTGTCGAGGGACACGGCCAGCAGGGGCAATCCTCCAAGGCAGTCGATGTGTGTTTCGCCCGCCACCTGGGTGGCGATCAGCGGCGAGGCGACGAGTATGCGACGGCTGCTCGCCAGTGCACGCATGGTGAGGCTGGCATCACCGTCACTGGAATAACGTACCCTCAGAGCAACATCGATGCGATCCGCGATCAGGTCGACCGGAGAATTACCGGCAATCACCTCCAGGCGCACGTCCGGATAGCTCGCGAGAAAAGTCGCCATGTAGGGTGAGACCGTTTCCATCATGCCGGTCGGACAGGCGAAGCGGACCAGGCCGGACGGCCGGTCTCTGACGGTTGCCACCACGGCGCGCGCTCGCTCTGCCTCCATCACCATGTTGCAGCAATGCTGGTAGAAGTTCTGACCGATTTCCGTCACACGAAAGCGGCGCGTCGATCGCTCGACCAGACGAACGCCCAGCCGGTCTTCAAGTTGTGCAAGCCTGCGGCTGAGCTTTGACTTCGGTTCGCGGGTCGCGCGTTCCGCGGCGGCAATGCCGCCATGGCGGACGATCTCGCAGAAGTAGTAAAAGTCGTTGAGATCGTCGATCACCGCACCCTCCGGACCATCCGGGCGTGAGAAGGGGCGCCTGCGAGCGCCGTTCTGCCCGCTCGCAGCTTAGCGCCAGCCAAGCCGGTGCAAAGCGCGGGGGACGCCGTCGGACCTGCGGTGCTCAGATGCCGGCGAAGCCTCCGCGTGCCGGACCTGCTGCTCCTGAGATGCGAAGAGCGTCGACCTGCCCGTGCACCTCGATACGTCTATGCCCTTGCCATCGGTTGTCAGGCCGCCCTCGATCGCGATCTCGCGTGCCGACGCACCCGGCCGCGCGACCCGCTCGAGTATGGCGTGCCGAACGGTGCCCGCGCAGACGTTGAAGCCGCGCGCGCCGAGACCGTGCGTCTCGATCGGCGCCTTGAGGGCCAGTTCCCCAGTTCGCCAAAATCGACGAAGCCGATCCCGCTGGGGCCATGCGAGGTCACCTTGGCGTGCGCCCGCCAGCGCTCCACGCGCTCCCAAATGTCGAGGACCATGTCGTTGGCGCCATAGGTGGTCACAGCGCCCAGGTTGCGAACCTCGCCGATTTCGGCCCCCGGTAGGACGAAAACTCCGCCGGAGATCCGATCCGGCGTGCCAAGGGGAATGCCACCGTCGCTGTGGACCTCGCCGGTCTCGAGCAGGCGCACGAACATACCGCCGCCGCCGGGTGTTCCTCCGACGAAAATCCGCCGCCCCGCACCGGGTGTCCTTCGCGGCCCGCTGGGATGCCTTGCAGGTCCGCGCTCACTCGATGATGCTGCGACACCTGCCGGTTCCACAGCGTACGGGCCCCCGGGATGACTTCGACCCCGAAACCGGCAGGGCGCTCCTCAAAGAGCCACGCGTCCGCCTCGATGACGTGCACGTCACGCGCCTCGACGTGACCGCCAACGGCAACTCCCTGGACGATGAGCCGGATGCAACCCACGATCCGCAATGATTGAACGTGAGGCGGCCGAAACCTTGCACAGTCGTGTCGTTGTGGAGGGCCCGGCGCTCGGGATCGGTGTGTAGCTCGATATAGTCGATGGCGTTGTCCGTGGTCAGGACTTCCAGGTTGCAGACGAAACGACGGAAGGCTGTCGAGCTTTCCTCTGACCTCTATGGTTGAGTTCTCCGCTGCACGAACCGCCTCAACAATGCCGCAGCCGTGGTCACCACAGGACAGA
>CAXTSH010000019.1:9184-44848 GCA_964246925.1 uncultured Acetobacteraceae bacterium
CAGAACGGTCGCGGCGGTCCGATCAACACGGATGGCCGTCACTTGCGCTGATAGAGCAGCCGAGCCCTGATGGTGCCATCCAGGTCGCGCAGTTGCTCAAGCAGGCGCTGGGCCTCGCCGTCATGGATCTCAGCCTCTACGACGACGTAGCCGACGTCGCCTTCGGTCTGCAGATACTGCCCGGCGATGTTGGCTCCCGCCTCGTCGAAGATCGCGTTCACGCGCCGCAGGATGCCGGGAACGTTGTGGTGGACGTGCATGAAGCGGGTGCCGCGCGGCCGCAGCGGAAGCTGCACCTGTGGGAAGTTCACGGCGCCCAGGGTCGATCCGACATCGCTGTAGTCGATGAGCTTGCGGGCAACCTCCACGCCGATCCGCGCCTGCGCTTCGGCGGTAGAGCCGCCGATGTGCGGGGTGAGGATCACGTTGGGCAGGTTTTGCAGCGGGGTGACGAAGCGTTCGTTGTTGGAGCTGGGCTCGGTGGGAAAGACGTCGACAGCGGCACCGAGCAGGTGGCCGTCGCGCAGGGCGTCCGCCAGCGCATGGAGGTCCACGACGCGGCCGCGGGCGTTGTTGAGCAGGAAAGCGCCCGGTTTCATGGCACGTATCTCGCGGGCGCCGAACAGGCCCTCGGTCTCGTCGGTTTCGGGAACGTGGAGGCTGACGACGTCGCTTTCGGCGAGCAGCTCGTCCAAGGACGCGGTCGGGCGGGCGTTGCCGTGGCCGAGCTTGGCGAGCACGTCGTAGTAGAGCACGCGCATGCCGAACGCTTCGGCGAGCACCGAGGTCTGGCTGCCGATGCTGCCGTAGCCGACCAGGCCGAGGGTCTTGCCGCGTACTTCCCAGGAGTTGGCGGCCGATTTGTCCCAGCGGCCGGCATGGGCACCGGTGGATTTGGGAAAGATGCCGCGCATCAGCATGACGATCTCGCCGATGACGAGTTCGGCGACCGATCGGGTGTTGCTGTAGGGCGCGTTGAAGACGGGGACGGCGCGGGCGCGGGCGGCGGCGAGGTCCACCTGGTTGGTGCCGATGCAGAAGCAGCCGACGGCCATCAGGCGGTCGGCGGCCTGGAAGATGCCGGCGGTGAGCTCCGTGCGGCTGCGTATGCCGAGGATGTGCACGCCGGAGATGGCGTCGCGGAGTGCGTCGCCTTCGAGGGCGCCGCGCTGGTGGACGACGCGCTCGTAGCCGGCCTCGTGGAGGAGATCCACCGCACTCTGGTGGATACCCTCCAGCAGCAGGATGCGGATGCGGTCCTTGGGCAGAGACAGGTCACTCATGGGCGGCCCTGTAGACCGTCAGGGCCTGAGTTCCAAGCCGGAGCGTCTTAAGACTGTGTCAATTCGGGTGTGATGTTGTGTGGGGACACGCAAGCCGGAGCCCGCCGCATGTCGGATCTCGCCTTCGACCCATCCTCGGGCGGACCGATCGCCGGGAGCCGCACGCCGCTGCGCTGGCGGTCGTTGCTGAAGACGGGTGCGGCGGGCGCCATCCTTGCCGCCGCGGCCTACGCGGTCCTGTCCGGACAAGGCTTCGTCAACACCGACAACGCGGTGGTGTCGACCTACATCGTCTCGCTTCGTGCGCCGGTCAGCGGCTATGTCTCGGGCGTACGGGCCGGAGTGGGCCAGGCCGTGACCGCCGGGACCGTGCTCGCCCATCTCGACGAGCCGCGCGTCGACGAGCAGCGCCTGGTTGATCTGCAACGGCTCGCGACACGGCTCGGCGCCGATCTTGCCGCCCTGCGGTTCGAGCGCGATGCCTTGTCGAGGCAGCGCGACGCGCTGGTCGCGCGCGCCGCACGACGCAACGTCTCGGAAGCCGAGCTGCTGACGCTGCAGGCGGCCGAAGCCGAACGGCAGGCGCGCGCGCGGCAGGCCGCCGGACAGGATGCGGCTCGTGTCTTCGGCCGCGCCAGGGCGCTCGCCGAGAGCGGCAGCATCTCGATGGCTGCCCTGGACGGGGCGGAGAGTGCCGCCGACGAGGCCGGGCGCAATGCCGAAGCCGCGTTGGTGCGGGTAGCCTATCTCCGGCTGCAGGCGCAGGCCGCGCGGGACGGCATGCTGCTCGAGAACGGCTCCAACGACGTGCCCTACAGCCGGCAACGCGCCGACGAGCTCGCCATTCGGATCGCCGAACTTGACCGGGAGATCGCGTTCTCCGCCGCCTCGCAGGCGGAGACCGCCGGCCGGCTGCAGTCCGAGCGGCGACGGATGGATCTGCTGCGTTCCGCCGACCTGATCGCCCCGTCGTCCGGCATGCTCTGGAAGCTGGGTGCGGCCAACGGCGAACGGCTGAGCGTCGGCGACACGGCCGCCGAAATCGTCGACTGCAAGGCCGCTTTCGTCATCGCAGCCATTCCGCAGGAGCGCTACTCGGACGTCGAGATCGGCGGTCTCGCCCGTATTCGTCTGTCGGGGGAGCGAACCGACCGGCGCGGCCACGTGATGTCGATCACCGGCGAGGCCACGCTGGCCAACGACCGCAACCTGGCGGCGGCGCCGCTGATGCAGCGTCAGGCGACCGCGACCGCCCGGATCGGCATCGACGGCAGTGCCGACGATGCCGGCGGCTGCCTGGTCGGCAGGACGGCGCGTGTGCTGCTGCCGACCTCCCCGGACAGCGGGATCCTGGCGCGACTCGGACGAAGCCTGCTGTGAGGTGAACTCCGGTGCTGAGCGCCTTCACGATCGCAGTCATGGAGCCGGCGCTGGTGGCGCTGGCGATTCCATTGCTTGCGTTTGCGGTGTTTGGCCGCAGATCGCCGATCGCGCGCGTCGTCGCGTCGGCGACCTGCGTGTTCTGCGGCCTGCGCTATGTCTGGTGGCGCTGGAACTTCTCGATGCCGCAGGACCAGGCGTGGTGGCAGCAAAGCTGGGCCTGGTTGTTCTTCGCCTTCGAAGCGGCGACCGTCCTGAGTTCGGTTGCGGTCTACATCTTCATGTCGCGAAGCCGGGATCGATCGCCCGTGGTCGACGCGCGGCCGAACTCGCCGATGCTGCACGCGCCGGTGGACGTGTTCATCGCCACCTGCAACGAGGAATACGACATCCTCGAGCGCACGATCATCGGTGCGACCAGCATCGAGCATCCCGATCTGCGCGTGTGGGTGCTCGACGATGGCGCCCGACCCTGGGTTCGCGAACTCGCGGCCAGTCTCGGGGCCGAATACAGACAGCGTGTCCGCGGCGCGCACGCCAAGGCAGGCAATGTGAACAACGGGCTGCGCGCCGCCCTGTCGACCGGCCGCCGGCCGGCGTTCATCCTGCTGCTCGACGCCGACTTCGTCGCCGCGCGCACGATCCTGCGGCGCACGCTGCCACTGTTCGAGGAGGCGGATGTCGGGATCGTGCAGACGCCCCAGCATTTCTTCAATCCGGATCCGATACAGGCCAACCTTCTGTGCGCATCGGTCTGGCCGGACGAACAGCGTTTTTTCTTCAATCATCTGCTGGCCTCGAAGGATGCCTGGGGAGCGGCCTTCTGCTGCGGCACGTCGGCGGTGTTTCGCGTGCGCGCGCTGGAGCGATGCGGCGGCATGCCGACGGCGACCGTGACCGAAGACATGCTGACCAGCTTCTGCATGAGGGAAGTCGGCTACCGGACGGTGTTTCTCAACGAGCAGCTCAGCCTCGGTCTGGCACCGGAAGGCCTGAGCGAGTATGTCGGCCAGCGTTCGCGCTGGTGCCTGGGCGCGATTCAGCAGATCAGGACGCGATGGGGCTTTGCCGGACGCGCGCGGATCGGACTGATCAGCCGGCTCTCGGCGTTCGACGGAATGCTGTACTGGTGTGCCAGCTACGCCTTCAAGCTGCTGATGATCTCGTCGCCGATGCTGTATTGGTGGACCGGGACGGCGGTCATCGACAGCACGATGGACGACATGATCGTGTGGCTGGCGCCCTACCTGCTGAGCGGCATGGTGTTCATGGCGGCACTGGCACGCAACACCGTCTTTCCGGTGATGACCGACGTGACTCACCTGCTTGCGGCGCCGGTGATCGTCAGGAGCGTCGTGACCGGTCTGGTCAAGCCGTGGGGGCGGGCGTTCAAGGTGACGGCGAAAGGGGTGGCGACGAACAGCGTGGTGGTGCAGTGGCGGCTGCTTGCCCCATTCGCGTTCGTAGGCCTGGTAACCCTGCTGGGCATGCTGTCGAGCCTGTCGCCGGACAACCCGTTGCGCAGCACGTCGGGTTTTGCGCTCAACGTGTTCTGGTCGATCTTCAACATCCTGACGCTGTCGATGGCCTGCGCGGTGTGCGTCGAGCTGCCGAGACGGCGTCGCGACGAGCGCTTCGCCTCGGGCGAGGCGGCATCGATGATGTTTGCTGGCCGGGATCCGGTTCCTTGCCGCATCATCGATATCTCGCTCGGCGGCGCTCGGCTCCGTTGCGCCGGTGCTGCCGGCATCGATCCGTTCGGTCAGATCATGTTCGATGACGACCTCTGCATCCGTTTTGCATCGGTGCGTGCCGGGCAGCGCGGCGACATCTCGATCCGCTTCGACCATGACGAGCGGTCACGCCGGTCGCTCACCCGCAAGCTGTTCACCGGCGGCTACGACAACGAGATCGAGCGGGTCGACATGCTGGCAACGATGACGCGCGTCACGCGCGCGGTATTCGGCTGAACCAGCCTCAGGGTTTGCTGAACCGCCAGGGTGAGGCGCCGGTGACCGACGGGTCGAGTTCGAGGCGGTGCTCGAGCGGCGGGAAGGCGCGGCTGCGGCAGTCGGGACGGTGGCAGAGGCGGCACGACAGGCCGATGCCGACCGCCGCGTGCGCCAGGTCGAGGCCGTCGGCGTAGACCAGGTCCGGGGCATGGGCGATGTCGCAGCCCATGCCGATCACGTGTACCGGCGGCGGCTCGGCCCAGTGCGCGGCCGGTGCGGCGAGGCAGCGGGCGATGGTGAGGAAGGTGGCGCCGTCCTCGAGCTGGGCGACCTGAACGCGGGTCACGCCGGGGGTGAGAGCGGCGTGGTGGACGATCCAGCGCGGGCAGGTGCCGCCGTAGCGGGCGAAGGGAAAGCGGCCAGCGGAAAAGCGCTTGGAGATGTTGCCGGCCAAGTCCGTGCGCAGAAAGAAGAACGGCACGCCGCGGGAGCCCGGTCCTTCGCCTGGGGGCGCCTGCAGCGTGGTGAGACGCTGGCAGGCCTGTTCGAAGCTGACGGAAAAGCGGGCGGCGAGCGCCTCGAAATCATGGCGCAGCGCGCGCGCGGCGGCGGCGAACGGCGCGTAGGGCATCAACAGGGCGGCGGCGGCATAGTTGAGCAGGCCGATGCGGATGATCGAGGCCGCCTCTTTGGAGGAAGGTGCGAGGATGGCGAGGATGGCGTCGATCTCGTCACGTGCCTCGAGCAGCATCAGTTGGAACGCCATGTGAAAGCCGCGGCTCTCGCGTGGGAGCTGCTCGGACAGCGACAGGGTACGGGCGTTGGCGTCGTAGTGGCGCAGCGCGCCTTCGAGGGGAAGGACGCGAACCGCGAGACCGTGCACGAGGCGCAGGCGGTCCGCGATGAAGTGGTTCATTTCGGCGGGGTTGGTGTCGCTGCCGATGGCGTCGGCCCGCCGTTCGAGTGTCGGAAAATGGTTGGCGTTGTCCTGAAAGGCGTCATGGGCTTCCTCGTAAGGAAGCTGGATGCGTCGGCCTGATGGCAGCGCCAGGCCGGACGCGTCCTCGCGGGCGACGCGTAGCGCGCGGTGCAGGGCGAGAACGGAGGCGGCGGCGCGCGGGAGGGCCGCCAGCGCCTCGCGCTCCGCTGGCGGAACGTCCTCGCCGTCCAGCGCGGGATCGGCGAACGCTTCGCGCAGGGCCACGCCCGCGCGGCGCTCCTCGGTGCCGGACAGGGTGGCGAGGTCGACCTGGAACAGCTCGGCAGCCTTGATCAGGAGGCTAGCCGTGACCTTGCGCTGGTCGTGCTCGATCAGGTTGAGGTAGCTAGGACTGATTCCGAGGCGCTCGGCCAGCGCCGACTGGGTGAGCAGACGCTCCTGACGCAGGCGGCGGATGCTCCGGCCGATCATCGGGAGGGTCATGCCGGGCCGGTCAGTTTGGTCGGCGCTGGTCTGCGATGAGCCCGAACACGTCCCATGCTAGTGTCTCTTTAGTTTCAGTGGCCTGCTGATCCTCTGCGTCCGGTGCAAGAGGCAGCGAACTGCGGGGGCAGGACACTAGCGCCGGACGCAAGGGCTTGTGGATCGGCGGTGCTCCCATCCGGCGCGCTCCAACTCCGGGACATCGTCCTCGGCTTCGGGATAACCCAGGCAGAGATAGCCGATGAAGGTCCATTCGGTCGGAATCTCGAGGCAGGCGGCGACCGCAACCGGGTCGAGAATGGACACCCAGCCCAGGCCCAGCCCGAGCGCGCGGCTCGCGAGCCACAGCGTGTGGGTCGCGATGACGGCCGAATAGGTCGTTGTTTCCGGCATGGTTCGCCGTCCGAGGCCATGACCCTGCTGCGGGTGCGGCTCGGCGAAGACCGCCAGATGACAAGGTGCCTCGTCGAGACCGGCAAGCTTGAGACGCGCGTAGAGGCCGGCATGGCCGGCCTGGCCGGCAAGGGCGTCGGCGTTGCAGGCCTCGAAATTGGCGCGCACGGCGGCGCGACGGGCGGGGTCGTCGACGGTCACGAACCGCCAGGGCTGGCTCAGGCCCACGGAGGGTGCAAGGGAGGCGATCTCCAGCAACTCGTCCAGCAGAGGTGGCGGCACCGGTTGCCGGCGAAAATGGCGCACGTCGCGACGCCATCTGAGAAGGGTCAGCAGATCGGCGCGGAACTCGTGGCTGAAGGCCGGCATGCCGGCCAACTTACACGATGGTCACCGAACAACGACCACGCCCGGCCGGATCGCGTCACCTCGGCCGGCGCACGGTCCTGAGCTTCCGGCTGTCACCGCCGCCGCAGAAGAACCGATTGCCGCCGTCGCACTCCAGTCCGGACACCCCGATGCCTGGCGGCATCCCGAGCTGTTCGAGAACCGTACCCGTCTGCGGGTCGAGGCGCCTCAGATCGCTCTTGTCGCCTTCCCAGGTCGCGTGCCACAGCTCGCCGTCAACCCAGGTGACACCGGTCACGAAACGATCCGATTGGATGGTGCGCAGCACGGCTCCGGAGGCGAAACAGACTTGCTGCCCGTCGAAACTGACCCCGTGCACGCCATCGATGTCGGGAAAGGGCCCGTACTCGCGGGTGATCTCGGCAGGTGCGCGTCTCATGGGCTCGCCGTCTACAAGCGCGTCAGCGGGCCAGGGAGTAACAAGCTTGTCAAAAATCCCGGCACGTACGGCGCTGTCCAGCGGCAAGCCCGGCCGCGACCAAAGGACTCGACCTTGCCAGCTTCGGCCAGTGCTTTCAGCGCGCGCTGCGCAGAGCGGGAGCTGGCGGAGAGCGCCAGTGCGAGCGCGGAGCTCGACCACGCCTCGCCATCGGCAAGCAAGGCCAGGATGTCGGCATGGTCGCCTTCGACAGGCGGTGCGAGGACAGCGACCATGTGAGCCCGTGCGCTCTGAGCTGAAAGCCTCGGCTCGTTGCGTTCACCGCGGCGAGCGGCGTCAGCGTCTTGCGCAGCCGCCCGATCTCGACGCGCAGTCGCGCGCGGTGCGATGCATCCGCGTCGCGCCCTCGGAAGGCGCGTGCGATCAGCGTTTCGCGCGGTATGTCTTCGCACCATGCCTCCGCCAGCGCGCGGGCGAGCGCGAACAGAACCGGGCGAGCGGTCAGCGGAAACATTGTTCTGCCGCAGCGCACGACGTGACGGCACGCATCGATCACGAGCGCGTCCGAGGCGAGCAACTCCTCGACTTCGGCAAGCTTGATCAGCCGGCTTTCGCCACGCGCGATCAGTTGCGCGGCAGGCGACTCGAGCGCGTGCGCCGCACGTTCGACTTCGGCGGTGAGGGCAGCAATTCCCGTTCTGCCTGCGGTCTGCCGTGCTCTATCGAGCGCGGCGCGCGCCGATCCTGCCCGGATGCGCCTGATCGCGATGCCATGACCAGCCAGTATCCGGTTCGTGACGGCTGTGGCAGTGCGACGACATCGAGCGTGGCAAGCGACCGCTCAGCCTCGTCGAGATGCCCGATCAGGAGAAGCCGCCGGGCCTCGAGGTAGCCGGCATGCGCGGCGTTCGCCAGATCGCCATTCATTTCGAGCGTCGCCCGCGCAGCGTCGAGCGTCTGCATGGGCCCACTCAGGTCGCGCCAGACGAGCGCAATCTCGGCTTGCGCGACGATGCACCGTGCACGGGGCCGTCGCCTGGCTCGGCCCGAAGGCACGCGCTGCGGTTCGAAGCAGTTCCTTCGCGCGCGCAAGCTCGCCCAACTGAGCCATCGCGGTGCCGCGCAGCGCGAGCGCTGGTGCATCGTCGCGCAACGCGATCCACTTCAGCGCCTGCAGCGGGTGGCCCGTCGCGAGCGCCCGGGCTGCAGCCGTCCCTCCCGCCTGATGTCGCTCGGCGTTACATCGCGCTGATCCGACGATGTCCGGTTGGAGGCGACAATGACTGCCAACACAACTGCGAACGGCCGGACACTGCCTGCCACGCACCCGCCCATCGTGTCGCCGGAAGCCTGGGAGGCTGCGCGACAGCAGATGCTGGTCAAGGAGAAGGCCCACACGCGGGCTGGCGACGCGCTGGCGGCCGAACGGCGGCGTATGCCTTGGATGACCGTCGAGAAGGCCTACGAATTCGAGGGGCCCAGTGGCAAGGTCAGCCTGCTCGACCTGTTTGAGGAGCGCCGGCAATTGATGGGAACGGTCTGGAGCTACCTCGACGTGACCGCACTCGGCCGCCAGGAGATCTGGGAGGTGTCGCCGGAGAGCTATCCCCAGAGCCGACCCTACAAGTGGTGGAACTGGCATGACAGCTACGTTGCGGATGCTGCGCCCGATCCGGGGTGGGTCGAAGTGTCCGACGCCGGAGAAGCCGTCTTTCGGCATCGAGAGGCAGAGGCCAAGCCGTGACCTGACCTGTTCACAACGGGCGATGGCCTTTACCACCGAAGATGACAAGGCGTCCTCGGAGGAAGGTCATGCGACGGAATGTTCTCGCCAGCTTCGCATCGTTGGTGCTGTTTGCGGCGCCGGCTCTGGCGCTGGAGCCGGCGATCCAGCATGCCGTGCACGCGCCCACGCGGAGTGCCAAGTTCATCGCACGGGACGGTGCGCGGCATCCGGCGGAGGAGTTGTCGTTCTTCGGCGTAACTCCGTCCTCGACGGTGGTCGAGATCTGGCCAGGCGGTGGCTACTGGACGCAGATCCTGGCACCCTTGCTGCACGATCACGGCACCACCATCGTGGCGGCGGGCGTGCCGGACGGCGACAGGCTGGAGCGGGCGTACGCGCCGTCGCCGGCGTTCAGGCAGATGCTCGCGGCCGATCCGGCGGTGTACGGGCGGGTGAGGATCACCGAGTTCGGCATGCATCATGCGGACATCGCTCCGGCCGGGAGTGCCGACTTCGTGCTGACGTTCCGCAACCTGCACAATTGGATGGCGGAGGGCGACGCGCCCGCCATGCTGGCGGCGATGCGCCGCGCGCTCAGGCCAGGCGGCATCCTGGGCATCGAGGACCATCGGGCGAGCACGAGGGCGGCTCAGGACCCGAAGGCAGCGAGCGGCTATGTGCGGCAGGACTATGCCGTGGCACTGATCGAGCGGGCGGGATTTGCTCTGGCGGGCTCGTCGGAGATCAACGCGAACCCGCGCGACACCACCGACTGGCCAAAGGGCGTGTGGACGCTGCCGCCCACGCTGGCTCTCGGCCAGACCGACCGGGCGAAATACCAGGCGGTTGGTGAGGCAGACAATTTCGTTCTGAAGTTCCGCAAGGCGGGGGCGTGAACGCGATCAGCACTTTGACATGTTTTACAGTCGAGCCGACCGGTCAGTCTCGGTTTTGACAGGTTTCGACCTCCACCATGCATGAGGCGCTCCTCCATCGGGCAGGCGACGGTTAGAACAGGCGCACCGGATGGAGGACGACATGCTCGACGCGTTGATGCCTGAGGCACAGATCGAGAGCGACCGTTGGGATGGGATCAGGCGCGACTACACGTCTGCAGAGGTCGAGCGGCTGGCTGGTTCGTTCCGGGTGGCGCACACGATGGCCGAGATGGGCGCGCGCAAACTGTGGCGGTTGCTCAAGACGGAGCCGTTCGTCAACACGCTGGGCGCGCTGACCGGCAACCAGGCGGTGCAGCAGGTCAAGGCTGGACTGAAGGCGATCTATCTTTCGGGCTGGCAGGTGGCGGGCGATGCCAACCTCGCGGGCGAAATGTATCCGGACCAGTCGCTCTATCCGGTCAATTCGGTGCCGCAGGTGGTGCGCCGGATCAACAACGCGCTGCGCCGGACCGACCAGATCCATCACCTGGAGGGCGATCACTCGATCGACTGGATGGCACCGATCGTGGCGGACGCGGAGGCTGGTTTCGGCGGTGCGCTGAACGCGTATGAATTGATGAAGTCGATGATCGACGCCGGCGCCGCCGGCGTGCATTTCGAGGACCAGCTCGCGAGCGAAAAGAAGTGCGGGCATCTGGGAGGGAAGGTCCTCGTGCCGATCAGCCAGCATGTCCGCACGCTCAACGCGGCGAGACTGGCGGCCGACGTCGAGGGCGTTCCGACGGTGCTGCTGTGCCGGACCGACAGCCAGGCGGCGCAACTGCTGACGACCGACATCGACGAGCGCGACCGGCCGTTCCTGACCGGTGAGCGGACGCCGGAGGGTTTCTTCCGGATCAAGAACGGGATCGGTGTCGATTACGCGATCGCGCGCAGCCTGGCCTACGCGCCGTACGCGGACCTGCTCTGGTGGGAAACGAGCGATCCCAATCTTGAGGATGCCGAGAGGTTCGCCGACGCGATCCATCGGGAGTTTCCGGGCAAGATGCTGGCTTATAACTGCTCGCCCAGCTTCAACTGGAAGAAGAAGCTGCCGGAGGAGAAGATCGCGGAGTTCCAGCGCGCGATCGGCTCGATGGGTTACAAGTTCCAGTTCGTCACCCTGGCCGGTTTTCACAGCCTGAACTACTCGATGTTCAAGCTCGCACGTGGCTACAAGGATCGCGGCATGGCGGCGTATTCGGAGCTGCAGCAGGACGAGTTCGCGATGGAGGCGGAGGGCTACACCGCGACGCGGCATCAGCGCGAGGTCGGTGTCGGCTATTTCGATGCAATTGCGACGACGGCGTCCGGCGGGACCTCATCGACGACGGCGATGGGGGGCAGTACCGAGCACGACCAGTTCACTCGGGAGGCGGCGGAGTAGACGCAGCCCAGGGGTTCCACCCCTGGACCCTGGGTGAGGTTGGCCCCAGACCCCGCTCATTGAGGGGAGATGGCGGCGCCGAACGGGCGTCGTTCCACGACCGATGGATCGCCGGCGAGGACTTCGTAATCGGTCTTGTCGCCGTTGCGCCAGAAGCGGATGGAGAAATCCTGGCGGCCCAGCGTCAGGTCCCGGATGGTGACGTCGGGCATCCAGTCGGGCAGGTCGGGGTCGAGGTAGAGCTTGCCTTCGGCGGCGTGTCCCAGGATGCCCAGCATCGCCTGCAGCAGCATGAACGCCGAGCCGGCTGCCCAGGCCTGCGGCACGTTGGCGCCGATATACTGGACCGGGAAATTGGAACCGTCCCGCTGGGTGCCGGCATAGAGCTCGGGCAACTGATTGCCCTTGAAGTGGCTGGCGGCCTCGCTGATGTCGCGCGCGACCTGCGCGGCTTCGGCCGAAAAGCCGTAACGCTTGAAGCCCATGGCGATGATTGAGTTGTCGTGTGGCCAGACGGCGCCGAGCTGGTAGGCGTAGGGGTTGAACGAGATATGGTCGGCAGAGAGAGTGCGTATGCCCCAGCCTGACCACATGTCGGGTTCCATCAGCCGCTTGACCACGCGCTCGGCGCGGTGCGGCAGGACAATGCCCGACCACAGGCAATGGCCGGGATTGGAGGCGACGGAGAGGACCGGCTTCTTGTCGCCGTCCAGCGCGTAGGCGTAGAAGCCGCTCGCCTCGTCCCAGAACGCCTCGTCGAACCGGTCCCTGAGCTGGGCTGCCTTGGCGCGGAGTTCGGCGGCGCGCGTCCTCTCTCCGAGCACATCGTGGATCTCGGCCATGCGCCGCCAGGCGTCGAAGACGTAGCCCTGCAGCTCGCAGAGCGCCTTCGGGCCCTTCACGAGACTGCCGTCGGGATACATCACGGCGTCGCCCGAATCCTTCCAACCCATGTTCTCATAACCGGCCGTCGATCGCGTCTGGTATTCCTGAAAGCCGTCGCCGTCCCGGTCGCCGTCGCGGTCGATCCAGTCGAGGCAGGCATTCGCGGTTCCGATATGGCGCTCGAGCAGCTCGCGGGCGCCGGTCGCGCGCCACGCGGCATGCAGGGTGATCAGCCAGAGCGGTGTCGCGTCGGCGGTGCCGTAGTAGGGCGTGTGCGGGATCAGCTTGAAATGCGCCAGTTCGCCATAGCGGAGCTCGTGCATGATCTTGCCCGGCTCGGCGTCGCGGTAGTCGTCGCGAACGGTCGCCTGCAGGCCGCCGAGGACCTCGAGCGTGCCGCGGGCGAATTCCGGATAGACAGTGATGTTCTGCAGCGAGACGATGAGGCTGTCGCGACCGAACGGGGCCATGAACCAGGGCAGGCCGGCGGCGGGCATGAAGACCATGTGGTCGTGATCGCCGCTGGGCAGGCGCAGTGCCGCCATGTCGGCGACGGCCTGGTGGAAGGTGCGGTAGAACTCCTCGTTGGACGTGGTGATCTTGAGCACTCGCCGTTGCCAGTCGCGCAGTGCGGCGGCATGGGCGCCTTGGGAGTCGTGTGCGACGCAATCGGCCGGTGCCGCGATGGTCGTGTCGCCGTCGAGCAGCTCGTAGCGGAGGCAGCAATGCCAGGTGGCGGCGGGCGCCAGTTCGATCTCGAAGCTCAGACGGCCGTTGGCGTAGAGGGCTTTGGCTTTCGAAGCGGTGATCGTGACCCCGCGCACGAAATCCTGGTTGCGATAGGTGTTGGCAAGGGCCTGACGATCCTGGTCCCATTGCGTGCTGATCTGACCGCGCCGAACGATCTTGTTGGACTTGACCTCGAAGACGTCGGCGAAGTCGCAGCGCAGCGAGATCTCGAGACTGAAGCGCACCGGTTTGCGGCCATAGTTGGTGAGGTCGAGATCCTCGTGCATGCCGCCTTCCATCTCGCGGCTGACCACGAGCGAGAGGGTGCGTGCCTCGACCGGGCCGTCCTGGGTGAGGAAGTCGCCGTTGGTGAGGAAGATGCGGGCGGCGTAGTAGGCGATCGGGCCGCCGTTGAGCAGCACCCAGGGGGCGCCGTTGGCGAAGATCGACCAGGCGCTGATCAGTCGGGTGTCGCGGAAGTAAAGCCCCTTGTCGGACGGCCAGGAGAGCTGGCCGTCCTCCTCGGAGATCAGGACCGTCTGGCCCTGGTGGATCGCGATCTGTGGTGGCCCGACCTGGACTTCGAACGGCATGCGGAAGGTTCCGACGGCTCTATGGGCGGTCCAGGGGCGTCACGTCGAAGACGTGCTCCGCACGATGCCCCTGGCGGGGTTCGGGGCAGAGCGCCGAGTTTGCCTTCGGCACGACATGTTCACAAGCTGCCTTCGACCATGCCATGTTCCAGCACCAGCCGTCGGAACGCGTCCTCGCCCATGGGCCGGCCGAGAAGGTAGCCCTGCGCTTCGGTGCAGCCGAAGTCGCGCAGCATGTCGAGCTGAATCGCGGTCTCCACACCTTCGGCCGTCGTGGTGATGCCGAGCCTGGTGCCGAGATCGGCAATCGCCTGGACGACGGCCTGCTTGTCGATGCGCTTCTCGAGATCGACGATGAAATCCTGCGCGATCTTGATCTTGTTGAGCGGGAAGGCGCAGACGTGGCTCATCGACGAATAGCCGAGCCCGAAATCATCGAGGGCGATGCGTATGCCGCGTTCGCGAAACCCGCTGAGCGCGCTGTCCGTCGTCGAGCCGGGCAGCATCAGCGCGGTCTCGGTGATTTCGATCTCCAGCCGTTCCGGCCTGAGCCCGCTCTGTTTGAGCGCGTCGGCGACGACGGCGGGGAGATTGCGGTCGCGCAGCTGCACGGCGGAGACGTTGACCGCGATCTGCAGCGGGCGCGCCCAGTGCGCGGCCGACGCGGTGGCGTTGCGCATCACCCAGGCGCCGAGCTCGACGATGATTCCGGTCTGCTCGGCGATGGCGATGAAGCGGTCGGGGCCGAGCCGGCCACGCGTCGGGTGGTTCCAGCGCACGAGCGCTTCGGCCCCGCGCAACGTGCCGCTCGGAAGGCTCACGATGGGCTGATATTCGAGGAAGAGTTCGCCGGCGGCGATCGCGCGGCGGAGGTCCTGTTCGATCGCCTGGCGGTCGGCGAGATCGTCGGCCATCTCGCGGGTGAAGAAGCGCGACGTGCCGCGTCCGCTGTGCTTGGCGCGGTAGAGGGCGAGGTCGGCGTCGTGCAGCAGCAGCGTGGCGCCGTCGGCATCGTCGGGGGCGCGGGCGGCGCCGATGCTGGCGGCGATCTCGACGCGGGCGCCCTGCACGTGAAGCGGGATGGCCACCGCCTGCAGGATGCGGCGGATGACGGCCTGCGCCTCGTAGAGCTCGCCGGTGTTGAGGATGACGGCGAACTCGTCGCCGCCGAGACGGGCGACGACATCCTCGTGGCGGACGGAGTCGCGCAGACGCTGGGCCACGACGACGAGAAGCGCGTCGCCGCCGGGGTGGCCGAAGCGGTCGTTGATGTCCTTGAACCGGTCGAGGTCGACGCAGAGCAGTGTGAACGGCCGTGTCTCGGCAGTCCGGCAGGCATCGTTGAGCAGCTCGCCGAACAGGCGGCGGTTGGGCAACCCGGTCAGGACGTCGTGGCGGGCAAGGAAGGCGATCTCGCGCTGCGAACGCTTGGCCGCGGTAATGTCCGAGCCGATGCCGCGATAGCCCTGGAACTGCCCGTCGGCGTCGATGACCGGCTCGCAGATCATGTTCCAGAAGCGTTCCTGGCCGCCGACCCGGACGGTGATTTCGCGGTTGTAGATCGGAGCGCGCGCGTCGAGGCTGCGGATGATGTCCAGCGTTGCGTCCTCGTCGCCGGACCGGGCCGAGGCGAGGGTGAAGATCAGGGTGCGCAGCGACAGTCCCTGCAGCAGCTCGGCCGGCTTGCCGGTGACTTTCGCCAGGCGCGGCGAGACGTGGGTCAGGCGCAGCAGCCGGTCGGTCTCCCACAGCCAGTCGCTGGCATTTTCCTCGAAATCGCGCAGCAGCAGGCCGATGACCTCGCCCTGCTCCTCGACGCGCATCCGCGAGACGGTGCGGAGCACGAGGCTGCGATTGGCGAACAGCATCGCCGACCCGATCAGCGCGCCGTAGCTGGCGAAGGCGAGCGCGGTCAGCGGTCCATATTGCTGGCTCAGGAGCCAGGCGGCGATCGAGCCGCCGATCATCGACGGCACCCAGCAGGCCAGCGCCACCTTGCGTGGCGTCAGCAGCACCGAAGAGCTGGTCACGCCGATGTCGATCCCGAACAGCAGATCGCGCTCGGCGTGGGTGGCCGCGACGATGACGAGCGTGGACAGTGTTGCCCAGCCCAGGCCAAGAAGTCCGACCAGGATCGTCAGGAGATTGAGAAACCGCGCCGCACCCTGACGCCGGTCTTCCATCACCCGCCAGCGGTGGATCCGGTAGAGGATCAGGCCGTAGCCGACGACGATGGTGAGGCCGATCGTGTCGATCGAGGCGGAGACGCTCTCATGGCGCAAGCCGAAGGCGAGGACCGCCAGCGTGTTGATGCCGGTCATGGCGAACAGCGGGAACAGACGTGCGACGGAGCTGGCCTGCTCGAGCGCGATCTCTCCGAGCGCGCGCTCGGAGAGCTCCGACAGATCGGGAGACGCCAGGTGTTCGGTCAAGAAGTCACGCCATCTCCGTAGAACGTTACCTTCCGACCGGTTCGGATTGCCACGGCGGATGCCACCTGTCAGGTCATAGCCCACTGACCGTCATCTCACGCCGCCACTACTGTCAACGGTACAGCAGACGGAACCCGATAGCTATTTCAGCATCGTAACTTTTTCGTGCTCGGCGCCCTGCTCCCGCGCTGCCAGGAGCTGCAAGGCGGGTTGGAGCAGGGCCTTGTCGCCGACGGCGAGCACTTCGCCAGTACCGTCGAGGGCTGGCCGCCGGCCCTCCCAGTCCGTCAGTCTGCCGCCGGCGCCCTCGACCACGGGCACGAGGGCTGCCCAGTCCCAGGGCTTCATCGACGCCTCGGCGACGATGTCGATCTGGCCCAGTGCGAGCAGGCCATAGGCGTAGCAGTCGCCGCCCCAACTGGTGCGCCGGACGGACGCGGCGAGACGATCGAAGCGTCGGGCCGTGCCGGGGTCGAACATGCTGGGCGAGGTGGCGGAGAGCTCGGCCCGTGCCAGGTCCGGACAGCGACGGGCACCGGGCGTGCCGCCGAGGGACCCCCGGAACCGGGTCGGCTCGCCGCGATAGCCGATCCAGCGTTCGCCGGTGACCGGCTGGTCGATCAGGCCGAGCAGCGGTTCGCCGTCCTCGAGCAGGGCGATCAGGGTGCCGAAGGTGGGCCGGCCGGTGATGAAGGCGCGGGTGCCGTCGATCGGGTCGACGATCCAGCAATGACGGGCGGCCGTGTTCCCGGATCGTCCGAACTCCTCGCCGAGCACGTCGTGGCCTGGTTCGCGCGCCGCGATGGTGTCGCGGATCGCGCGCTCGGCGTCACGGTCGGCGGCCGTGACGGGAGACCGGTCGGACTTGCTTTCGGCGAGGAGGGCGGCGGCGCGAAACCAGGGGCGGATCACGGCGCCAGCGTGGTCGGCGGCCGCTTCGGCGGTGGCGATCAGCCGGTCGCGCTGAGACATCTGCCTGCCGGCTTGGCTACTTGCCGGCCGGTGGGGCGCTGCGGGCGGAGTTCGTTGGCGCAGACTTGCTCTCCTGCTGGCCGACGCTGCTGGCGTGGGCGGCAGGCGCGATCCTGGCGGCGGGGAGCGGGAGCGGAGAGTCCGACAGGGTGCGCATGTAGGCGACGACGGCGGCACGCTGCCTGGTGCTGCCGATGCCGGCGAAGGCCATCTTGGTTCCCTGCGCGAACTCCTTGGGGTTGCGCAGCCAGACGTCGAGGTTGGCGTAGGACCAGGTCTCCTTGGACTTGGATTTCAGCGCGCCGGAGAAGCTGTAGCCGCCGGTGATTGCGATCTTCTGGCCGACGACGCCGTAGAGGTTGGGGCCGACCATGTTCGCGCCGCCCTTGGTGAAGGAGTGGCAGGCGCCGCAATATTTCTCGGTGTCGGCTTGGCCGGTTTTGGCGTCGGTGGTGGCCACGAGATCGGCGAATGCGGGGCCCGCGGGCGTGGTGCTCTGCATGCCGGGGCCGCCGGCGGCCTGGGCGCCGGCGCCGGGCGCGACCTTCGGAACCGGGGGCAGCGGCTCGGGCTTGGCGGCGTCGGTGCGGAGATAGTCGATCACGTCGGCGCGCTGGCGATCGCTGGTGATGCCGGCGAAGGCCATCTTGGTGCCGGGGGCGTAGGATTTCGGGTCGGTCAGCCAGTCGTTCATGGCGTCGAAGGTCCACGGACCCTTCTTGCCCTTCAGCGCGGACGAGAACGCGTAGCCGGCCTTGTCGGCGATCGGCTGGCCGATCACGCCGTAGAGATTGGGACCGACCAGGTTGCCGCCGCCCCCGTTGAGTGTGTGGCAGGCGCCGCAGAGTTTCTGCGCGTCAGCCTGACCGGCTCCCGGATCGGCTTTGGCGAGCAGGGCGGCGATCGGCACCACGGCCGGTCCGGTGTCGGCGGCTCCCGTGCTGGCAGGACCCTGGATGATGATGGCGAGGTGCTCGGGGCGTTCGGAGGTGACGAGCTTGGCCCCGACGAGACCGGCAAGGCCGAACGCGGTCCCGGCCGCGAGGACACCGGCCAGCAGCTTGTTGACCTCGATGCTGTCCATGGAACTCCCCACCCGGCCATGCACGTGACGCTCAGGTTTGCGTGACCTATTAGAGAACCCCTCCGGGCGCTTCAACCCGGCGGCCAGCGCGCGGGATCCGGCATGTCTTTTCCGATCGTGATCATTCCGGCCCGGATGGGCTCGGTCCGGCTGCCGGGCAAGCCGATGGCCTCGATCGGCGGCCGTGCGATGGTGCTGCATGTGCGTGACCGGGCCGTGGCGGCCGGCATCGGGCCGGTGGTGGTGGCCTGCGCCGAGCCGGAGGTCGCGGACGCGGTGGCAGCCGACGGCGGCATCGCGGTGCTGACGGAGCCTTCGCTTGCCTCGGGGTCGGACCGGGTGCATGCCGCCTGCGGAGTGTTCGATCCGGAGAGGCGGTTCGACGTGGTGGTCAACCTGCAGGGCGACCTGCCGGCGATCGCGCCAGGCGATATCGCCTCCGTGCTGACGCCGCTCGCGGATGCGCGGTTCGACATTGCGACTCTGGTCGCTCCGGCGTCGGACGAGGACGCGCGTTCGGTCTCCGTGGTCAAGGCGGCGTGCGTGTTCGGGGAGGGCGAGATGGTGGCGCCGGCGCCGTATTTCTCACGGGTGGCGGTGCCTTCGGGCGAGGGGCCGGTGTGGCACCATGTCGGCGTCTATGCGTTCCGGCGGGCGGCGCTGGACCGGTTCGTGGCGTTGCCGGAGAGCGGGCTGGAGCGGCGCGAACGGCTCGAACAGTTGCGGGCGATCGAGGCCGGGATGCGGATCGGATGCGTGCGGATCGGCGCGGCGCCGTTCGGGGTCGACACGCCCGCCGATCTGGAGCGGGCGCGCCGGGTGCTGGCGGGTTGAGCGCGATCGCGTTCCAGGGCCGGCCGGGCGCCTACTCGGATCTGGCGTGCCGGGAGCGATATCCGGGCGTGCAGACGGTGGCCTGCGAAAGCTTCGAGGCGGCGATCGAGGCCGTGCGGTCGGGCCGTGCGTCGCTCGGCATGCTGGCCTGCGAGAACAGCCTGGTCGGGCGGGTGCCGGACATCCATGCGCTGCTGCCGGATGCGGGGCTCTCGATCGTGGCGGAGCACTTCCAGCGGATCGAGCATTGTCTGATCGGGGTTCGCGGAGCGTCGGTCGGACAAATCCGGCACCTGCACAGCCATTCGGTGGCACTTGGGCAGGTCCGCTCGCTGATCCGCGAACTCGGCGCGACCCCGGTGATCGAGGCTGACACGGCGGGAAGTGCGGAGCTGGTCGCCCGATGGAACGACCCGTCGCATGCGGCGGTGGCGAGCAGGCTGGCGGCCGAGCTGCACGGACTGTCCGTGCTTCGGGCCAACGTCGAGGATGCGCACCACAATACGACGCGGTTCTATGTGGCGGCGCGCGAGCCTGCCTTGCCGGTGCCGGTGTCGCCGATGACGACGTTCGTCTTCCGGGTGCGCAACGTGCCGGCGGCGCTCTACAAGGCGCTCGGCGGATTCGCGACCAATGGCGTGAACCTCACACGTCTGGAGAGCTACATGCTGGATGGGGCATTCACCGCGACTCGGTTCCTGGCCGACGTCGAGGGGCACCCCGGCGACGCGGCGCTGGCGCGCGCGCTCGAGGAGCTGGGGTTTTTCGCCGCCGAGCTTCGGATACTGGGCACCTACGCGCGCGATCCGTTCCGGGACCAGAACGCGGGATGATGGCTGGATGATCGTTGTGCACCATCTGGAAAACTCGCGTTCGCAGCGGGTGCTGTGGGCGCTGGAGGAGCTCGGCTGCGCCTACGAGGTCAAGCGTTACGAACGCGATCCGAAGACGATGCTCGCACCGGCCTCGTTGCGTGCCGTGCATCCGCTCGGCAAGTCGCCGGTGATCGTCGACGGGGGGCGCACGATCGCGGAGTCGGGTGCGATCCTGGAGTATCTGGCGGGAAGGTATGGAGACGGCTTGCTGCTGCCTCCGGCGGGGACCGAGGCGCGAGATCGCTACAGCTACTTTCTGCACTATGCGGAAGGCTCGCTGCAGCCTTATCTGGTGATGAAGCTGGTGTTTGCGCGTCTGTCGGCGCCGCCGACGCCGGCGAGCGCGCGGCCGGTCACGCGCGCGAGCGCCGGGCGCGTCGGCAAGATGTTCCTCGACCCCAACATTGCCAGACAGCTCGCGTTCTGCGAGGCGGAACTGGCCGGGCGTCCGTGGTTCGCCGGCGAGGCGTTTTCGGCGGCGGACATCCAGATGAGTTTTCCGCTGGAGGCGGCGGCGGCCCGTGCGGCGGTTGGCCCCCGCCTCTCGCAGTTCCTGGAAACGATCCACGCCCGCCCTGCGTACCGGCGAGCCCTGGAACGCGGCGGCCCCTACACACTGAGTTATTAATGTCACGGGGTCTGGGGCGAGCCCCCGCCGGGGTCCGGGGGCGGCGCCCCTGGCCTGCAACTTGCTGTTGCTCGTCTGATCGGTGGGTGACGAGCGATGCCGCATTGGCGTTTGTGTGCAAAGGCCCTGTTCGGCTCGCTGCTGATCACCGCGGGCGCGGCGCGCGGGCAGACGCCTCAGACGCCCTCGCCCGGCGTGGTGACGCGCACGTCGAACCCGACCGAGTCCGGTCCTGCGAATGGCAGCAGCCCGACTGCTGGCACGCCGACCAACACCAATCTGGAACCGGCGGCGGGCGTGGTTCAGGTCGAGCGGATCAGGAAAGTCTATCAGCAACTGCTGCAGCGCGAGCGCGACATCCCGACCTCGGTGACCGAGCTCGGTGCCAAGCAGATCCAGCAATCGGGGCAGGTCGGCTCGATCCAGCAGACGCTGACGCAGGCCCCCTCGGTCAACTCCTACCAGCAGGGCATTGGTCAGAACTCGCCGGAAATCACCATCCGCGGCGACAAGGACAGCGAACTCGGGTCCAATCTCGATGACATCCCAATCCAGTCGCTGATCACCGGCGGCGATGCCGGCACCTTCACCGGGCAATCATCCGGCTTCGTCACCAACGGCGAGATCGGTTCGGTCAACGTCTATCCCGGCGTCACCACGCCCGACAACCAGGGCTTCAACGCGCTCGGCGGCACGATCGACTACCAGTCGAAGAAGCCGACGGCGGACCAGAACTTCGAGCTCGAAGGCGGCGTCGGCTCGTTCGATCTGTCCCATGGCGGCTTCGAGGCCAACAGCGGCGCGCTCGGCGGTCCGGACGGACTGCGTCTGTTTCTGCATTACGACCAGAGCTACAACGGAGGCTTCCAGGACTACACACCGTCGCGCTATCGAGAGATGCTGTTCAGCGCCGACAAGCCGTATGACGGCGGCTTGTCGCACGTGACGGCGACCGTGATCTACAACACGGGATATACGTACTCCACGGCGCGGTTTCCGGTTCCGACCGCGCTGCAGGCCGAGTATGGCCTGTTCTGGAATTTCCCGCGCAGTCAGACATTCAACCAGATCCAGAACCAATTTCTGTTCGCCGACGTCGGCGACGAGACCTATATCAACCCGCATCTGATCGCCAGCGCCAAGCTGTTCTACGAGCGCGAGGACGACGACAACGTCGAATACGAGAACGGTGATGACGTGTCGCTGTCCAATCTCTATCCCAACCCTGCCTCGCCATTCTTCTTCGGCGACATCACGACCAGTCCGTCGCTGACTCCGGCGGTCAGGGCGGGCATCATCACCTACAATCCGGCCCAGGTGTTCGGATTGCAGCAGCGCGCGACCGGCATTCTCGGGCCCTATCTGCCGAACGACGGACCGTTCGCGATCAACGGTCAGACCTCGAGCACGACGCTGACGACGACGCAGACGTTCGGGCTGCGTCCGCGGATCAACGTCTTTCTGCCGTACAACACGATCACGATCGGGGGTCTCGCCGCGCGAGCCGACGAAAGTGAGAATGAATACGTCTACGGCAGTCCGAACATGCCGACGGTTTTCGGCTACAACGACGTCGGCGGCGAGGGCAACAACCTCGGCACCTACCCGGGCGGCCAGCACCGCACCATCCTCGACGCCTACGCGCAGGACAAGATCGATATCCTGCACAACAGGCTGCATCTGCAGCCGGGTGCGACGCTGCAGACGGCGATCACCAGCTTCGATGCATCGTATTCGACGGCCGCAGTCACGCCTCAGTTTCCAAACGGGACCGGGTACAGCATCAACACCTACAGCAAGGCGTTCCTGCCCTATTTCGGGGCCAGCTACGACATCACCAGGCGGCTCAACATCTACGGCAGCTACGGCCGCTACTCGTTGTTCGCGCCAAGCAACACCTACGGGCCGACGGTGAACGCGGCGAACCAGATCGTGGCGGCGCCGTCACCGGGACCGGAGAACATTCACGATTACGAGGCGGGCGTTCGCTACGATACGCCCACGATCCTCGTCAATCTCGACTACTACTACGAGAAGCTCGACCACCAGATTGGCTTCTTCGAGGATTTCAGCACCGGCCAGACCATACACGGCAATCCGGGCTCGTCGGAATTCAAGGGCGTGGAACTGAACGGCACATGGAAGATCACGCCCGACTGGTCGGTGTTCATGACCGGGTCTTTCAATCTGGCGAAGTATCTGGCGACCTGGAATGCGACGGTGACGCCGCAGGACCAGCAGTTCGGCTACGCTTACAAGGACACGCCCTACAGCTCGGTTCCGGAATGGCTGGCCAATTTCGGCTTCGAGTACCAGCACAATCACGTGCTGGTGCCGAACGACCATGTCGATGTCCGCGCCTACGGCCATTACGTCGGTGAGGAATATACGACCGAGGACATCCCGGGCGTCCCTTACGACCTCAATCCGCTGACGGCGGCGGCGACGATTACCGACACGAACTACAAGCAGCCCGCGTATACGATCTTCAACCTGCTCGCGACCTATGAGCTGCCCATTCATCGAGGCTACGTCAAGGATCTGACGTTCGCGCTTAACGTGCAGAACCTGTTCGACCTGCATTATTACCAGTACTACTACCAACAGGTGGGTGATCCGCTGGGGTATTTCGTTTTCGACAGCTATGACTACCCGAGCGCGGTGCCCGGGATCCCGGTCAACGTGACGTTCGATGTGGCGGCGAAGTTTTAGGGGCTCTGCCCCTGGCCCCGCCAAAGGCTCGCCTTTGGAAACCGTGACTTAGCGGCCGCCGTCGACGCGGAGGACCTGACCGGTGATCCAGCCGGCGCGGTCCGACAGCAGGAACAGGACCGGGTCGGCGATGTCCTTGGGAGTGCCCAGGCGGCGCAATGCAATGCGTTCGACGAGGTCGCGCTGGCCGGCTTCGCCCAGACGTTGCCACTGGCCCTCCGTCGCCGGGTTGGAACGGACGAAGCCGGGGGCGACCGCGTTGACGGTGATGTTGAAGGGGCCCAGTTCGTGGGCGAGCTGGCGAACCAGGCCGAGCTGGCCGGCTTTCGCGCTGGCGTAGGACTGGATGCCGGTCAGGCTGTAGTCGATGCCGGCGCCGCTCGAAATCACCACCATACGGCCGCCGCCGCGCGCCTTCATGCCGGGGACGACGGCGCGGGCGAGGAGAAAGGCGCCGGTGAGGTTGGCGTGCTGGATCGCAAGCCAGTCAACCTCGGAGACGTCCTCGATCGGGCGCCCGACCTGGCCCGCGACGCCGCCCGCGCTGTGGACCAGGCCGTCGACCGGGCCGACGTCGCGCAGCAGGCGATCGATCGCGTCGGCGTCGGTGACGTCGAGACGGTGGGCAATGCAATCGGGGCCGGCCAACCTGGCAGTCTCGGCAAGAAAGGGCTCGTCGATGTCGGCGGCAATGACCCGCCCACCAACGGCTACGAGACCGGTGGCGATCGCGCGGCCGATGCCGCCGGCGGCTCCGGTGACCAGGAACGTGCGGCCGTTCACTCGCCCATCGCCTCGATCAGCGCACGGGTTTCCTCGACGGCCACCGACCAGATCGTCAGCATCTCGTTGTCCGGGCGCTGATAGCGGCCGCCGAAGTTGCCGTCGCCGAGATAGTCGCGGGTGCGGGTCGGGTTCATCGGCCGCATGCGTGCCATGTCGATCGGCGGCTTGCTGCCTTGCGGCAGTGCGACGCCGGGAAGGCGGGTCCAGGGGAAGTTCTCCATCCAGGAGGCGTGCGAGGCGACCGGGTCGACACTCTGCACGGCCTCCCAGGTGCGCGGCGCATTCCACCAATTGTGGAAATGGACCGAGCAGTCCGGGTTGGCGGCCTGCCACTCGCCGGCGATCGATTGGCCGGGCTGGTTGCCGCCATGGCCGTTGACGAACAGGAAGCGACGAAAGCCCTGGCGCGACAGGCTGTCGAGGATGTCGCGCAGGAGATGGAGGTAGGTCTCGACGCGAAGCGAGACAGTGCCCGGATAGGCCAGGAAGTAGGGGGTGATGCCATAGGGAACGACCGGAAAGACCGGGACCTGGAGCGGGCCGGCCGCTTCCTCCGCCATGCGTCCGGCGAGGATGGAGTCGGTCGAGAGACTGAGGTAGGCGTGCTGCTCGGTGCAGCCGAGCGGGATCACGGCGCGGCGCTCGCCTGCTTCGAGCAGGGCGTCGAGCTGTGGCCAGTTGGTCTCGTCGATGTTCACGGCGTTTCCTCCAGGGCGTCCTCGTGCCGATGGGTCAGCAAGGGACCGATCAGCCGGCGCACGTCGCCCGGATCGGGTGTATGGCGGTATTCGAACGCAGTCACGCCAGCGGGCAGCGTGAGGCCGAGATCGTCGGCGCCGGTCGCGTAGACGACGGTATCGACGCGACCGAGCATGGCGGCGAGTTCGGGCGTGTCGTGCAGTGCGACCGAGACGTCGGAAACGTGCGGGGCAAAGCGCTGCACGCCCGACTTCATCAGCGGGGTGAACTCGGGGAAGATCGAGACGATGCCGACGCGCGCTCGCGGATCGATTGCGGCGAGCGCCTGCCGGGTCGCGGCGGACGGGATGAAGGTGACAGCGGCGACCACGGAGTGGGGCAGCAGGTCCATCACGTCCGGGCGCCGGTGGGCGAAGGTGACGACCAGGTCGGCGGCAGAAGCGCGCCGTCGCGCGTCGGGGTCGGTCTCGATCGCGCCGAGCGTGGTGGGCTCGATCGCGACGGCGTCGCCCACGGCCTGCGCCATCTCGGCGCAGTAGGTGGCGGTGGCCGGCGCGAAATGGCCGACCACGACGACGAGCGGCCGGTCGCGACGGCGGTCCTCCATGCGGGCGGCGATCAGGCCGACGAGATCGCTGGCGCGCAGGCCGAGCGCACGGCCATGCAGGATGACGGCGTCGAGCGCGCGGTGCAGCGCGATGCCGTGTGGTGCCGGGCGGCGCATCGCGGGCGCGGTGGAGGCCACGAACGTGCCCGAGCCTTTCCGGCTGACGATGATGCCAGCTGCCTTGAGGTCGGCGTAGACCCCTGCCACCGTCATCGGCGCCACCCCGAGATGGTCGGCAAGGTCGCGCACCGAGGGGAGCCGCTCGCCGGGGCGGAGTGTGCCGAGGCCGATGCCGAACTCGATCAGGCCCCGCAACTGAACGCCGAGTGCGATCGGCAGGTCGCGGTCGATTGAGTAGGCGGCCAGGTCGCAGGCCGGCAAGTGTTCTATCATTTCGATACGGTGATAGCGCAGCCGCTTGCCCGGCGCTATCGCGCCTACGCCGATTTCGATGCCGTTCTTTTGGGCATAATTCGAGGTTTTTGCATCTATTTGTCGCTTGGGCGAGACCGGGAGGGACAATTGACCCTTCCCGGGGCAGGTCCGTATTGTTCTGGTGCGCTAGGACTTGAGGTCGGAAGGAGTGGCGGATTGATCGTCAGGCGCGCCATCGCCGCAATGCTTGCCCTGCTGCCGGTCTGCGCCCACGCCTCGACGCCGGTTCGCGGCGGCGTCATGACCTACGGCCGGTATGCGGACAGCCTGCTGCTTGATCCGGTGCTGAACGACTCCAATACCGACATCTGGATCCTGTCGAACCTCTACGACACGCTGCTGCTGCCGACCGACGACGGTCTCGGACTGCGGCCGGGGCTCGCGTCGGCCTGGAGTGTGTCGGCGGACGGGCTCACGGTCACGCTGACGCTGAGGACGGGCGCGCTGTTCTCGGACGGATCGCCGATCGGGGCGCGCGACGTGAAATGGTCGCTCGATCGCGCGCGCGATCCGACGTTGGGGATCTGGAGCTTTCTGCTCGGCGCGGTGGGGGCGGTGCAGATCGGGGACGCGCACACGGTGGTGCTGCATCTGCGCCGTCCGGACCCGACGATCCTGCCGGCGCTGAGCGTGTTCAACAGCGCGATCCTGCCGGAGCGGCAGTTCGAGGCAACCCCGGGTGCCAACGAGCGGGACCGGGCGGTCGCGTTCTCGCTGCATCCGGTGACGTCGGGGGCGTTCGTGCTGCAATCCTGGGTGCGCGGGTCGACGATGCGCCTGGTGCGCAATCCGCATTATTGGCAGGTGGGTGCGGACGGGCGAGCGCTGCCGTATCTCGACGGGATCGAGTTCGAAGTGGTGCCGGACGATGCGACGCGTATCCTCAAGGTGCAGTCCGGCGAGCTGGACGGCGCCGAGCTGGTGCCGTTCTCTCGGGTGGCGGAACTGCAACGCGATCCACGACTGAAGATGATGCTGTTTGCATCAACGCGGACCTTCTACGGGGTTATGAACGTGCGTGCGCGTCTGCCAGGCGGCGAGGCGAACCCGCTCGCGTCGGCAGAGGTCAGGGAGGCGATGAACGACGCGGTCTATCGCAACGGCCTGATCCGGATCGTCACTCGCGGCCTCGGCGTGCCGATGAGTTCCTATCTGTCGCGTGCGACGCCGTTGCATGTCGATGTGCCAGGGGCCGTGGTCTACGACCTCGCGCGTGCCCGCCGGCTGATGCGCGAGGCGGGTTATCCGCATGGGTTTTCGGCGACCATGCAGATCATTGCCGGCATGGAGGACGAGATCGAAGTGGGGACGGCGCTGCAGGAGATGTGGTCGGCGATCGGGGTCGATCTCCATCTGCGGCAGCTCGATGCGCCGACCTGGACGCAGCTTTACCGGACGGGCGCGTTCATGATGCAGCTCTCGTTCTGGACCGACGACATCGCCGATCCGGAGGAGGCCACGTCGTACGACGTCTATGCGCCGACCATCGGGGCGATGCATTCAGGCTGGCACAACGAGGAGGCGGACCGGTTGTTTGTGGCGTCCGGCAGCGAGCTTGATCCGCACCGGCGGGCGACCGAGTATGCGCGCATCCAGTCGCTGTATGAAAACGGTCCGATCGTGCGGCTGTTCGAGACGCCTTACGCGGTGGTGCTGCGGCGCAGCGTGATGGGATTTCTGCAGTTGCCTCTGGGCAACAACATCTTTACCGCGGCCTGGCTCGCGCGATGACGGTTGGGCGTGTGTTGACGCGTGTGGGCCAGGCGTTGCCGACGCTGCTCGCCGTGCTGGTGGTGACGTTCCTGATCGTGCGTCTGCTGCCGGGCGATCCGGCGAGTGCGGTGATCGGCAGCCGGGTGACGGACGCCGAGGTCGCGGCGGAGAAGGCACGGCTCGGGCTGGACCGGCCGCTGCTCGAGCAGTTCGGCGCCTACGCGGGCGGTCTCCTGCACGGGGATTTCGGGCGCTCGACGGCGCTTGGCGTGCCGGTGTGGGGGCTGATCGCCGCACGTCTGCCGGTGACGCTGCTGCTGACGGCGATGGCGTCGGCGATCGCGATCGCGATGGCGGTGCCGCTGGCGCTGCTGGCCGCGATCCGGCGCGGCGCCGTGGACGCGGTGATCCGGCTGGTGAGCCAGGTCGGGCTGTCGATGCCGGCCTTCTATATCGGCCTGGTGCTGCTCACACTGGTGTCGGCGCGGCTGCGTCTGCTGCCGGTCGGCGGCTATGGCGACGGCCTGTGGCAGCATCTGGTGCATCTGCTGCTGCCCTCGTTTGCGCTCGCACTCAGTCTGGCGGCGGTGCTGATGCGCAACCTGCGTTCGTCCGTCTGCGACGTTCTCGATTCGCCGCATGTCGAGTTCGCGCGGCTGAAGGGGCTGGCACCCGGGCGCGTGCTGCGCCGGCACGTGCTGCGCAACGCGATGCTGTCCACGGTCGCGTTGTTCGGGCTCAACGCCGGGGCGCTGCTCGGCGGTGCGGTGGTCACCGAGACGGTGTTCGCGATCCCTGGCGTTGGCTCGCTGCTCGTCAACAGCGTGTTTGGCCGCGACTACCCGGTCATCGAGTCGCTGACGCTGGTGCTGGCAGCGCTCGTGGTGCTGGTCCTGCTGGCGACCGACCTCCTGCAGGCGATCCTCGATCCGCGGGTGCAGGGTTGAACGCGGTTCGACGGATGCCGGCGTCGCTGCTGGCGGGAATGCTGATGCTGGCGCTCAGCCTGCTGCTCGCCTCGGCGCCGGCCTGGTTCGCGCCCTCCAATCCGCGCCAGTTCGATTATGCGCACCTGCTGAGCGGGCCGGGTCGGGCGCACCTGCTCGGAACCGACGAGTTCGGGCGCGACATGCTGTCGCGCGTGATCTGGGGTTACGGCATCGACATGCAGATCGCGGTGCTCGCGACGGTGCCGGCGCTGCTGGCCGGGACCCTGGTTGGCGCACTTGTGGGCTTCTTTGGTGGTTTTGGCGAGATCGTTCTGGTGCAGTTGGTCGGCGTGGTGGTGGCGTTCCCATTCCTGGTGCTGGTGATCGCGATCATCACCGTGCTGGGACCAGGACTGTCCAACATGTACATCGCGACGGCGCTGGTCGGCTGGGTGTTCTACGCGCGGCTGATGTTGTCGGAGATGAAGGTGCAGAAGCGCCTCGACTACGCCCTGGCCGCGCGTGCGCTGGGCTATGGGAAAATGCGGATCATCTTTCGTCACCTGCTGCCGAACGCGGTCACCGCGGTGGTTGTCTATTGGATGACGGACATGGCGCTCGCGATCCTGCTCGGATCGAGCCTGGGCTATCTCGGGCTCGGCGCGCAGCCGCCGGTCGCGGAATGGGGCGCGCTGATCGCGGGCGGCAAGAACTTCATGACCACGGCGTGGTGGATGACCATGTTTCCGGGTGTCGCGATCGTGCTCACCGGGCTCGCGTTCAGTTTGACCGGGGACGGGCTGGGGACCGTCCTATCGGTGCGGCGTTGATGCTCGCGCTGCGCGACGTGACGGTCGGGTTTGGAAACGCGCTTGCCGTGGACCGCGTCAGCCTGTCGGTCAGGCACGGGGAAATCCTCGGCATCGTCGGAGAGAGCGGATCGGGAAAAAGCCAGTTGCTGCGCGCGATCATGCGTCAGCCACCGCGCGAGGCGAGGCTGTCGGGGGCGATCGTCTGGCGCGGCCGTGACCTGATGGGTGTCGGCGAGACGGCGATGCGGGCGGTGCGTGGGCGCGAGATCGCGCTGATCACGCAGGATGCGGCCGCCGCCCTGAACGGCGTGATGACGGTGGGGGCGCAGATCGACGAGAGCCTAAGCGCGCACACGACACTGGGCCGTGCGGCGCGGCGACGCCGCGCGGCCGAGTTGCTGGCGCTGGTCGGCATCAACGACGCAGCCGCCCGGGTTGGAGACTACCCGTTCCAATTTTCGGGTGGGATGCTGCAGCGGGTGATGATCGCCATCGCACTCGCCTCCGAACCAAACCTGCTGCTTGCCGACGAGCCGACGACGGCGCTCGACGTCACCGTCCAGGAGGAGATCCTGCGGCTGCTGGCCTCGCTGCGTGACCGGCTGGCGATGAGCGTCGTGCTGGTCACGCATGATCTGGGGGTGATCGCGCGGCTCTGCGAGCGGGTGGTGGTGATGTATTCCGGCCGCATCGTGGAGACCGGGCCGATCAGGGAACTGTTCGCGCGGCCTCGGCATCCATACACGCAAGGCTTGCTCGGCTCGATGCCGGGCAGGACGACGCCTCGGACGATGCTGACCGCGATCGAAGGCACGACGCCGGCGATCGCCGACCGGCCGCAGGGTTGCGCGTTCCATCCGCGTTGTCCGCAGATGCGGCCGCGCTGTGCTGCCGCCATCCCGGCGTTGGAGGCGTGGCAGGCAGGACGAACGGTTGCCTGCGTCCGGCAGGCGGAACTGTGAGCGTGATCCTGCAGGCGGACGGCGTCTCCAAGCGCTTCGGGCGCTCACGCTCGATGCTCGAGATGGTTCGAGGGCGCCACCCGCCGTCGGTGCGCGCGTTGTCCGGCGTAAGCCTCGGCGTGGACGCGGGCGAGACGTTGAGCGTGGTGGGCGAGTCGGGTTCGGGCAAGTCGACCCTGGCGCGTTGCCTGACGGCGCTGCACGCCTGCGACGACGGGCGGGTCCTGTATCGCGGGCAGGATCTCGCCGGGATGGGAGGCGCGGAGCGGCGGGCGTTCCATCGGCGGGTGCAACTGGTGTTTCAGAATCCGTTCAGCGCGCTCAACCCGCGGATGAGTGTGGCGCAGACCCTCGGCGAGGCGCTGCGCGTGCACCGGGTCTGTCCGGCGTCCGCGGTCGCCAACGAGATGGTGCGGCTGCTGGCCTTGGTGCGGCTGCCGCCAGAGGTGCTGCACCGGCGGCCGCACGAGTTTTCCGGCGGTCAGTTGCAGCGGGTGGCGATGGCGCGCGCCCTGTCGGTGCGGCCGGACATCATCGTCGCCGACGAGGTGGTGTCCGCGCTCGACGTGTCGGTGCAGGCGCAGATCGTCAATCTGCTGATCACGCTGCAGAGCGATCTCGGTCTGGCGATCGTGTTCATCGCGCACGATCTGCGACTGGTCCGGCACATCTCGCATCGCGTGGCGGTGATGTATCGCGGCACGCTGGTCGAACTGGCCGCGAGCGAGGCGTTGTTCGCCGAACCGCTGCATCCCTACACGCGTGTGCTGTTGGCGTCGGCGCCGACGTTGGAGCCGGGGTCTCGCCCGGCTCCGGTTGCCGAGGCGAGGGTGGAGCCGGTCGGGTCCGGGTGCGTGTTCCGGCCGCGCTGCGACCGGGCGCAGGCGCGTTGCGCGGTCGAGGCGCCGGCGTTGCGCACGGTTGCACCTGGGCGGTCGGTCGCCTGTCACGGCGTCGCCGGCCTGGCGGCATAGGAGGACGATGATGTTCGACGCAGCACTCGAACGGGAAGCCGGCCGATTGAACGACGTGCTGTGCGCGATCAATCTGCTGTCGTGGGACGCGCGCACGCAGATGCCGGCGGGCGGCAACGATGCGCGCGGACACCAGGTGGCGACGCTGACGTCGCTCGCGCGCGCCATGGCCCTCGGACCGGCGATGCGCGACGCGATCGCGTCGGCGGAACAGGGTGCGCTGGACGCGGACGAGCGTGTCGTGCTCGTGGATTTCGCGGGCCAGGTGGAGACCATGCGACGGATGCCGGAAGCGCCGCTGGTCGAGATGGCGGGGTTGAAGACGACCGCACACGCCGCCTGGATCGCGGCACGGGAGCAGAACGACTTTTCCCGGTTCTCGCCGGTCCTGTCACGGATATTTGCCTTGCAGCGCGAGATGGCGGAAGCAGTCGGGTACGAGCGCCACCCTTATGACGCGCTGATCGGACTGTACGAACCGAGTATGACGCTGGCCCGGCTCGAACCGCTGTTCGCGTCGCTTCGGTCGGGGATCGGTCCGTTGCTGGAACGGCTACAGGATTTGGTTGTCGACGACCGGTTCCTGCGGCAATCGTTCCCGGTCGACCGGCAGCGCCGGTTCGCGCTCTCCGTCGCCGAGCGCATGGGATATGATGTCTCGCGCGGACGCGTCGACGGCACCGTTCACCCGTTCGAGATCTCGATGACGCGCGACGACGTCCGGATCACGTCGCGGTTCCGGAAGGACAATCTGGCCGGTGGCTTCTCGGGGCTTTGGCATGAGACGGGACACGGCATCTACGAACAGGGTGTCGCGGCGCGCTGGACGCGCGGGATCGGCGCCATCGACCTGATCAACCTGTATGCCGTGGGCGGTACGAGCTTTGGCGTGCACGAGTCGCAATCCAAGCTGTACGAGAGCCGGGTCGGGCGGTCGCGCCAGTTCTGGGAGCTGCATTTCGGCATGCTGCGCGACGAGTTTCCCGAGCAGCTCGAGGGGGTTTCGGCCGATGCGTTCTGGCGGGCGATCAACGCGCCGCGGCGTGGGCCGGTGCGCATCGAGGCCGACGAGCTGACGTATGATGCGCACATCATGCTTCGCGTCGAGCTGGAGGCGGCGCTGATGGGGGGCGAGATCGCCGTCGCCGATCTGCCCGCGATCTGGAACGAGCGGATGGCGCGGGATTTCGGGATCGTGGTGCCCGATCTCGCGCACGGCGTGTTGCAGGACGTGCATTGGTCGGCCGGTCTGGTCGGGTCGTTCGCCACCTACACGCTGGGGAACGTGATGTCGTCGCAGTTCTTCGCGGCAGCGCGGCGTGACGATGCGGTGTCGTCGGGGTTGCGGGAGGGACGCTACGAGGCCCTGACCGGGTGGCTCGGCGAGCACGTGCATCGACACGGGCGAAGCCGTGGACGCGACCGTCTGCTGGCGGACGCGACCGGCGGCGGTCTCGATGTGGCGCCGTATCTCGTGGACCTGCGGGCGAAGGCGGAGGCCCTGCTGTGATCGCGATCGGGTTGCATGGTGGGTGCGGCGTGATGGCGCGGGCGGAGCTGCCCGACGAGGAGTGGGCGGCGGCGCGCGAGGATATCGCGACCGCGTTGCGACGTGGTTGGGCGCTGCTGGAGCGGGGCGGGACGGCGGTGGACGCGGTCGAGGCGTGCGTGACGGTGCTGGAGGACTCGCCGCATTTCAACGCGGGTCATGGCGCGGCACTCAACCGGGTGGGCGAGCATGAGCTCGACGCCTCGATCATGGACGGCGCCACGGGTGCGGCGGGCGCGGTCTGCGCGGCGCGTGCGGTCCGCAATCCGGTGCGTGCGGCGCGGGCGCTGATGGAGGCGGGCGGTGCGCTGATGCTGGCCGGGCCGGGGGGGGGGGGGGGGGCGGGGGGGGCGGGGGGGGGCCGCATGCGGGGGGGGGGGGGGGGGGGGGTTATGGTGGGGGGGGGGGGGCTGTTGGTGGCCGGGCGGGCCGCGGACCGGTTCGCGGCGTCCGCGGGGCTGGCATTGGAGGTGCCCGGGTATTTCACCACGGAGCGGCGTGTCGCGTCCTTGCGCCGGCTGCAGGCGCGCGGCGGGGAGGCGGCGACGGAGGCGGAGAAGCACGGGACCGTGGGCGCGGTGGCACTCGACCATGACGGCCATCTGGCGGCGGCAACGTCGACCGGCGGCTACACCGACAAGCCGGAGGGACGCGTCGGCGATTCGCCGGTGATCGGGGCCGGGACCTACGCCAGGGACGGGGTGTGCGCGGTGTCGTGCACCGGGCAGGGCGAGTTCTTCATCCGGCACGTCGCCGCGCACGAGATCGGCGCGCGCGTCCGGTATCTCGGCGAGGATGTCGAGACGGCGGCCCGGTTCGTGATCGAGACCGAGCTGGCGCCGCATCGGATCGGCGCCGGCCTGATCGCGATGGATCGGGACGGGCGGGTGACGGCGCCGTTCAACACGGAGGGGATGTTCCGGGGCTGGATCGGAACCGACGGCGCGGTGTTTGTGGCGACGCATCGCTGACGCGGCGGGCTTACATGAGGCGACAATTGCGTGATTGAAGCGGACCATGGAATGGTCCAATATGAGGCGATACGCGTTTGGGAGTGGGACTTGGATGTGTCCGTGAGCGAGGCCAAGGGGCAGTTGACGGAGCTGGTCCGGCGGGCGGAGGCCGGGGATGAGATCATCCTGACCCGTCACGGCCATGCGGCGGTCAGACTGGTTCCGATCAGGGCGAGGCCGGATCGGGCGGCGCGGCGAGCGCTGCTCGAGGCGTTGCGCGCGTCCGCGCCGCGGGCGACGGCGGGCCCGCAAGCCGCGCGCAGCCAGGATTTCCTCTACGGCGAGGACGGCTTGCCGGCTTGATCGCGGTCGACACGTCGGCGCTGATGGCGATCATCCTCGACGAGCCGACGGCGGAGGCTTGCATCGCGGTGCTGGAGGCCGAAGACGAGGTAGTGATCTCGGCCGCGACCGTGGCGGAGGCGCTGATCGTGGCTGCGCGTCGCGAGGTCGGCGCGGAGATGGAGCGCCTGATCGAGGAATTGGGCTTCGAGGTGGTGGGCGTGACGCACGCTTCGGCGCGCCGGGCGGCACGTGCCTACGGACGCTGGGGCAAGGGCGTGCACGGGGCGGCGCTGAATTTCGGCGACTGCTTCGCCTATGCAGCGGCCGAGGAACGGGGCTGTCCTCTGCTTTATGTCGGTGACGACTTCGCGCACACCGACGTTGAGGCCCCGCGAACGCCACCCTGACCTTTGTCATGGGGTCTGGGCCTCAGGCCCAGCGGGGGTCCAGGGGGGCGCCCCTGGCCTTCATCACCCGGCGGTCGGCAACTGCGACGGTGCCTCGTCCTCGCCCGCGGTGAAGACCGAGGGTTCGGCGACCAGGTGGTAGAAGCGGCCCTCGAACAGCGACATCACCTCCATCGTGGCGGCATGGGCGGTCTCGCGGATCGGGCTTGCGAGACTCTCGCGCATCGCATCGTGCGACGGGAAGTCCATCTCCATGATCATCGCAATCGGCGGCGCGTCGGCGTCGGCGTCGATCATGCGCTGGACGCGGACGGCGCGCACATTGGGAAACTGGCGCCAGATCGGGTCGAGACGGTCCTCGACCTGGCGGAAGAACTCGTCCTCGTGGCCGGCCTTGACGGTGCCTTGATAGATCGCGGTTCGTGTCAGCATGGAACTCTCCGGGTCAGGCGTTGCACCAGTCCTCGATCAGCGCGCGGGCGATGCTGAAGCGGGGCGGGATCGAAAAGTCACGATTGTCGCGGTCGGCGATGTCGGCGCGGGTGAACCAGCGTGCCTCGACGATCTCGTCGTCATCGATGGTGATGTCGTCGTCGGTGGTCTCGGCGGTGAAGCCGAGCATGATGGACGCGGGGAACGGCCAGGGCTGGCTCGAATGGTAGGCGATGTTGGTGAGGTGCACGCCGCACTCCTCGCGCACCTCGCGGGCGACGGCGCCCTCCAGGCTTTCGCCGGGTTCGACGAAGCCGGCGAGTACGGAGAACATGCGTCCGGGGAAGCGGGTCGAGCGCGCCAGCAGCACGCGGTCCCGATTGCGGACGAGCATGATGACGGCGGGGTCGGTGCGGGGGAAATGGTGGGTGGCGCAGGCGGAGCACTGCATGACGTTGCCGGCCTCGATCGGCTGGCAGGGTGCGCCGCAGACGCCGCAGAAAAGCTGGCGACGGCGCCAGTTGATCAGGCCGCGGGCATGGATGAGGGTGGCGGCTTCGTCGCGCGCGAGCATCGGGGCGACGGCGCGCAGCTCGGCAAAGGTGCCGCCGAGCGTGTCGGGGTCGAAATCGACTTCGTCGCTCTCGCCGAGGTCGACGGCGACGATCGGCGTCTGACGGGCGAGGCCGAGCAGGGCCCATGGTCGGGTGTCGAGGGTGGACGCCAGCGCAGGGGCAGCGGCGCGGCTCGGAAAGAGCGCGCGCGTCGCCGCAGCGCTCTGCTCGACCAGGTGGCGGCCCGCGCGCAGCGGGACGATCCGGGTGCCGGGGTCGCTCAGGATCGCAGCGACGAACTCGGGGTCCTTGCGGCGATTGCCGGCACGGTCGATCACATCCATCCAGCGGGCTCCTTGTTTCCTGAACGTGCGTCGGCGGCCCGCGGTTCGGAGAGGCGGCCTTGCCCGGCACCCCCTCGAACGTGATATGCACGGGCCGGGAGGTCGGCGGCGGACGGGCAGCTCGCCAACCCGGTCAGGTCCGGAAGGAAG
>CAXTSH010000020.1:0-816 GCA_964246925.1 uncultured Acetobacteraceae bacterium
AGGTGTCCGACATCGTCGGCAAGCGCGAGAGCGCGCCTGCCGTGGAAGCCACGGCAGATGCCTGACAAGCCGATGCCTGACAAGAGCAGCACCATCCGCGTCACCCAGACCGGTTCGCCGATCGGCCGGCACAAGTCGCAGCGGCAGACCCTGATCGGTCTTGGCCTGAACAAGCTGCACCGCACCCGCGAGCTGGAGGACACGCCGTCAATACGCGGCATGATCCGCAAGGTGGCCCACCTCGTGCGCCTGGAGGACTGACATGAAGCTCCACGAGCTACGCGACAACAAAGGCGCACACCTCAAGTCCAAGCGTCTGGGCCGAGGCATCGGCTCCGGCAAGGGGAAGACGTCTGGCAAGGGCGTGAAGGGCCAGAAGGCTCGTGAAGGTGTCGCCTTGAACGGTTTCGAGGGTGGCCAGCTCCCCATCTATCGGCGCCTGCCGAAGCGCGGCTTCAAAAACATCTTCCGGCGTGTCTACGCCCCGCTCAACATCGGAACCCTGCAAGCGGCGCTGGACGCCGGCAAGCTTGCGGCCGGCGAGCCGATCACCGAGCAGACGCTTCGTGCGGCGGCTCTTGTCTCCGGCAACAGGTGGAACGGCGTGCGTCTGCTGGCGAGAGGCGAGATCACGAGTGCCATCCGCATCACCGTCTCCGGCGCCTCTATTGCGGCGATCGAAGCCGTCGCGAAAGCCGGCGGCGAAGTGACCACCACTGTCGCCCGTGCCGAAGCTAAAGTAGAGGGGTGGGGGGGGGGGGGCCCCCCCCGGGGGGGGGGGGGGGGGGGGCGCCCGCGGCCGGGGGGCGGGGCGGG
>CAXTSH010000020.1:826-5136 GCA_964246925.1 uncultured Acetobacteraceae bacterium
GCGCGCCGGCGCCCCCCCGCCCGCCCCCGCCCCCCCCCCCCCCCCCCCGCGCCGCGGGGCGGCCGGCCCCCCCCCCCCCCCCCCTGAGAGGGGAAACGACCATGGCCTCGGCCGCCGAACAGCTAGCCGGCAACCTGAGCCTGGGCACGTTCGCCAAGGCGACCGAGCTCAAGAAGCGCATCTGGTTCACCTTGGGTGCCCTGATCGTCTACCGCATCGGCACCTACATCCCCGTCCCCGGCGTAGACGCCGCCGTCATGGGCCAGCTCCTGGCCCAGCATGGCAGCGGCATCCTGGGCATGTTCGACATGTTCACCGGCGGCGCGCTCGGCCGGATGACCGTATTCGCGCTCAACATCATGCCCTACATTTCGGCCTCCATCATCATCCAGTTGATGAGCTCGGCGATCCCCACCCTGGAGACCCTGAAGAAGGAAGGCGAGCAGGGCCGAAAGAAGCTCAACCAGTACACCCGCTACCTCACGGTCCTGATCGCCCTCTTCCAGGCCTACGGCATTTCGGTGGGCCTCGAGCGCATGCACGGCGCGTCGGGTCCTGCCGTCATCGATCCCGGCCCATTCTTCATCTTCTCCTGCGTGGTCACGCTCGTCGGCGGCACGATGTTCCTGATGTGGCTCGGCGAGCAGATCACCGCCCGCGGTGTCGGCAATGGCATCAGCCTGATCATCTTTGCCGGCATCGTCGCCAACCTGCCGCACACGATCTCGAGCCTGCTCCAGCTCGGCTACACCGGCGGCCTCTCCGCCGTCGCGGTGGTGTCGTTCTTCGTCATCGCGCTCGCAGCCATCGCCTTCATCGTCTTCATGGAGACCGCACAGCGCCGCGTGGTCATCCAGCACCCCAAGCGGCAGGTCGGCAATCGCATGTATGGCGGCGATACGACCTACATGCCGCTCAAGGTCAATACCGCCGGCGTCATTCCGCCGATCTTCGCGAGCTCGATCCTGCTGATTCCGGCGACCCTGATCGGCTTCTCCAGCAGTGCCGCCGATGAGCCGGCCTGGCTCGCCTTCCTTGGTCAGCAGCTCGGCCAGGGCCAACCCGTCTACCTCGCGCTGTACGCCGCGATGATCATCTTCTTCTCGTATTTCTACACCGCCGTCGCCTTCAACCCGCAGGAGACGGCCGACAACCTCAAGAAGAGCGGCGGCTTCATCCCCGGACGCCGTCCAGGCAGCAACACCGCCGAGTTCTTCGATTACGTGCTGACCCGTCTGACTACGGTCGGCGCGCTCTACCTCACCGTGATCTGCCTGCTGCCTCAGGTCCTGGTCGGCCGCTACAACCTGCCGTTCTACTTCGGCGGTCAGAGCCTCATCATCATCGTCTCCGTCACCATGGACACCGTCACGCAGATCCAGAGCCACCTGCTCGCCCATCAATACCAGGGTCTGATCCGCAAGCAGCGAGGTGGTCCGCGTTCCTCGAGAGCGGGGAGGGGCCGTTGAACCTTATCCTGCTCGGGCCCCCGGGGGCTGGCAAAGGCACCCAGGCCAAGCGCCTGCAGGAGCGCCACGGCCTGATCCAGGTCTCCACGGGCGACATGCTGCGCGCCGAAGTCCGTGCGGCCACCGACATCGGCCGCAAGGCCAAGGCGATCATGGACTCCGGCCAACTCGTGTCGGACGACATCATCGTCGCCATGCTCGGCGAGCGCGTCCGCCGGCCGGATGCCAAGGAAGGTTTCATCCTCGACGGCTTCCCGCGCACCGTCGCCCAGGCCGACGCGCTCGACGCCTTGCTCGCGGACATGGGCGTCGCACTCGATGCCGTCATCGAGCTCGAAGTCGACGAGCCGCTCCTCGTCGAGCGGATCGCCGGCCGCTTCAGCTGCGCCAAATGCGGAACCGGCTACCACGAGACCTTCAACCCGCCCCGCCAGCCCGGCACGTGCGACAAATGCGCCAGTCACGAATTCATCCATCGCGAGGACGACAAGCGCGAGACCGTGCACGCCAGGCTGGAGGCTTACCGCGACCAGACACGTCCCATCCTGCCCTACTATGCCGCGCAGGGGCGGCTTCACCGAATCAACGGCATGGCCGAGATCGACGAGGTCAGCGCCGCAATCGAAGCCATCCTCGCGAAGAGTTGACCACGTCGCGTTGACTTGGTCGGTGCGGCTTCTATAGTGCGCGCCCTTGGCCAGACCAACCGTCAGGTCCCGACGCCAACCAAAGCCAACTGGTCACGCCGATGCAGCCTCCATGATCGGGGCGGCAACGGCGAGTGTTTATTGGAGAACGAGGCGTGGCGCGTATAGCCGGCGTGAACATCCCGACGAACAAGCGTGTCGTCGTCGGTCTTCGTTACATCTACGGCATCGGCCCGACGAAGGCCGGCACCATCTGCAGGCAGCTGAACATCCCCGCCGAACGGCGCGTCAACCAGCTTTCTGACGATGAGGTGCTTCGCATCCGCGAACTGATCGACCGCGACTACCAGGTCGAGGGCGACCTCCGGCGGGAAGTCGCGATGAACATCAAGCGCCTGATGGATCTCGGCTGCTACCGCGGCCTTCGCCATCGTCGCGGTCTTCCGGTTCGGGGCCAGCGTACCCATACCAACGCACGCACCCGCAAGGGCAAGGCGGTCGCGATCGCCGGCAAGAAGAAGGTGACCCGCTGACATGGCGAGAGCTGCCACCAACACCGCACGTCCGCGGCGCAAGGAACGCAAGAACATCATCTCCGGCGTGGCGCACGTGCTGTCCACGTTCAACAACACGATGATCTGCATTTCGGACGCGCAGGGCAATGCGATCGCCTGGTCGTCGGCCGGCAGCCAGGGCTTCAAGGGCAGCCGGAAGTCCACCCCCTACGCCGCCCAGGTCGCCGCCGAGGACGTGGGCCGCAAGGCTCGCGAGCACGGCATGGAGACCCTCGAGATCGAGGTATCCGGCCCCGGTTCAGGCCGCGAGAGCGCACTGCGTGCACTCCAGGCGGTGGGGTTCTCGATCACCGCCATACGCGACATGACGCCCATTCCCCACAACGGATGCCGCCCGCGCAAGCGGCGTCGCGTCTAGGACGCGCCAATCACGGCGAGTCTGAGACGCTCTGCGTCGGGCGTCCATCTCATCTGAAAGGAGGTGCCAACCATGGCGCTTCAACGTAATTGGCAAAGCCTGATCAAGCCGGACAAGCTCGAGGTCGAGTTCGGCGCCGAACCGGCCCGTGTCGCCACGGTCGTCGCCGAGCCACTGGAGCGCGGCTTCGGCATGACGCTTGGCAACGCGATCCGACGCATCCTCCTCTCCTCGCTTCAGGGCGCGGCCGTCACCGCCGTCCAGATCGACGGCGTGCTGCACGAGTTCAGCTCGATTGCCGGTGTCCGCGAGGACGTCACCGACATCGTGCTCAACATCAAGCAGCTTGCCCTGCGTATGCACGGCGACGAGCCCAAGCGCATGGTGCTGACGGCCACCGGTCCAGGCGAAGTCACCGCCCGCCAGATCCAGTCGGGCCACGACATCGACATCATGAACCCGGACCTCGTCATCTGCACCCTTGATGACGGCGTGAAGCTCGGCATGGAGTTCACCGCCCAGATCGGCAAGGGCTACGTGCCCGCAGCGGCCAACCGGCCCGAGGACGCACCGATCGGCCTCATCCCGGTCGACGCGATCTACTCGCCCGTCCGGCGCGTGTCCTACCGCGTCGAGCCGACCCGCGTCGGTCAGGTTACCGACTATGACAAGCTGCTGCTGACCGTCGAGACCAACGGCGCCGTCACCCCGGAGGACGCGGTTGCACTCGCCGCCCGCATCCTGCAGGACCAGCTTCAGCTCTTCATCAATTTCGACGAGCCGCGTCCGCTGCGCGCCGAGGAACCGCAGGACGACCTGCCGTTCAATCGCAACCTGCTTCGCAAGGTCGACGAACTCGAGCTCTCGGTCCGAAGTGCCAATTGCCTGAAGAACGACAACATCGTCTACATCGGCGACCTGGTGCAGAAGACCGAGCAGGAAATGCTCCGCACCCCGAACTTTGGCCGCAAGTCGCTCAACGAGATCAAGGAAGTGCTGACGACCATGGGCCTCTCCCTCGGCATGAACGTGCCGACCTGGCCGCCGGAGAACATCGAGGATCTCGCCAAGCGTCTTGACGAGCCGTTTTAGCATATCCAGGGGCTCTGCCCCTGGCCCCCCGGGGGGGGGGGGGGCGGCGCCCCCCCCACGGCCGTTATCGCCGTCGAAATACTCGTAGAAGAGCGGGAGGTCGCGGAAATGAGGGTCCGTCTGCAGCAGCGGATGGTCGCCGTGGACGGGGCGGCGCCCGTCCCTGTCC
>CAXTSH010000020.1:5146-7203 GCA_964246925.1 uncultured Acetobacteraceae bacterium
CCCCCCCCCCCCCCGGGGTGGTCCGGCGCGTTATCCACCCCCCCGGGGCGCCCCCCCCGCGACCCCGCTGGGCCTGAGGCCCAGACCCCAAGACAGGACCAAGCAGATGCGTCATGGTGTTGCCGGCCGGAAGCTTGGCGTCACGTCGTCCCACCGGCTTGCGATGTTTCGCAACATGGCCGTGGCACTGATCAAGCACGAGCAGATCACCACCACGCTGCCGAAAGCCAAGGAGCTGCGGCCTTATACCGAACGGCTCATAACGCTGGGCAAGCGCGGCAACCTCCACGCGCGTCGCCAGGCGTTCGCCCAGCTCCGTGACGACACAATCGTTGCCAAGCTCTTCACCACCATCGCCGAGCGCTACAAGAGCCGCGCCGGCGGGTACACCCGCGTGCTCAAGGCCGGCACCCGCTACGGCGATGCCGCCGACATGGCGGTGATTGAACTCGTCGACCGTGACCGCTCCGCGAAAGGCCAGGACAGCGGCCCCGTTCAGGTGCGCGAAGAGAACGACAGTCCAAACGACTTCGACTAGGTCGTCTCGCGGTCCTTTCGCGTCAGACGGTGCATGAAAGCGAGTTTGGCGCGGACTTCGTCCCCGATCACGAACGGGTAGAGGTCCGCAAGTCCCATGCTGCGGTTCAGGCTGTTGACCGCGAACACCAGCGGAAGCCACGCATCCAGCACCGTTTCCATCTCCGGCTCGGTGTAGGGATCGATGGAAGCTCGGGTGCTCAACTCACCGCCGTGATCCGCTGGCGGATGCACCGACACGCCGAAGGCGCTGCCGGTGTCGAGCGTGTCGATGATGTGCAGGTAGTGCGCCCAGGTTTCCGCAAAATCCTCCCACGGGTGCGACGACGCGTAGGCGGTGATGGTGCGCATCTGCCAGCCCGCCGTAGGCCCTTCGCTGTAGTAACGCTGCAGCGCCGCCGGGTAGGGCGCACGTTCGTCGCCGAACAACGCCCGGCTCTCCTCCAGCTTCCCGCCGTCGCGAACCAGGACGTTCCAGATCCAGTGACCGGTCTCATGCCGGAAGTGCCCGAGCAGTGTGCGATAGGTCTCATGCATCTCGTGACGCAACTCTTCGCGCACGGCGTCATCCGCCTCCTTCGCCGCAATCGTGATGACCCCGCTGTCATGCCCGGTCATCACCCGCGCCCCGCCTGGCGTCTCGTCGAGGAAGTCAAAGACCAGCCCGCCCTCCGGATCATCGGTCCTATTCGGCAGCCGGATCCCGAGACGGATCAGCGAATAAAACAACCGGTGCTTGGCCACTTCCAGTTTCGACCACCGTTCCCGCGTGCCATCGACCGAGAGGTCCGGGATGGTCCGGTTGTGCCGGCACGCGGCACAGACCGTTTCCGTTCCGTCTGCGACCAGCCAATTGCAGACGTCGTGTCCCGCGTTGGAGCAGAACCGGTAACGAGCCTCTGGTCGCGCCAGCGGCGTCCACAGCTCTCCGTCGGGCTCCACAGCCGACAGCATCGAGAGTTCCGGCAAATATCCCACGTGATGGCCGCAAGCGCCGCACTGCCGATTTTCGAAGAACAGCATCGCGGCGCAGCTTTGGCAGTTGAACAGTCTCATGCCGCGCACCTGCCCGAGGACAATCGATCCTGCAGCGCAGGAAATGGTCCTGCGGTTCCTGCGTCGCGCATCCTCGGGCGATGCCCCGCGTTCACTCCCGCACTATTCATGCACAGGAGCAAACACATGGTCGACGAGAACCGGGTAGAAGGCACCATCAAGAGCGCCACCGGCAAAGTGCAGGACGCCGCCGGTGGCATCTTCGGCGACGCCGACACGCAAGCACGCGGCAAGGTCAACCAGTACGCGGGCGAGGCGCAGTCGTACTACGGTGAAGCGCTCGATACGGTTCGCGACGTGGCGGCCGATCGGCCGGTCACCGCACTTGCCGCCGCCGCCGGCGTCGGCCTCCTGATCGGCCTGTTGATCGGCCGTCTCTGCCCTGCCCGAGGCGGGGGGCGAGGGGCCGACCGCCGCGCCGGGGATGCTGGCGCTGCGCGACCTGTCGGTGCCGCGCGGCGGGC
>CAXTSH010000020.1:7213-23718 GCA_964246925.1 uncultured Acetobacteraceae bacterium
CTCGTGCCCGGCCTTTTGAGCGGCCGTCTCTCCCCGGCCCGCGGCGGGGCCATGCGCCCCCGCTTCTCATGTCCGCATCGCCGCGGAGCCATGACCACCAGCATCCTCCCCGCCAAGGGCGTGGGCCGCCGAGCAGGCAAAAGCAGGGCGCGGAACCGAACATCCTCCGTGGCCGCCCGCTCGTAATCCACATCAAGCACGCCATGCAGGTCGAGAAACCGGTTCATCGCCGCCGTGATCCGTATGCACCCCTCTGAGGCCGGGCCCGATGCGTGCTTCCAGGAAGTGCGGATCGGTGGCGTGCCACTCCAGCCGGATCTGTCCCGTCTCGTGCTGCAGCCAACCCTTCTCTGCCCCGTGCCAGCCGAAATCCCAGACCCGCATGCCCTTCAGCCGGTTGCCGCGTATGTGATGCTCGTTGAACGTGCCCTGCGCGCGATAGCCCAGTATGGCGTCGGTGTTCTCGAATACTCCGGTCGGCGTGATGTAGTAGAACCTGCGTCCACGCTGGCCTGTCGACACCCGCGTCCCGCCGATCGCCTGCCAGGGCGCGTCCGGCACGGCCATGATCAGCAACAGCAACTGAACCGATGGATTCCGATCGACCACGACGAGCAACTGCGGACGGTCGATCACCCGCCCGCTCCGTCCCATCGCGTCTCGCGCCAACTCGATCATCACCGCCCGTCGCCGGCTCGATATCGTCACCGCTTGCGGCACTTCCGATCGGAGCGCGCTGCGCAAGCGCTTCGCCTCGACCGCGGCTTGCGTGTCGGTCAGCGCCGGCGGCGGCGGCAGCGTTGCTTCGGGCGGGGGCGGCGGCATTGGCGCTCCGATCGCTGGCGCCAACGCCTGCACGACCGGTGATCCATCGGCCAGGGTCGGCAGGCACACGCAACCGATCACCACCCACCAGCGCATCGAACGGGCCCACTCGTCATCATGCAACACACCGGCACGGCACCCCGCGACGGCCGGAACTTCACAATCCATTCCGCGTTGCTTGACAAAACAATGACGGACCAGTCTCCATGCTGAAGCTCGCCATTCTATTCTTCGTCATTTCGCTCATCGCGGGCGTCTTCGGCTTCACCGGCATTTCGGCGGCTACCGCCGGCATCGCCAAGCTGCTGTTTGTGATCGCCTTGGTGATCTTCCTGGTCTTCCTTGTCCTGGCGCTGACCGCCGGCAAGGCGGTCCTCTAGCTCGGCGTGACGGCTGACCGCACCGAAGGCGGTCGCCTTCGGAAGCCGGAAGGTGGGCACCATTGTGTCGGGTTGCCTAACGCCCCGTCGCGTGGTGCCCTCCACCCAAAGCACGAGCTGGCATGAACCGGAAGCTCGGCGTGGGAAGGGCGACGTATGATCGGTTTGGCTCGCGGAACCCTGCAGATTGCGCTCGGCCTGTCGCTCGCCGCCCTCGGTCCGGTCTGTGCCGCCCGCGCCGACACCCTGTCGATCGCCTGCGGATCGATCGGCAAGGAGCAGCAACTTTGCCAAAGCCTGACCGCCGACTGGGGCAAGCGCACCGGCAACACCGTGCGCGTGATCGCGATGCCGCCGTCCGACAGCGACCGGCTCGCGCTTTACCGCCAGCTGTTCGGAGCCCAGTCCGCCGACATCGACCTGTTTGAGATCGATACGATCTGGCCTGGCATCCTCGGCAGCAACTTCATCGACCTCAAACCCTACACCAACGGCGAGGAGCGTGACGACTTTCCCTCGACCGTCGCCAACGACACCCAGGGCGGCCACCTCGTCGCCCTGCCCCTCTATGTCGATGCCGGTCTGCTGTTCTACCGCCGCGATCTGCTGGACAAATATCACGCCACCGTTCCCCAGACCTGGGCTGACCTCACCGCGACCGCGAAACGGATCGAGGATGCCGAGCACGGATCCGGTCACTCCGGGCTCGTCGGCTACGTCTTTCAGGGCAAGGCCTACGAGGGCCTGACCTGCAATGTCCTCGAATGGGTGGCGAGCCACGGCGGCGGCACGTTCGTCGACCCGTCCGGCAAGATTACGGTCGACAACCCGCAGGCCGCTGCCGCCCTCAGCCAGGCCGCCGGCTGGATCAAGACCATCACCCCGGAAGGCGTGCTGAATTACACCGAGGAGGAATCCCGCGGCGTCTTCCAGTCCGGCAACGCCGTGTTCATGCGTAACTGGCCCTACGCCCTGCCGCTCGCCGAAAGCGCGGACAGCCCGGTACGAGGCAAGGTCGGCGTCGCTCCCCTGCCGGAGGGCACCGGTCCCGGCGCCCGGCACGCCGCTGCCCTCGGCGGCTGGCAGATCGCGGTCAGCAGATACTCACGCCACCAGAAGCTTGCCGCCCAGCTTGCCGTGTTCCTCGCCAGCAAGGCCTCAATCAAGCGCTGGGCCGTCGAAGGCGGCTACACCCCCGCCATCCCGGCACTCTACAAGGATCCCGACGTCGAGCGCGCCAACCCTACCTTCACACAGCTCCTGCCGATCTTTCAGAGCGCGATCCCGCGTCCGTCGGCGGTGACTGGAACCAAATACGACGCCGTCAGCAACGCCGTCTGGAATGCCGCCTACCAGGTCCTCTCCGGCGAGGCTCACGCGTCCGACGCCCTCTCCAGCCTGGCCCGCCAGCTCCATCGCGTCGAGCGCGCCGGCTGGTAGTCTCGTCCGGCATGTCCGCACAACGAACGCTCGCCGACCGGCGTGCCCGCACCGCCTGGGTGTTCATGGCACCCATGCTTGCCACCATGGTCCTCGTCGCCATCTGGCCGCTCGCGCGCACGATCTGGTTCAGTTTCACCGACGCCGACATGAAGGACCTCTCGGCCGCACGGCTGATCGGCTTTGGCAACTATATCGGCGACTACGGCGTGCTCAACGATCCCGACTGGTGGCGTGCCGTCCGCAACACGCTCGCCTTCACACTGGTGTCGGTCTCGATCGAGACCGTCTTCGGCACGATTGTCGCCCTGGTCCTGAACGCGAAATTCCCCGGCCGCGCCTTCGTTCGCGCCGCCGTCCTGATCCCCTGGGCGATCCCCACCGTCGTGTCGGCCAAGATGTGGGGCTGGATGCTCAATGACCAATTCGGTCTCGTCAACCATATCCTGCTTGCCCTTCACCTCGTCGCCAGCCCGATCGCCTGGACCGCCAACCCCAATCTCGCACTGCTCACCGTGGTGCTTGTCGATGTCTGGAAGACCACGCCATTCATGGCGCTCCTCATCCTTGCCGGCCTGCAGACGCTCCCCACCGACTGCTACGAGGCCGCCCGCGTCGACGGCATCCACCCGGTCCGCGTCTTCTTTCGCGTCACCCTTCCGCTGATTCGACAGGCGCTGATGGTCGCAGTCATCTTCCGCGGTCTCGACGCGCTGCGCGTCTTCGACCTCGTCTATATCCTCACGTCCAACAGCAACCGCACCATGACCATGTCGGTCTATGCCAGGAACCAGCTCGTCGGCGTGGGCCAGATCGGCTACGGCTCGGCCGCCAGCACCATCCTCTTCCTCATGGTGGCACTCTGCGCCTGGGCCACCATCAAGCTCGGTCGCGTCCATCTCGGCGAGCGCTTCGGATGATCCGCGCGAGACGCATTATACGGCGCATCGCCTTCGCAGCCCTCGTCGTCCTGATCGTCCTGATCTCGATCTTCCCCTTCTACTACGCGATCATCTCGTCGATGAAGGTGGGTTCGGAACTCTTCAATCCCGATCTGCTCCCGCCGCACTGGCGGCTTGCCAATTACGTCACCATCCTCAACAACGGCGACTTTCTGCGCGACATCGCCAATTCCGTCTTCGTCGCCTGCGCCGTCGTCGCCCTGTCGCTCGTGCTCGGTGTGGGCGCCGCCTACGCGCTCGGCCGCATCCGCTTCGTCGGGCGGCGTCTTCTCCTGCTGAGCATCCTCGGTGTGTCGATGTTTCCTCAGGTCGCCGTCCTGTCCGGCCTTTTCGAGCTGATCCGCGCACTCGGCGTCTACAACACCGTTTGGGGCCTGATCCTCGCCTACATGCTTTTCACACTGCCGTTCACCGTCTGGATTCTGACCACCTTCATGCGCGAACTGCCGCACGAACTCGAGGAGGCCGCCATCGTCGAGGGCGCCTCGTCCTGGACCATCGTCACCCGCATCTTTCTTCCGCTGCTGTGGCCGGCCCTCATCACCACCGGCCTGCTCGCCTTCATGGGCGCCTGGAATGAATTTCTCTACGCGCTCACCTTCACCATTACCCCGGAACGGCGCACCGTTCCCGTGGCCATCGCCATGCTCACCGGTTCGAGCCAGTTCGAGCTACCCTGGGGTCCGATCATGGCCGCGTCCGTCCTCGTCACCGTCCCGGTCGTGTTGCTCGTCATGCTCTGCCAACGGCGCATCGTCTCCGGGCTGACCGCCGGCGCGGTCAAGGGCTGACATGGCCGACATCCGCCTCGAGGGGGTCAGCAAGCGCTTCGGCCGGCACGCCGTCCTCGACCGCGTCGACCTCAGCGTCGCCGACGGCGAGTTCTGCGTGTTCGTGGGCCCGTCGGGCTGTGGCAAGTCCACCCTGCTGCGCGTGGTCGCCGGCCTCGAGGAAGTCACCACCGGCGAAATCCATATCGGCGGCCGCCGCGTCACTCACGTTCCGCCCAAGCGGCGCGGCGTCGCCATGGTGTTCCAGTCCTACGCGCTCTATCCGCACATGACCGTCTACCAGAACATGGCGTTCGGCCTGACGCTCACCAAAACCGACCGGACCGACATCGACGCCCGCGTCCGCCGCGCCGCCGACATCCTCCACATCGCCCCCCTTCTCGAACGCCGGCCGCGCGACCTCTCCGGCGGCCAGCGCCAGCGCGTCGCCATCGGCCGCGCCATCGTGCGCAAGCCCGGCGTGTTCCTCTTCGACGAACCCCTCTCCAACCTCGACGCCGCACTTCGTGTCCGCACCCGGATCGAGATCGCCAAGCTGCATGCCAGCCTTCATGCCAGCATGGTCTACGTCACCCACGACCAGGTCGAGGCGATGACGCTCGCCGACAAGATCGTCCTGCTCAACGCCGGCCCTGCCGTCGAGCGCGACGGTTCCATCGCCCAGATCGGCGCGCCACTGGACCTCTATCATCACCCGGCGAACCTGTTCGTCGCCGGCTTCATCGGCTCTCCGCGTATGAACCTGCTCGTTGGCAAGATTGCCGGTGCCAGCCACGAACGCGCCGAGATCCTGCTCCCCGATGGCACCCGCGCCACCGCACTCGTCGATGCACACCTCGCCAATCCCGGCGACCGGGCAACTCTTGGCATTCGACCGGAACACATACGCCAGGGCGGCGAGCCGACCAGGCCGGGAACGATCTCGCTGACGGCGAGACATGTCGAGCATATCGGCGAGTCGTCCTACCTCTACCTGGAAGGCGCGGCCCTGGGCTGCAGCGGCGAGGAAGCTCTCCTGACCGTTCGCGAGGACGGCGACACGCAGGCGCATCGCGGCGACCGCCTGGCCCTCATCCTGCCGGAGGAGCATTGCCACCTTTTCGACAGCAGCGGCCGCGCGTTCCCCAGGCCGTCGAACGCGACATCGCCAGCCGCGTTGACGTGAGTGGAGGTGTACATGGCAGAGAACGCGACTGAACCCCAGAACGACCATCCGGATCGAGCCGGAACCCCACCCGGTCCCGTCGATGCCGTGTCACCCAAGCCGATCGGCGGCGAAGCCACCGTCGCCGCGTCGTCGTGGGGCGGTGCCACGGACGAGGAGATGGAACGACTGCAGGCGGCGGAGACCGCCAGATCGACATCGTGACGGGGCCGGCATGCTGACGATGGCCGAATTCGAGCGAACTCTTGCCGACCCCGAGCCGCCGGCCGGGTTCGATACCGCCCTGCAAGCCATCTGGTGGGCCAGCAAGGGTGATTGGGACCGTGCTCATGCCTGCGCTCAGCAACGCGAAGGGGATCCGTCCTGTGATCTCGTCCATGCCCACCTTCACCGGCGGGAGGGAGATACCTCCAACGCCCACTTCTGGTATCGGCGGGCGGCTGAACCCGTGCCAACCCTGCCGGTGGACGAGGAGCGCGCACAGATCGCAGCCAAACTTCTTCGCCAAACCACACACCAACAGGTCGCGTAATGGCAGTCTCTTTCGGCCGCGCGCGCGGCGTCGCACTCGGCCTTCCTGTTCTCGCGTCGCTTTCTCTTTCCGCTTGCGAAACGCCGCAGCAACTCGTGTCCGACAAGGAAGACAACCTTGCGGCGGCCGGCTTCGTCGTCCGGCCCGCCAACACGCCCGAGCGCGAGGCCATGCTTGAGCGCCTGCCGCCGCACCGCTTCGTCCAGCGCGTCCACGGCGATGAGGTCACCTACGTCTACGCCGACCCGCTGGTCTGTGACTGCCTGTATGTCGGTTCCCAGCAGGCCTATGGCCGCTACCAGCAGCATCTGCAGCAGCAGCGCCTCGCCGACGAACAGGAAACCACCGCCCAGCTCTACTCCGACCCCGCCTGGAACTGGGGTGCATGGGGCCCGTACGGCGGCTACGGCGCATTCGGACCCGGCTTTGCCTTCGGTCCCGGCTACGGCTGGTAGTGCCTGTCACTGACGCTCCATCGCGTCCGGAACTTCTGGCGCGCTGGCAATCGCTGACCCGCGACATCCTCCCCGCCATGGCGCCGGTTCACGCGTGGCCGATCCGGCTCGATCACTGCTTCATGCGCGTTTGCCTCGACGCGGCGCTCGAAGCTCGCTGGGACCGGCGCGTCCGCCGTCCCGCCATTCGGCACCTGACCGATGATCAACTCGCCCGCGCCGTCTCCATTGCGGAGAGCGTGGCGGCAAGTCCAGGCCTGCTGCCCGATCTCAATCAGGCCAGCCTGGAACGACGTCGAGCCGTCAGTGCCGAGGCACCCCTCGGGCGACACGCCGGCCAGGCGCATGGAAAAGACGGTTGAACGCCGGTTCGGTATCAGGCCGCCCGCAAGGCCCGATACTCCCGACGCACGATCTCCATCAGCTCCTCGACCGACGTCGCCTTCGCATCGTTCTCGTAGGTGACCCGGCCACGCTGCATCAGTATGATCCGATCGGCGATGTCGAGCGTCTGCGCGTAGTTGTGCATGATCATCACGATCGACATGTCGCCCTCGGCCTTCAGCCGCAGGATCAGGTCGATGATCAGTCCCGCCTCGCGCGCGCCCATCGCCGCCAGCGGCTCGTCGAGCAGCAGGATGCGTGCCTTCGAGTTCACTGCGCGCGCGATCGCGATCGCCTGCCGCTGGCCGCCCGACAACGCCCCGACCTCCAGCTCCACGGACTGTACGTGAACACCGATCTCGTCGAGACACTCGGCCGCCCGCCGGCGCATCGCGCGGTTGTTCAGCAGCCGGAACGGCCCCGGATACATGATCTCCCGATTGAGAAACATGTTGTGATAGATCGACAACGAATTCGCGAGAGCCAGGTCCTGGTAGACGCACTCGATGCCCAGGGCTCGCGCCTCATCGACCGAACGCAGCCGCGTTTCCTTGCCTCGGATCGACAGCGTGCCCGACGTCTGTTGCTGGTAACCGGTGAGAATCTTCATCAGCGTCGACTTGCCGGCGCCGTTGTCGCCCAGGATTCCCAGGATCTCCCCGCGACCGACGCGAAGCGAAACGCCGTTCAGCGCCGACACCGGGCCGAACTCCTTGGTGATGTTCTCCGCTCGCAGGACCTCTTCGAGGCCTCCGGCAGGTGCCGCCGCCTCGCTCATGCGCGCGCTCCTCGGATGCGGACCCGCCCCGCGTGGATGTTGAACAGCATCGCCAGCAGGATCGCCGCACCGAGGATGAGGTCGAAGGTGAACGCGTTGACCCCGATCAACGTGAAGCCGTCGCTGAGCAGCCCCAGCACCGTCGCTCCGATCAACGCCCCGATCACCGTCCCGGACCCGCCGGTCAACGGCGTCCCGCCGATCACTCCTGAGGCGACGGCGAGGAACATGATCGGCGAGCCGCCCGCGGTCGGATCGATCGAGGTGATGCGGAAACTCTCCAGTATCCCTGTCAGCCCAGCCAGAAACGAACACAGGATGAAGTTGCCGACCTTGATCGTCCGGACCTGGATACCCGCCTCGCTCGCCCCAATCGGATTGGCGCCGGCGGCGATCGTGTGCAGTCCCCAACGCGTGTGCTTCAGCAGCACGTGCATGACCACGACGACCAGCAGCGCCCACAGAAACTCGCTGTAGCCGGCATGCCCCAGCACGGCCCCGAGCCCAGGTGACACGTCGATATTGACCGGGGTGCCGTCGGAGATGGTCAGCGTGAAGCCATTGAGCAGGAACAGCGTGCCGAGCGTGGTGACGAATGAGGGCACGCGAAGGAAGACGGTGATGAACCCGTTGATGAATCCCACCAGTGCGCTCGCCGCAAGGCCGACCGGGATGGCCAGCAGGATCGGGACTCCCGCCTGGGCCGCGAAATACATCACGAATGGCGCCAGCGCGTAGACCATGCCGGCGGAGAGGTCGATCTCTCCACCGATCATCAGCATGATCTCGCCGCATGCGATGATCGCCCGCGGTGCGATGTACTGCGACAGGTTCTGCAGGCTCGCGTTGCTCAGCAGGAAGCTGGAGTTTGCACTCTCGAAATAGATCGCCAGCGCGATCGCGACCAGCAGGATGCTCCCTTCGCGCCAGCGTGTGACCCGTCCCAGCAGGCCGCCCATGTGATCAGACCTTGATCGGACCTGAGCGCTTGACGAACTGGGCGGCCGACGACGACCCCTCATACCGGGTGTGCGTCGAAAGGTATGGCCCGACATTGCCTTTGGTGACGAACTTCAGGCCCGTGTTGCAGTCGGCCGGCCCCACCAGGCCGCCAGACAGCAGATAGATGTAAGCCTCCATCACCGTGTAATAGCCCTGAAGATACGGCTGCTGGTCGATGGTGAAATCCATTGCCCCTTGCTGGATCAGTTGCAGCGTCCGCGGCAACAGGTCGAACCCGCCACCGTGCACGCCCTTCGACAGCAGACCGTTGTCCGACATCGTCTCGGCGATGCCTTGCGTGGTGCCGCCGTCGACGGCGAACATGCCTTTCACGTCCTTGTGGCCCTCGTAATAGGACCGCACCGCCGACACCTCGTCGTTGACCAACGCTCCCGACGCGACGATGTCGACCTGATAGTTCTTGCCGCTCTTCTTGAGCACGTCGTGTGCGCCATCGATGCGCGGCTGGATGTTGAGCTGTCCCGGTGTGGCGATGAACAGCACAACCCGCCCGCCGTCCACCAGCTGGGTAATCTTCTCACCCATCAGCGCGCCGGCCTTGTAGAGATCCTGACCGATGTAGGCGAGACGGTTGCAGCCTTGCGCCGGCGTCACGTCGGCATTGTAGGAGAAGACCGGAATGCCCGCGTCGAGCGCTCTCTGCACCGGGTCGTTGAATGCATGCTGGTCGACCAGCGAGACAGCGATCGCGTCCGCCTTGGCGGCCACCGCGTTGTTGATCGCACTGACCATCTCGGACGCGTTGCTCGTCTCCGACCCGGTCCACTGCGTCGTGCATCCGGTCAGCGCCGCGGCATCCGCAATTCCGTAGCGGGTCGCGGTGAAGAACGGGTTGGTGGTCACGTGATTGACAAACACCATCCGCCATTTTGGATGCGACGGCGTGAGCCCGGCGGCCCGGGCCGGCGAGGCCAGACCCGCCGCCAGCAGCGTCGAGCCGAGTGCGGCCGTCTGCAGAACGCCGCGACGGTTCAGCGCGCTGGCCTGGCGATCGACATTGTCCGGGTCCGACATGACATCCTCCGGCGCCGCCTTGCCGGCGGTCGGTTGTGATTGACGGCCTCGGGTGGCGTGGCCGAGCCGGACCGGTCCACGACCGGTCGTGCCGGACGCTGGCTTTCGCCCGGTGGCGTGTCAAGCTGCGCCCCGGTGCGCAGCGTCGAAAAACGCGGACCCGTGTCGCCGCATACCGGCGTGCGAACGCCTCAGCCGCCCGTCTCGCGGGCAGACACCGCATCGAGCACGCGCTCATAAGGTGCCGCCGAGACCCGGCTGCTGCCGCGAAACGGCTGGCTCAGCACGATCACCACCAATACGACCAGAGCCCCCGAAGCCGCGAGCGTCGCCGACATCGCCAGATGCATGCGCGCACTCGGCGCTGCCACGAACGAGCCGGACGCGACCGTCAGAGCTCCTCCAAGGAGCATGACCACCCACACGACCGAGGGCACCGTGCTGGCCGCGGCGAGTTGACGCATCGCGCGCGCATCCTGGAGGCGCGTCAGTGCCGAAATCAGCGCGGCATGGGCGTTGGTCTGCCCGGCGCCGTCCGGATGATAGGCCGCAGCAATCGCATGGAGCTGCCGCAGCGGCGCCGCGCCCGCATCGTTGGTGTGTCCGCGCGCCTGATCGGGCCATTCCCGCGAGACGACGTCCTGCAGATACAACGACAACGCGTCTTGAATGCCCGAGCGCGCTGGCTCCGACAGGGCCGCCGCCGCGTCCGATACGTCGCGTGCCACCATCGCCTCGCTCGTCGCCGCAACTTTCGCGTTCATGTAGCCTTCGAACGTCAACATCACCACGAATGCGAGCAGCACCGCGAACGTGACTCCGATCACCGAGAACATCGCCGCCGCGACCTCGTTGCCGCGCTGTCGCGTCTCGAACGGGATTAACCGCCGCGCGGCGAGCTCGACGATGAGTGCTCCCGCCATCGAGGCGCCGACCACCAGGAGGCTCACGGCCCAGATCGGGTACTGGTAAACCATGTCGATGCGCATCGACATCAAGGCTTTCGTCCCCATCGTTCAGCGCCACGCGACGCGTTCTGCGCCCGGTGTCGAATGTGCGCAAACCTGTCGCACCACGTAACTCGGGCTCGCGCTGCGACGAAGCGATGCCGGTGAAGAGTGCCTCGGAGGACGACGATCGATGAGCGCCGCTTGCGCGATTGCCGTCATGGCCAAGGCTCCGCGCCCGGGACACTGCAAGACTCGCCTCGTCCCGCCACTCACCCACGAACAGGCGGCCGCGATGAGCGCCGCCTTTCTTCACGACACGACCGCGAACATCCTCGACGCCGCATGCGCCGTTCCGATCGTCGCTTACGCGGCCTACGCGCCGGCCGGCCTCGAAGCGGCAATCCAACCCCATGTTGCCTGCGGTACTCGTCTCATCCTCGCTGATGGCACGATCAACGCCCCCGCAGGCGTTGAGGGCTTCGGTCGCTGCCTGCTCCACGCGATCCGCGCCCTCTTCGCCGCCGGGCACCAGTCCGCCTGCGTGCTGAATTCCGACGGTCCCACTCTGCCCACCGAATACCTGCGCCGTACCGCCGCCCTGCTCGCCGCCGAGGGAGACCGGGCCGTGCTCGGTCCGGCCGAAGACGGCGGCTACTACCTTCTCGGCCTGAAGCAGGAACACACCCACCTGTTCGCTGACATCGCCTGGAGCACTGCGGGCGTTGCCGACCTCACCCGTGCCCGCGCCGCCGATCTCGGCCTGGAGCTCGTCGAGCTTCCGCCGTGGTACGACGTCGACGACGCGAGCTCGATCGCGCGCCTGCTGACCGAACTGGACACTGGCCCAGGCCAAGGCTTTTCCGCCCCCGCGACACGAAGCTGCGTCGAGCGTCTCGACCTTCGCAGCCCCGCTTGAAACGGCTGGCACTGGCATCCGCCGGCCTCGTCCTGATGGCAACGACCGTTACCGGCCTGCTCCTTCACGTCCACCAGGGTCCAAGTGCGAACACCGAGCGGCACGTGGCGATGTTCGTCGCCGTGCTCACGATCGCCGCCGCCGCCTATCTCGCGGCCTGCCGGCTGGTCATCCTCCCAAACCCGCCCGGCGCCCTCTGGCTGATCCTTTCCATCGCCGTGGGCATGCGTGCGCTTGTCCTCACCGCCCCACCCTTCCTGTCGAGCGACCTCTACCGCTATGTCTGGGACGGCCGGGTCCAGCTCGCCGGCCACAATCCATACCGTTTCGTACCCGCCGACCCGGCCCTGTCGAGCCTGCGCGACGAGGCGATCTTTCCCCACATCAATCGGCGCGCATACGCGCCGACCATCTACCCGCCCACTGCCCAACTCGTCTTTCGCGCCGTCGCGTCCATCAGCCAGACGATCCTCGCCATACGTCTCGCCGCCGTCGCCTTCGAGGCGCTGGCACTTGCCTGCCTGTTGCTGCTGCTCAGACACGCAGGCGAGCCGCCGTCACGCGTTCTGATCTACGCCTGGAACCCGCTGGCGGTCTGGTGCTACGCCGGCAACGGCCATGTCGACGCGATTGCCGTCGGCCTGATCCCGCTCGCGCTGATCGCCCGCGCCGCGCGACGCGACATCCTGACCGGCGTCGCACTCGCGGCCGCCATCCTCGTCAAGCTGCTTCCCGTCGCGATCGCTCCTGCCCTGTGGCGAACGCCCCGTCTGGCCATGCCGCTCGCCTGTGCCGGGACGATCGGCGCCCTCTATGCGATCTACGCCGGCGTCGGCCTGCGCGTGTTCGGCTTTCTCGGCACCTACGGTCACGAAGAGGGCATCGCCGGCGGCAGCGGCATCTGGCTCCTCGCCGGCCTGAACCACCTCTTCCATCTCCCGCCCGTCGCGGTTCCGATCTACCTCGCGGGTTGCGCCTCGCTCCTGGCGGCACTCGCCTGGCGGATCGCCAGGCATGAGCCAGACCGGGACATCGTCGCCGTCACTCGCGACGCAGGTCTCCTCGCCGGCGCCACCATGCTCGTCATCAGCCCGCACTATCCGTGGTACTTCCCGTATCTCGCGCTGTTCGCGACCGTGGCAACGTCGAGCGCCCTGGTCTGGCTCTCGGTCGCACCATTGCTGCTCTACCTGGACCCCCTGAACGAATTCTTTTTCTGGCCATCATTGATCTATATTCCGGCAGTGGTTCTTGCCGTGCGCGACTACCGAATGCTCCGGAGGCCAAGCTGATGTCCGCCACCACGCTTCGCGACCCGCGCCGTTACTTCGAGGCGGTCGCCGAACGCAGCATCGACGCCGCACCGCCTGTCTGCCTTTATCTGGAGGTCACCAACCGCTGCAACCTGCTGTGCGAGACCTGTCCACGCACGTTCGAAACGCTCGAGCCGGCCGCCGACATGAACTGGGAGCTCTTCACCCGCATCGTCGATCAGGTGCCGAGCGCTGCCCGCGCCGTCCTGCACGGCGTCGGCGAACCGATGCTGGTCAAATCTCTTCCCCGCATGATCCGCTATCTCAAGGATCGCGGCATCTACGTGCTGTTCAACACCAACGGGACACTGCTCAATCCGCGCAAATTTCCCGACCTGGTCGCAACCGGCTTGGACGAACTGCGCGTCTCCCTCGATGCCGCCGATGCCGCCACCTACAAGCAAGTCCGGGGCAAGGATTTCTTCCACCGTATCGTCCGCGATGTTCGTGCTCTGACCGCCTATCAGCGCGAGAACAACCTCTCGACCCCGCGCGTCTCGATCTGGCTGACAGGGCTGAAGGAAACCGTTCAGTCCCTGCCCGAATTCGTCCGTCTGGCGGCCGACATGGGCGTGCGCGAAGTCCACCTGCAGCGGCTCGTCTTCGACGAAGCCGGTTTCGGCATGGCTCGCGCCGAGAGTTCGCTTTTCGAGCAGACGCAAGCCCAGGAGCAGGTGGCGATCGAGTCGGCACAGGCTCTCGGCCAGACCCTCGGCATCACGCTGGACGCCTCCGGTGCCACCGAGCCCGGCTTGAGCCTGCGCAAGGGAGACGCGGCCCAGCCATGGTCCACCTGCCGCCGTCCCTGGTCGCTGATGTATTTCACCGCGCACGGGCGTGCGCTGCCGTGCTGCATCGCCCCCTTTTCCGCCCGCGGCTACGAGAATTACACGCTCGGCGACGCGACCCAGCAGGAGCTGCGCGAGATCTGGAACGGCCCTGCCTACCAGGATTTCCGCAGTTCGCTGCTCAGCGACGTGCCGCCGAAGCCATGCCAGAATTGCGGACTGCGCTGGAGCCTATGAACCGACAGCAAATTCTGGCACCCCCCAAACCCGCGATTTGGGATCCAAACGCCCCGCGTTTGGTGGGGTGCGGGGTGAAACCCCGCCTCTATGCTTGATGCGCCCAGACGCCATAGTGGTGGCGGTGATACCGACCGTTAAAGAGGAAGGCGCGATCGGACCGACGGTCGCCCGTCTGCCCCGCAACCTGATCCAGACGGTCCTGGTGGTCGACGGCGGCAGTGGCGACCGAACGGCACAGGAAGCCGAAGCCGCCGGCGCCACTGTCATCCAGGAGGGCCGCCGCGGCTACGGTCGCGCGTGCCTGACCGGCGTTGAACACGCACGCGCTCTCGGCGCCGATATCGTGTTGTTCCTCGACGGCGACGGCAGCGATGCGGGCGAACAGGCGAACTGTCTCATCACTCCGATCCGGGAGAGCCGCGCCGACTTCACCCTTGCATACCGGAGCAGGGCAGGGCGGGCGCCAGGAAGCATGGGCGCCCACCAGGTGCTCGCCGGACATCTCATCGGCACCGCGGTCGGTCTGCTGACGGGAACGCGTTACCGCGACATGTGCGCCTTTCGCGCCATACGCCTCGATGTCTTCGAGCGCCTCGGCATGCGCGAGATGACCTATGGCTGGAACCTCGAGATGCAGATGCGTGCCGCCTTGACACGCGCCCGCACCCTGGAAATCCCGATGCCCTATGGCCGCCGCATGGCCGGCCAATCCAAGGTCGCCGGCAACCTGCACGGCACCATGAAGGCCGGCGTTCGGATCCTGCGCACCCTCGTCGTCGTCCGCCTCCAGATATCCCGCTGAGCGCCGCCCTCGCGAACCTTTCGTTGTCGCCGTTCCAGGCCATTGTCGCCGGTCACGACCGGACACCACTCCTTCGTTTTCCAGTACCCTGCTTATCCCATGCGTTCGTCGCGAAGAGCGACGAACCTCGGGGGCAGGACACTAGGCACTGACATCAAGCAGACCTGCCGACCCGGCATTCCCGGGTCCTTTCTCGCCCTCTCGAGACGAACCGCCCGTTTTGGAAGTCGACAACACCGCGCCGTTGGGACCAGTGACCGTCGTGGTGATCGACCCGTCTGGATTGGTGGTCGTGGTCGTGGTCGCTGCCGAACCGCTGGCGCCCCCTCCTCCACCCGCGCTCGCGGCCGTCCTGCCGCCCGCCTGCAGCACGCTCGCGAGGCCGTTGGTTCCGGCGCCGACCGAGGAAATCCCTTTCATCTCTCTCTCCCCTTCCCACAACATGCACTCGAGGAATGAACAAATCGCTACTCGAGAGAGCCGCTCGATGTTAACCGGACTTCAACATTGTCCGGCGATTGTTCGTCCCTGCAGACTGGGAGGACACGGTGGAACTTGCGCCCGGTGACCGGCTGCCGTTCTGTGTCGGTGTCGGCGTCGATCGCAGCTTCTACTCGCTGGATGCACAGGCCGGCCGGCCGGCCGTTCTGCTGCTGGGCGGTTCCGCTGCCCCGGCCGCCTTCAACCCGCTGCTGGCCGCACTCGCTGAACGCCAGCCGGAATTTGCAGCCTCCAACGCCGACCTTCTTCTCTGTCTCGGCTTTGCGGCCCTGCCGCGTCTTTACCTCAACCCGCCTTCTCCCGGCCTGCGCACCATCCTGTGTCCGGATGAATTCTTCACGTCCTGTGCGGCATCATCCGGCGAGCCCGTTCTCGTCGTGGTCGATCGCGGTGCGCGCATCCTCGCCTGCTGGCGCTCCGGCCTCGGCGAGCCCGAACGCATTGTCTCGGGCGCGCTCGATGCCGTTCGCCGGCTCCCTCACGAACCGGGCCGGGACTGCTCCCTGCCGGCGCCGGTTCTGGCCATACCGGGACTGCTCGACACCGCATTCTGCCGGGAACTGATCGAACGTTTCGAAGTCAGTGCGACGTTTGACAGCGCCGTCAGCGGCTCGGGTCGTGACGGCGCGCCGCAGGACCGGCTCGACCATGGCCGGAAATGCCGCCGGGACTGGATGCTTGAGCCCGGCGACGGCGTTCATGAGCGGGTGCTTGCCTGCCTGTTTCGCCGTTGCGTGCCCGACATCAGCCGGGCCTTCCAGCACGACGTCAGCCACGTCGACCGTATCCTGGTCGCGCGCTACGATGAAACGATCGGCCACTTCAAACGCCATCGCGACAACACCGGCCCTGCCGTCGCCTTCCGTCAGTTCGCCCTGTCGGTCAATCTCAATGCCGGAGAATACGAGGGCGGCTACCTGCTGTTTCCCGAGTTCAACGACCATCGCTACCGACCGGCGACCGGCGAAGGTCTGGTCTTCTCGGCCTCTCTTCTGCACGAAGCGACGGAGGTCACCAGCGGGCGCCGCTACGTCCTGCTGAGCTTCCTGCACGACAACAAAGCAGCCCGTGGGACCCCGGCACAGAGGGAGCCCGCCCTCGCCTTGAACACGATCGGATCAGGTTGACTGAACCTGACCCGATAAACGTGCTCGCACAAACACAAAGCTGGGGCTTGATCGGTTCAAGTGGAACCCATCAAGCCCCAGCGAAACAAAGATAGCGCCACGTTGCCGCGCCGGCAAAA
>CAXTSH010000020.1:23728-43599 GCA_964246925.1 uncultured Acetobacteraceae bacterium
GGGTGCCGCCCCCCCCCCCCAAAAACGGGCCCCCAAAAACCAAACCGGGGGGGGTGCCGGGGCACAGGCCCCCCCGATCAAGCCCCAGCTACTCAAAGATCGCGACACTTTGCCGCGCCGTCATCAGCGGCTCGCCGTCCTCGCTCCACACCGTGATCCGCTCGGCGGCATATCCTTCCGCGATCATGTCGCCCACCAGATGCAGCAGCCGCCATCCGCCGGCCCCACCCCGGCCGGGATCGGGTCCGATCTCGACCGACCAGAGGATCGTGCTGATTGGAACCACCCGGTCCAGCATCGCCAGCGGTGCCGGCGGCGACGCGTCGCCGAGTGCCACCAGCGCCACCGTCGCGTCGACGCCCACTGCCTCCCGATGCCGAACCCATGCGAGGATGTCGGCAATCGGGCCTTCGCCGCCCAACCGGCCGCTACCCGCGAGCCGGGCGTCGAACTGCGCCAGATACCGGGGTGCGTCGCTCGCTTCGGTCAGAGCCGGACATGCGTCCGGCTCCGGGATGGCCGGCATCGGCAATGCGGTGTGCGACAGGATCGAGGGACGCGCCGATCCGAAGCACAGCAACACGCGCGTGGCCAGGCCGCCGGGCCCCGCCGCGTCTACCGACACGAACGTCACCGACCGGCCTGCCCGCAGGACGGTGGGCGTCAGCGTCAAGACACCCGAAGCCGGGCCCACGAACGCGAATTGCGCCGAACGCAGAGCGCCCAGTCCCGGCACCGCCCGTTGCGCCGTCCCGACGGCGAGTGCCGCGGTCAGGCCGCCATACACCGTCCGCCCCTGCATCCAGTCCGCAGGCAGCTCGACCTGCCAGGAGCCATCCTCGTGCGAGAGCCCCGCGATCAGCTCGGCCAGGGTGCTCAAGCGGCAACGCCCTGCGCATACCAGGCCATCTTCTGCAGATCGCCGTCGCCTGGAACGGCGCCTTCCGCGATCCGGACCGTGCCCGACTGGTCGCGCACCGGCCCGGCGAACGGATGCAGTGCCCCGCTGACGATTCCCGCCTTCACCAGGTCCGCCGCACGCCGCACGTCCGGCGTGACCGCGGGCCCGTAAGGTGCCAGCTCGACCAGGTCTTCCTTCAGGCCCCACCAAGTATCGCCGGTACGCCAAGTCCCGGCCAGCGCCTGACGCACCCGCATGATGACGTAGGGCGACCAATGATCGACGATCGACGTCAGTTGGGCCGTCGGCCCGAACTGCTGCATGTCGGAACTCTGCCCGAAGGCGTGCACGCCACGCGCCTGGGCCGTCTGCATCACCGCCGGACTGTCGGTGTGCTGCGCCAGCAGATCGGCTCCCTGGTCGATCAGCGACTTGGCCGCGTCCGCCTCGCGTCCAGGGTCGAACCAGGTGTTGACCCAGACGACCCGGGTGCGGAAGTCCGGATTGATCTTCCGCGCCGCGATCGTGAACGCGTTGACCCCCATGACGACTTCCGGGATCGGAAACGGGGCCACGTAGCCGCACAGACCCGCCTTCGACACGTGGCCGGCAATCGTCCCGCACACCGCGCGCGCCTCATACCAGCGGATGTTGTACTCGGCCAGATTGGGCGCGATCCTGTAGCCCGTCGCCTGCTCGAACTTGACGCGCGGGAACTCCTTGGCGACCCGGATTGCGGGGTTCATGAAGCCGAACGACGTCGAGAAGATCATGTCGCTGCCGGCGGACGCGAGATCGCGCAGGACACGCTCGCAATCCGGCCCTTCCGGAACGCTCTCGACGAACCGCGTCGTCACCTGGCTGCCCAGCGTCGCCTGCAACGCCAGCCGCGACTGGTCGTGCTCATAGGAGTAGCCGAGATCGCCGACCGGGCCGGTATAGACGAACGACACACGCATCGGCGGCGCTGCCCGTGCTTCCCGGGTGCTGGCGGCACCGAGTGCCAGTCCCGCCGCCCCGCCGGCCAACAACTCCCGCCTGTTCAGCATTCTCTCACCCCTCAGCCGATCGCCCGGAACGGCTTTCCCAGGTCCGCGGGTGCGGCGACGACCGGACCGCCCGCCGACGAGACAATCGCCAGAACCGCGATCGTCGACAGGTAGGGCAGGGTTGCCAAGAGCTCCGTCGGGCCGCCAAACCCGCTGCCCTGCAGATAGACTTGCCCGACCTCGATCCCGCCGAACAGGTAGGCGCCGACCAGCACTCGCCCCGGGCGCCAGGAGCCGAAGACCACCAGGGCAACCGCGATCCAACCGCGTCCGGCCGTCATTCCCTCCGCCCACAGCGGCGTGTAGGCGATCGAGAGCGTGGCACCACCCAACCCTGCCATCGCGCCGCCGAACAGTATGGCGAACAGTCGAGCCTGCAACACCGGCAGGCCGAGCCGGTGTGCCGCCTGCGCGTCCTCTCCCACCGCCCGCAATACCAATCCCGGTCGCGTACCTCCGATCGCCCATGCCAGACCGGCAGTCGCCGCCAGACTGCCGATCACCAGCACATCCTGATGCGCGAGACGCCCGACCACCGGCAGATCATCCAGCAAAGGAATTCGCAGCTTCGGCAACGGTGCCACCGTCCGGCCGGTCAGGTCCCGTCCCACGAGGGCGGACAGGCCGGTCCCGAATATCGTGAGCGCCAACCCCGTCGCGACCTGGTTGCTCGACAAGCCCAGCGTCAGCACGGCGAACAGCGACGCGAGTGCAAGACCCGCACCCGCTCCGGCAAGAACACCCAGCGCATGGCTCCCGCTGGCCCAGGTGGTCGCGAAAGCGGCGACGGCGCCCGTCAGCATCATGCCCTCGACACCGAGATTGAGCACTCCGGCCCGCTCCGTGACCAGCTCGCCGAGTGCGGCGTAGGCGAGCGGGGTCGCTGCCGTCATCACGGTGGCGGCAAACGAGACCAACACGTCGTTCACGCTGCCGCGGAGCCCGCATGACCCCGCGCGAAAAAATCTGCCGCCAGCGGAAAGAACAGCAGCATGGCCTGCACGACGGCGCTTGCCCCTCTGGGCAAGCCGACCGCCACCTGAGCGAGGTCACCGCCCACGATGGACAGCGCGACCAGCAGGCCCGCGGGCACGACCCCGATCGGATGCAAGCGCGCGAGGAACGCGACGATGATCGCGCTGAACCCGTAGCCAGGCGAGACCGACGGGATCAACTGTCCGATCGGTCCGGCGACCTCCAGGCATCCGGCCAGTCCCGCCAGACCGCCGCTCGCCAGCATCACCAGCCAGATCGTCCGCCGCTCGGAGAACCCAGCAAACCGCGCCGCCGGCGGCGCAACCCCGAAGGTGCGTATGGCGAAACCGGATACCGTCCGCTCGAGCAGCAGCCAGACCGGCAGCGGCAGCAGCAGGCTGGCCAGCGTTCCCGCCGTCACCCGCGTTCCCGGAATGACGATCGGCAGCAACTCGTTGTCGGCGAACAGGCGCGACTGCGGGAAGTTGAAGCCCTGCGGGTCCTTCAGCGGCCCGAACACCAGTGCCGTCAGGACCAGCCCCGCGACGTAGGTCAGCATCAGGCTAGTCAGAGTTTCGCTCGCCCCGCACGACGTACGCAGCAGGGCGGGAACCGCCGCCCAGGCCATCCCGGCCAGGATGGCGGCCGACATCATCAGCGGCAACGCGAACCGCGACCCGTCCGGTCCGAACCCCAGTGCCACGCATCCCGCCCCGATCGCCCCCAGCGTGAACTGGCCGTCTGCCCCGATATTCCACACGTTGGCGCGGAAGCACGCGACGAGCCCCAGGCCGATCGTGATCAGCGGTGCCGCCCTGAGCGCCAGTTCGGACCAACCGTTCACCGTCTCCAAGGGTGCCAGGAAGAACGCGTGCAAGGTCTGTCGCGCCGGATAACCCATCGCCAGGAACAGGACCGCGGAGGCCAGCACGGCGCCCAGCGGTGCCGCGACCGTCATCGCCACCGCAAGCCAGACCGGCGGCTCCGTCCGGCTAGCCCGCACGGGCCAGCGCCGGCCCGGCCGCATGCGCGTCGCCCATCATCAGACCGAGCTCGTCGAGCGTCACATCGCGCGCCGGCAGCGGCGGAGACAACCGGCCGTCGCTGATCACTGCAATCCGATGCGTGATCGCAAGCAGCTCGTGGAGATCCTGGCTGATCACCAGCACCGCCGCTCCCGCCGCCGCCCGTTCGCAGAGCGCCCGATGGATCGCGGTCGTGGCCGCGGCATCGACGCCGGAGGTCGGCTGCGCCACGGCAAGCACGTCAGGTGCCTGCAATACCTCGCGCCCGACCACGAATTTCTGGAGGTTTCCGCCGGACAGACAGGCCGCCCGCGCGCCGGGCCGACCGTGACGCACGTCGAATGCCGCGATGATGCGACGTGCGAATGCGCGCGCCTGCCTCGCGCGCAGCAGTCCAAATCGCGCCAGCCGCACACGTTCCCGGCCCGTCAGCAACGTGTTCTCGGCCAGCGAGAACGCGAGCACGGCCGCGTGCCCGTGCCTTTGTTCCGGCACCGTCGCGAGGCCGAGCCGGCGCCGGCCCGCGACGCCCATCCGCCCGCACGATCGACCGCCGATCCGGACGTCGCCGTCCGCACGTGCGAGGCGCTCGCCCGAGATCGCCGTCATCAGTTCGCGCTGCCCGTTCCCGGCGATCCCGGCGATGCCGACGATCTCGCCCGCCCGAACCGTCAGGCTCACCTCGCGCAGCGCCGTCCGGTGCGGTGGGACGGCAGGCAGGCTGAGCGCGTCGAGCGCCAGGAGCGGCGCACCGGTCAAGCCGTCCGGCGCGTGCTCCAGGCCGCCCGGATCGGCTCCCACCATCATCCGCGCGAGCGAGGCGGCACTCTCCGCCCGCGGATCGCAGCGCCCGACCACGCGCCCGTGCCGAAGCACGGTGGCGCGGTCGCACAAGGTCCGCACCTCGTCGAGCTTGTGCGACACGTACAGGATCGACACGCCGCCCAGGGCGAGCCGGCGGAGTGTCGCGAACAGCAGCGACACCTCTCCCGGCGTCAGCACCGAAGTCGGCTCGTCCATGACCAGCAGCTTGGGACGCTGGAGCAGACAGCGTACGACTTCCACCCGCTGCCGTTCGCCCGCCGACAGTGAAACGATCCGCCGGTCCGGGTCGACCGGCAATCCGTAGGCGGCGCTGACCGACCTGATCCGCGCGGCAAACCGGGCGGCCGGACCCGGTCGATCCACCGCGAGCGCCAGGTTTTCGGCGACACTCATCGCTTCGAACAGCGTGAAGTGCTGGAAAACCATGCCGATCCCAAGCCGGCGCGCTGCCGCCGCACCGTCAATCCTGACCGGCCTGCCCTCCCACCGGATCTCGCCCGCGTCCGGCTGCAGCACGCCCGCCACGACCTGCATCAGGGTCGACTTGCCCGCCCCGTTCTCACCAAGCAACGCGTGGATTTCGCCTCGTCCAATCGAGAGGTCGATCCCGTCGTTGGCGAGCAGCGACCCGAACCGGTGCGTGATTCCGTTCAAGCTTAGCCTGTCCGACGGCGCACACGAGACCATGCCTCGGCCATGCAAGCGACGTGCAACCCACCGGCGTCAGAACCCGAAAGCGACCCAGTTGAAACCGGTCCGCTTCGAATATGAGATCGAGCTGCTCGCACCGTCGATGACCGGGCTGAGGCAGGACACCTGAAAGCCCGATGCCGACAGATTGTTCACGCCATAGATCGTCGGCACCGGCACCGGGGCCGAGGGCGTGGTCCAGCCGGCGCAAGCCCCCTCGCAGGCCGTGACCGAGAATGCCGTGTTGGGAAACGTGAGCGGAAAATTGATCTGATCGAGATAGCCCGTCACCGTCAGCGCGGTCCCCCACTGCATGATCAGACCGCTCGGCAGGCTCTGCCAGCCCGTCCGTCCCAGACCGCAGGTGAACGTCATCTGCGGCAGCTTGTAGTTCAGGAAGGGCGCCGTCGACGGCACCGTTATGTTGGTCGTCTCCACCGTGCTCTGCCCGGCATTGACCGTGATCACCGCGATGGCGACCCAGCCCGCGTCCGCCGCCGGCGTGGCCTGCGTGCCGGTGTTGGCGGCAGCCCCCGCCTTGAGCTGCAACGCCACCGTCTCCAGTCGCTGCGTGTTCTGCGCCGTCCCGTCATTGCCTTGTCCGGCCAGCCCCTGCGCCGGGTTGGCCGCATTGTAGTAGGGCAGCACCACCGGCACCGCGTCAGCCTCGAGAAAGCTCGCCTCGATCATGTAGTTGATCGATTGGCCGGACCCCGCAGGCGCGGTCAGCGTGAACACCGAGTTTCCGGTGTTGATCCCCATCTTGACCAGGTTCGACGTGTCCGGCGGGAGTGTGCCGAAGCTTGAGCTGTCGACCTGTGAACTGACCGTGATGCTGCCCGGTCCGACGCTGACCTGCATCGACGATGGCACCGTCGGCTGGCACGCCAGACCGTCCACGATCGGGCCGCCGCCGAGGCACGCCTGTGCGAGGAACCCCAACCCTTTCATCGTGCCGCGCTGGACGTTGAGCAGGTCGGTGTCGAGCGGGATGGCACCCGGGTAGACGATCATGCGGTCCATGGAAAACTCCGTCGCTGAGAGGGGATGGCAATGCGCCGCGCGCGCGAGCCCCCGGTTCCCGGGGTCGCGTTCCAGACAAAATCATTTCAGTATAGCATCTTTCTAGGTGTCCGCGGACCCGAAGTCAAACCTGCCGGCGTTGCGAAGCCTGCCGCCTGGACCTACCAAGGGCCCGATAACATCTCGGGCGTCCGGCATGACCGATCACATCAAGTCCGTCGTGACAGACGGCATCATCACCCTGACCATCGAGCGCCCCGAGAAGAAGAACGCGCTCGACCAGGCGATGTATCAGGCACTCGCCGACGGCCTGGATCACGCCGCCGCCGACGGAGCCATCCGCGCCGTGCTTCTGACCGGTGCCAACGGCATCTTTTGCGCTGGCAACGATATCGCCGACTTCGCCAGCGCCGAACGCGAGGGACCGCGGCAGACCCATCGCCTGATTGAAACCGTGCTCCGCTTCACCAAGCCGATCGTCGCTGCCGTCGACGGCCTGGCGGTCGGCATCGGCACCACGATCCTGCTGCATTGCGACCTGGTCTACGCGACCGACACCGCCCGGCTCCGTCTCCCGTTCGTCGATCTCGGCTTGGTTCCCGAGTTTGCGTCGAGCAACTTCCTTCCTCGCCTCGTCGGCCTTCAGCGCGCCTCCGAGCTGCTCCTGCTCGGCGACTTCTTCACCGCCGCCGACGCCCACGCGATGGGCCTCGTCAACCGCATCGTTCCGGCCGGCGAACTCCTTGCCATTGCCCGCGACGCCTGCCTCCGCATCGCCGCCAAGTCCCCCGAGGCGGTCGCGATCACCCGCCGCCTGCTCCGAGGCGACCCGGACATCGCCATCGCGCGAGCCCGCGAGGAAGCGGCACTGTTCAGCGAGCGCCTGTCCTCACCGGAGGCCAAGGCCGCCTTCGCCGCCTTTTTCTCGCGCAAATAGAGGTCGGGGCTTCGCCCCAAACCCCACCAAAGGCAGTCGCCTTTGGAACCATGACTCTCAATAGATTGCGGGTCTGGGGCGGCTCGCCCCAGCGGGGTTTGGGGCGGAGCCCCAAATGCACTGCGATAGGCCGCGCTCACTCTAATTTCACCAATTGGTGCGATGACCCAGTGTCATGCGCTCCGTGCCGACAACGCGCCCATGGGTGGCGACCATCGTCTTGGTCGATGACAGTGCCACCAATCGGGCGCTCTACACCAAGCTCGCGAACAACCTGCAATTGCCGGTCGACGTGCACTCCTTCCCCGGCCCGCTCGAGGCTATGGACTGGCTCGACCGGAACGCCGCCGACCTCATCATCACAGACTTCAAGATGCCGGGCCTGGACGGCGCCGAGTTCATTCGCCGTATTCGGCTGTCGCCGCACGCCGACGACGAGCCGATCATCGTCGTAACCGCTTACCAGGATCGCACCTTTCGCGTCAGCGCGCTGGAAGCGGGCGCCACCGACTTCCTCCTCAGCCCGGTCGATCATGTCGAGTTCGCCGCCCGGGCGCGCAACCTTCTCAAACTCAGGGGCCATCAAAAGACCATCAAGGAGCGGCTCAAGCGCAGCGAGCTTGAAAATCAGGCGCTGATACGCGACAGCCGCGAGTCTCTCGCCCAGGTCATCGATCAGGTTCCGGCGCTGATCAGCGCGGTCGATCGGAACGGCAGATATCTCTTCGTCAACGAAGGCCTGAAGCGCTTTTCGCAATCCCCGGAACTGGAGGCGACCGACGTTCCAGGCCCACTCGGATGTCTGCAGGACGAGAGCGCCCTGGCACTGAGCCGCCTGGTCTTCGAGACCGGAGTGCCCATGAGTGCCCGCGAGGAGGTGATCGCCCGGCACGACGGCCAGAAGCATACGTTTCTCACCACGAGAATGCCGTTGCGCGACAGCGAGAACAGGGTCGTCAGCGTGCTGACGACGTCACTCGACATCAGCGACCGCAAGCGGGCGGAAGAACGCCTCGACCATCTGGCGCACCACGACGGTCTGACCGACCTCCCCAATCGGACGCTGCTGCAGACAGCGCTCAGGCACCTGCTGGCGCGTGGCCGCCGTGGCGACCGCCAGTTCGCCTTGCTGTTCATCGACCTTGACCGCTTCAAGGCCATCAACGACGGGCTGGGTCATCCGATCGGTGACGAGATCCTCGTGGCCGTGGCGGGGCGGCTGCGCCAGTCTCTCGCCGAGGTCGATACGGTGGCCCGGCTGGGCGGCGACGAGTTTGCAATCATCCAGCGGGACGTCGGCAGCGACGACGACGCGGCCACCCTGGCCGGCAGGCTCATACGCATCCTGTCGGTCCCGTTCGCATGCCAGGGACAGGAGCTCACCATCGGCGCCAGCATCGGCATCGCGATCTGTCCGCGTGACGGGACGGACGCCGAAACTCTGCTGAGGAACGCCGACCTCGCCATGTATCGGGCCAAGGCGACGGGCCGGAACACGTGGCGGCATTTCTGTCCGAGCATGGCGCCGGACGCGCGCGAAGCGGTCAGGCTCGAGAGCGACCTGCGCCTCGGACTGTCACGTGACGAGTTCGCGCTCCTCTATCAGCCGCAGGTCGACCTCAGAACTGGCCGGGTCGTCGGCGTCGAGGCACTCCTGCGCTGGCATCGTTCGGGACGGGAGTGGCTGTCACCCAGCCGCTTCCTCGGACTGGCCGAGGAGACGGGCCTGATCGTGCCGATCAGCGCCTGGGTGCTGCGCGAGGCCTGCGAGCAGGCGGTCCGCTGGCGCGACGCCGGTCTCCCGCCGTTGCGGATGTCGGTCAACGTCTCGCCGCTCCACCTCCAGCGCGAGGATTTCTACGTCCTCGTGGTCGAAACCCTGGCCGGAGCGGGATTGGAGGCCAGCGCGCTCGAGCTGGAGATCACCGAGGGTATCCTGATGAACAACAGCCAGGAGGCGATCTTGATGCTCCAGCGCATACGCGCGCTCGGCACGACGCTTGCAATCGATGACTTCGGAACCGGTTATTCATCGCTTGCTTACCTCAAAAAGTTCGAAATCGACCGCCTGAAGATCGACCAATCGTTCACCAGGGGCGTCACGCTGAACCCGAGCGACGCGGCAATCGTCAGGACGATCATCGACATCAGCCGCACGCTCGGTCTCGAACTCATCGCGGAGGGCGTCGAGACGCCGCAACAACGCGATTTCCTCACCAGCGAAGGCTGTCTCGAAGGACAGGGCTATCTGTTCAGCGAGCCAGTCAGTCCTGACGACATTGCCCGCATGCTCGAGCACGATCGCGTCGGGACGCTCGAGATCAGCGCCACATGACCGCGCGACGCCCGCTTCGCAAGCGCATGGGTCTGCGGTGGCGCGTCACCGGCGAACACGAGATGAGCCTCAATCGTCTCGGCTTTTCCGCAGTTTTCGTTGCGGTCTTCCTGTCGCGATCGTCGGCGCAGGCGCATTGGGCTCTGGTCGCGATGGCGATCTATGTCGGTCTCGCCGTGCTGATCCTGTCGCATCTGTCGATGCGGCCTGCCGCGACGTCCCGGCGGCGCTTCGCCGCCATCCTGATCGACACGGCGATCCTGTCGTGGCAGCTGCATGCGGGCGGTGAAGTCGCCGCGATGTTCTTCCCGATCTATCTCTGGATCGCGTTCGGCAACGGCTTTCGCTTCGGGCTCGTCTGGCTCCGGATCGCGATGGGCGCCACCTCCTGCGGCTTCGGTGCGGTCTTCCTCACCACCAGCTTCTGGCTGCAGCACAGCCACCTGGCGAGCGGACTGCTGATCGGGCTCATCGCATTGCCGCTCTACGCAGGCACGCTGATCCGCCGCTTGTCCGAGGCGCGCCAAGCGGCGGAACGGGCGAACGCGGCCAGAACCCTCTTCTTCGCGAGCGTCAGCCATGAACTCCGCACGCCGTTGACCGCGATCATCGGCATGGGAACCATGCTGCGCGACACCAGACTCGATCCCGAGCAGGCGGGCATGGCGCGAACCGTGGGCGTCGCCGCGACGACGCTTCTCTCTCTGATCGACAGCATTCTCGACCTGTCGCGCATGGAAGCCGGACGCATGCCGGCCGTCTCGGCCGAGTTCCCATTGCCGGAGCTTCTGCGCGACGTGCTGAGCCTCGTCTCCGTCCAGGCTCGTGCGAAACAGATCGCGCTGAAACTTCATGTCACGCCACGAACCCCGATCAACGTCACGACAAGCCGGACACATCTCCTCGAGATCCTGATCAATCTGCTCGGGAACGCAGTAAAATTCACCGCCAGCGGTGGCGTTCTGCTGGCGGTCGACGCCGAGCAAGCCTGCGGACGCACGCGACTGCGGCTCGACGTGATCGACACCGGCATCGGGATCGCGCCCGAAGCGCAGGCGCGCATCTTCGATGTGTTTACGCAGGCAGATCCCAGCATTCAGGGCACCTACGGCGGAACCGGACTGGGTCTCGCGAACGCCAAGCGGCGTGCCGAGCTTCTTGGCGGCGACATCACCGTCGAGAGCACGCTCGGCATCGGCACACGTTTTACCGTCACGCTCGAGCTTGAGCTCGCCCCGGCCTCGGGCGGCGCAAGAGCTGCGGGCGAGAGCGTCGTCCTGTTCGCACCCGATCCGGACGTCCGGGCGCGTTGGCAAGGCGAACTCGACGCCATCGGCATCGTGGTCGATGCCCTCGGTCCATCCACCTCTCCCAGGCGACAACAGCGCCATCCAAACGCTCAGACCCCTTTCGTCGTCGTGCGAGGGGGCGGACCCGCGAGCCTCGAGGAGCTGTCGGCCTTGCTCCAGACGGCGGGAGCGGACCCCGGTCAGCCGATCATTCTCATCAGTGATGTGGTCCAGGCGGCCGTCGATCCGGTCCGCTGGCTTGTCACGGCCTTGCTGCCGTCCCACGCCGGCCGGGCGATGCTTGACCACGCCCTGCGGCTCGTGCAGGCGGCCGCCGATGCGCCGTCTCCGCTCCGCATCGATCAGGCTTGCGCCCGACGCATACTGCTCGCCGACGACAATCGGACGAACCAGCAGGTGATGACCAAGGTGCTGGAACGCGCCGGGCACCAGGTCGTCGTGGTGTCCGACGGAGACGCCGCACTCGATCGGCTGGCCGAACCGTCCGAGACCTTCGACCTCGTCCTGATGGACGTGAACATGCCTGGGCTGGACGGTCTGGAGACGGCGCAACTCTACCGGGCCATGGCTCTGGGCCAGCCGCATACGCCGATCGTCGCGCTGACCGCCGACGCGACTGTCGAGATGGCAACGCGCTGCCACGAAGCCGGCATGGAGTGCTGCGCGACCAAGCCGATCCAGCCGGCCGAGCTGCTCGATCTCGTTGCCGCGATGACGGAGGGCCGCAATCCCGTCGCCCGCGCCCAGCAAACGCCAAACCAGCAAACGCCAAAAGAGCCAACTCCGGACGTCTCCGATCTCGCGGTGCTCGACGCCCAGCAGATCGACAACCTCATCCAATTGGGAGGAGTGTCGTTTCTGAGTGAGCTCTCCGAAGGCTATCTCACCGAAGCCGACGTCATCGTCACGCACCTGGCGAGTGCTGCCGCGTTCGAGGACCTCGCCGCCTTCCGCAGCCAGGCCCACGCCCTTCGCAGCAGCTCGGCCAATGTGGGCGCAAAAATCCTCAGCGATCTCTGCGCGTCCTGGCAGCACATCAGCGTGGCGGACTTCAACGGCCGAGGTCAGCAGATCGCGTCGCGTGCGCGCATCGAGCTCGACCGCACGCGAGTGGCGCTCCGCTCCATGCCGATGGCGTCATGAGATCGGGCACTCGGCCGTGCCGCTGCCCGGCCGGCAGGCGGCGAGGCGTCGATCCTGTGCGGTGACAAGACGGGCCATCTTGCGCAAGTCCGACTCCGTCAGGTTCAAGGCCGCCTCCGCCCAGATGTCGACGACGTCGCGGAGTTCCTCCAGCGTCACCGGGTTCACCCGGCGGCGTGCGCGGAGGATGTTGTAGAGCGCATTCTGCTTGCGTGCGAACCGCCCGACATAGTCGAGTACCGCCTCCTCGCCGCGTCCGTCGGCTGCGACGACATCGACGACGCCCATCGAATGCAGCTCCTCCGCCGTATAGATGCGCCCGGACAGGAGAAGTGCTTCCGCCCGGGCGCGGTCGAGGCGACGCGACAAAAAGCTGTAGGCGCCCATGCCCGGAAACAGGTTGAAGAGGATTTCAGGCAATCCGAGCTTGGCACTCCGTTCCGCAATGATCAGATCGAACGAGAGCGCATGCTCGAATCCTCCGCCGAGCGCGTCGCCCTGCAGCAGCGCGATCGTGACCAGCGGCAGGTTGAAGGCGATCGAGTTGCGATAAACTCCCTCCACCGCCACGCGCCCGTAATGTTTCAGCGCCGCAAGATCATGAGCGCGTATCTTCTCGGCGAAATGGTCCAGGTCGCCACCCAGATTGAAAATCCCAGGGACGTCCGACGCCATCACGAACCAGTCCATCGGACGATCGCGGCCGCTGGACAGACAATACGCGAACAGGTCGGCGATATCGTCCTGCAGAGCCGTCAGGTCACGCATCAGATCGTGGGTGTAGCTTGGCCGGCCACGCGGCCGCATCAAACACCAGCCGATCCGACTTGTCTGATCGATGCGGAACGACAGGTTCTCATATTCGAACGATTGATGACTGCAAACCGCATCCCGGAAGCTGAAGCAGGAGCCGTCGCTTGCCAATCCCGACAGGGCACGCACGACGTCTCGGCGGTCGATGAACGTCATTACTCGATCTCTCCGGAAACGCGGCTCCGTCGAAGCGCCGTCGGGCTCGCGGTCGTTAACAGATTAACACTATCCGGAGAATTTTGCTGCGAAATATCACCTGATCGCGAAAAATCTCAGAAATGAGCGAAGACTCTTCAAAATCTACGTCACAACGTCAGGGCAATGATCATGCCAGCTTCGATGCCAATCGACTAACCCGTTTGGCCAAAGCTCAGGCCTCCGCCTCCGTCTCCTCCGTTCTCGCATCCGCCTCCGCCCTGGGCAGGCTCGCCCGCAGACGCCGTATGTGGCGCGGAGTGGCGTCGATGATCCGGAATTCGATCCCCGAAGGATGCCCGATGACCTCTCCGCGTGCCGGTACCCGGCCGGCCAGCGTGAACACCAGGCCTCCCACCGTCTCGATCTCGCTCGCCCGCTCGTCGGCGGTCAACACCGCACCCACACTCCCCTCGAACGCATCGACCGGCAGACGCGCATCGATGTCGAGTGTTCCATCCGCGCGCGTGACCAGCATGTCGCCTTCGGGCTCGTCGTGTTCGTCGGCGATGTCGCCGACGATCGTTTCAACCAGGTCCTCGAAGCTGACCAGCCCGTCGATGCCGCCATACTCGTCCACCACGAGGGCCAGGTGGGTGCGCACGTTGCGCATCTGCAGCAACAGATCGAGCACCGGCACCTGCGGTGCGACCAGCAACGGTTCGCGCAGGATCGCCGCAACCCTGAACGCCTGCGGCCGCCCGACGAACTTGAACAGGTCCTTGACGTGGACCATGCCGACGATCTCGTCGAGATGCTCGCGGTAGATCGGCAGACGCGAATGGCCTTCCCGGCGGACGATGTCGAGCGCCTCGTCGAGTGTCACGTTCTCGGCCATCGCCACGATGTCGGCCCGCGGGATCATCACGTCGTCGACCGTCGTGCCGCGCAGGTGCAGCACGTTGCCGATCAGCGCCCGTTCCTGCCGGTCGAGCTCCGGCCGTTCCTCGCCGTCGGCCCCGGCAGGCTCCGCACCCGGCTCCTGCATCAACTCCTCGATCGAGCGGCGAAGCGAGTGCTCCAATCGCCGGCCGCGAAAGATCGAGCTCACCCGCGTCAGCAGTCCGGCTCGCGGCAGGAACGGCGGCAGCTCGTCGTCGCGCTCCTCGCTCATCAAGCTGCCGCCGGCCGGGTCTTCCACGGGTTCGGCACGCCGATGCGCGACAGCAACACGGCCTCGGCCTGCTCCATCCGCCGTGCGTCGCCTGCCGACCCATGGTCGTGGCCGCCCAGATGCAGCACGGCATGCACCACGAGATGCGCCAGGTGATCGGACGGCGGACGCCGTGCCTCACGCGCCTCGCGTCTCACCACGCCATACGCGATCACGATGTCGCCCGTGCCCCCGACGTTCGCCTCGAACGTCAGCACGTTGGTGGGTTTGTTGCGGCCCCGAAAGCGCGCATTCAGCCGGCGAACAGCCCGATCATCGCCAAGAACGACGGCGCAGGCGCCGCTACCCGCCACCCCGGCCGCGCGTCGCACCAGCCGCTCCGCGTCCGGCACCAGCCTTCGCCAGCGCCGCTCCGCCACCAGCACGGTCACGCAGGGGGGCGCTTTGCGGGCGCGCCCCTGCGTGCGCCTACTTGGAGGTTCCATGTCTCTCCCGCACAGGCGGCTCGCCGCGCGCCGCCTCTCGTCCAGCCGCCGCGCGCCTGTCATAGGCATCCACGATACGCCCAACGAGCGGATGACGCACCACGTCACCCACGTCGAACCGCGCGACCCCGATCCCCGGCACGCCCTCCAGGGTCTCGATCGCCTCGGCCAGTCCCGAGCGGACACCCGCCGGTAGGTCAACCTGGCTGAGGTCGCCGTTGATCACCATGCGGGTTCCGTCGCCCATCCGCGTGAGGAACATCTTCATCTGCGCCGCCGTCGTGTTCTGCGCCTCGTCGAGAATGACGAAGGCGTGCGCCAGAGTCCGGCCGCGCATGAACGCGAGCGGCGCCACTTCGATCTCGCCGTTTCCCATCCGCCGGATCATCTGGTCACCCGGCATCATGTCGCCGAGCGCGTCGTACAGCGGCCGCAGATACGGGTCGACCTTCTCCTTGAGATCGCCGGGCAGGAACCCGAGCCGCTCGCCCGCCTCGACCGCCGGCCGCGACAACACGATCCGCTCCACCCGTCCCGCCATCAGCATCGCCACCGCCTGCGCCACCGCCAGATAGGTCTTGCCGGTGCCCGCAGGCCCGAGTGCGAACACCATCTCGTGCGAGGCCAGCAGGTCGATATACGCCGTCTGCCCCGGCGAGCGCGGCCCGACCGCACCGCGACGGGTGCGGATCGCCGGCAGGTCGCGAAGCGGCAGCCGCGGATCCTCCTCCGTACGCTCCACTCGCCCCGACATCCGGATCGCCGCCTCCACCTCGCCCATGTCGACATGCTTGCCGCTCGACAGCCGCCCGTAGAGCTGTGCCAGGGCCGCCTGCGTCAGCTCGACCGCCGCCCGCTCGCCGTTGATCGCCACCCGGTTGCCGCGGCACGACAGGCGAACCCCGAAACCCTGCTCGAGCCGCGCCAGATAACGATCGTGATCGCCCAGCAGCAGCGGCAGCAGGGCGTTGTCCTCGAACTGCATCGTCAGCGAGCGCAGCTCGCTTCGTGCACTGGGAAGAACTGCGACCGGCGGTGGCAGGCGGGCAGGCGCGTCGAGCGCGCTTCTCGGACTGAGTTGTGTCAAGCGGTCCCCATCTCCCTGAGCGCTGGTTCCCTCATCAGATGTCCGGTGATCGAGTTGGCGGCCGACCCCGTGACCCTGACCCGTTCCGTCTGCCCCACAAACGATCGTGCGGCCTCGACATGCACCGCCTGTCCATACGGCGAGCGTCCGGCGATCTGGCCCGCGTGCCGGCCCGGACCGGTGAACAGCACCGGCAGGATCCGTCCGACGGCGTCCGCGTTGAACCGCGCCTGCTGCTCCCTGAGCAGCGTCTGCAGCGCCTGCAGCCGCTCGTCCTTGAGCCCATCCGGGACCTGGTCAGGCGCGTTTGCCGCCGGCGTTCCCGGCCTCGGCGAATACTTGAAGCTGTAGGCCTGTGCGAAGCCGACCTCGCGCACCAGCGACAACGTCCGCGCGAAATCCGCGTCGGTCTCGCCCGGGTGCCCGACGATGAAATCCGACGACAGCGCGATATCGGGCCGTACGTCGCGCAGACGCTCGACGACCCGGAGAAAATGCGCCCGGTCATGCCCCCGGTTCATCGCCCGAAGCACCCGATCCGACCCCGACTGCACTGGGAGATGCAGGAACGGCATCAGCGCCGGCACGGTCCCGTGCGCTTCGATCAGGTCGTCATCCATGTCCCGCGGATGCGACGTCGTGTACCTGATCCGCTCCAGCCCGAGCACCGACGCGAGCAGCCGGACCAGGCCGCCGAGCGAACACGGCCGTCCGTCCGGTCCATCGCCGTGATAGGCGTTGACGTTCTGGCCAAGCAACGTGATCTCGCGCGCCCCGCCGGCGGCCAGCGCCCGCGCGTCGGCCAGCACCGAGGCCGCCGGCCGGCTCGCCTCGGCCCCGCGCGTGTAGGGCACCACGCAGAACGAGCAGAACTTGTCGCATCCCTCCTGGACCGTGAGGAACGAAGCGGGCCCGCTCGCGCGTACCGCGGGCAGGAAGTCGAACTTCTGCTCCACCGGGAACTCGGCATCGATCACCGGCCCGGACGGCACGCGCGCGAGCATCTCAGGCAGCCGATGATAGGTCTGCGGCCCAACCACGATGTCGACGAACGGGGCTCGCCTGAGCAGTTCCTCGCCCGACGCCTGGGCCACACAGCCAGCGACCGCGATGACGGTGCGGTGCCCAGCGGCCGCCCGCTGCTCCTTGACCAGCCGCAAGCGGCCGAGTTCGGAAAACACCTTCTCCGCCGCCCGGTCCCTGATATGGCAGGTATTGAGGATGACCATGTCGGCGTCCGCCGGCCCATCGGCCGGTCCATAACCCGCCGGCGCCATCACATCGCTCATCCGCCCGCTGTCATACGCGTTCATCTGGCATCCCCAGGTGATCACGTGCAGACGCTTGGGCGAGGAGGGGGTGTCGGTCGCAACCATGTCCCGCGGAACGGCCGAAGCCCCCACGGGATCGTGCGCGGTCAAGCGGATGTCCGGTCGGTCAAGACGTGACGGTCGCTCCAGGACGCGGATCGACTCCGCGCCGGACAAATCTGGCAGGCGGCCGCCCGCCATTCAAGCGCAAGCCGAAGCAAGCGTCAGACGTCACGTTCCTGTCACGCGCATCGTCATCCTCAAGCCGCCGCCCGCACCCCGCGTCCCCGAGCTGCATATTGTCCAGGACACAACGGCTCCGCCGGCCGGTTCTGCCTCAGCGCCGCCGCCCCGACCGCCACCGCCTCCCAGGCCGCGGCGGCAAGCTCCTTGCGCGAGGCGAAGTCCGCCGGATCGAGCGGCTCGTGCAGCAGCATCGTCGCGCGCATCCCCCGCCACTTCGCCAGCCGCCAGAAATGGCTCGCGATGTCCATATCACCGAACCAGGCGAACACCGACCGTCCGGTCCTTCCGACCGGCATGCCCGCGAGCCGGTCGTAGACCAGCGATACCGGCTGAATTAGCGGCGCGCTCGTCGAGGGCGAACGTCCCTCGCGATCGGCCACTGGCTTGGCCATGGCGAAGAACGTCGAGTGGAACGGCAGCACACGCGATCCGTCCGAGCTCGTGCCTTCCGGAAACAGGATCAGATCGTCACCACCCCGCAGCCGCGCCGTCATCGCAAGCTTTTCGGACGCCGTCGCCGCCCGATTGCGGCTGACGAACACCGTCCGCCCCAGGCGCGCGACCGTGCCCACCACCGGCCACCCGGCCACGTCGTTCTTCGACACGAAACACCCATGCAGCCGGCCGCCGAGCACCACCACGTCGATCCAGGAGGAATGGTTCGACACATAGATCACCGGCCGGCCGCTCGTGCCGCCGTCCGCCTGGCCTGCCGGCCGACCGACAATCCGCACGTCCATCCCGAGCAGCTCGCACACGCCCGCCCAGTAGACCCGGGCGAACGTAACCTTCGCTCGGCCCGGCAACGTCAGCAGCACCGTCTGCAGGCAGATCGACATCGCCGTCCACAGCGCGATCAGCACGCCCCTGAGCGAAGCCCGCACCGCCCGGCCGATCCGTCGCGGCACCGAGATGGCCACACGCGCGATGGCGGCGGCTGGTCCCGACGACATTGCTCGTTCACAACGGCGTCCGAGACGGCGAGGTTTGGCATGCATGGTGTCGTAAGGTAACTCAGCCCGCCTCCCGCCACAATCCTGCCATCATCGGCGCCACCGCCTCGCCCGATTTGCCGTTTGATCGTTTCTCCCCATCAGGGCACACCCGCCTCGGATGGCGTCCAAGTTCGAACAACTGAGCAGGCGGGCAACGACCGCCTTTCTGGCAGCCTTGATGCCGCTGGGCGCGGCCTTGCGCCCAGCCCATGCCGCCGACCCGCAATCCTACACCGTCGACATCGCCAAGACCGGCGACGCTTCCATCGACGCGGCCCTCGCCGGCACCTCCAGCCTGGTCACGCTCCGCCGCACCGCGCCGGCCGGCCCGTTCGCCCTGGTCGGCCGTGCCCGCGCGGATGCCGACAAGCTGCAGACCGTCCTCGGCGGCTTCGGCTACTACGACGCCCGTGTCACCGTCACCATCGACGGCACCGACGCGGCCGACCCCGCCCTGCCCAACCGCCTCGCCGACCTGCCCGCGGGCCATCCGGCAAAAATCCACGTCGCCATCGAGCGCGGCCCCCTCTTCCACCTCCGTCACATCACCTTGGACGGTAACGTCCCGCTCGCCGCCCGCGACAGCTTCAAGCTCCATGCGGGCGATCCGGCCGTTGCCGCCACCGTGCTGTCCGCCGGCGCCGACCTTCTCGCGTCACTCCAGGAAAGCGGACATGCGTTCGCAACCGTGGGCTCGCCCACCGCCTACGAAGACCCGAACGCACACGCGATCGACGTCACCTTCGATGTCAGCGCCGGTCCACGCGTCGACATCGGCGACATCACCCTGCTCGGCCTGCACCACGTCCACATGCGCTTCATCCGCCGCCGGCTCCTCGTCCACCCCGGCCAGCTCTACCAGCCAAGCAAGATCGAGGCGGCCCGCCAGGACCTCGCCGGCTCCGCCGTCTTCGCCACCGTCCAGGCCACCACCGGCAAGACCCTCGGGCCCGACGGCCGCGTCCCCGTCACCTTCTCCTTCGTCGAGGCGCCCCCGCGCACCGTCGCACTCACCGCCGCCTACTCCACCGACCTCGGCGGCAGCGCCGGCGTCACCTGGACCCACAACAATTTCTTCGGCAACGAGGAAAAGCTCGACCTTGCCGCCATCGCCACCGGCCTCGGCGGCACCGCCGAGCAGGGTCTCGGCTACGACGTCTATGCCCAGCTCACCAAGCCCGACCTGTGGGCACGCAACCAGAACGGCGTGATCCGTATCGAAGCCATCAAGCAGAACCTCTACACCTACGACCAGACCGCCTTCATTCTGAAGTTCGGCCTCGACCGCCGCCTCTCCAGGCGCTGGCGTGTCGGCGCCGACATCGTGCTCGAGCAGGAGCAGATCATCCAGGAAGGCACCACGCGCGACTACGAGCTGGCCCAGCTCCCACTCACCGCCAACTACGATAGCAC
>CAXTSH010000021.1:0-43131 GCA_964246925.1 uncultured Acetobacteraceae bacterium
CTGGTTCTCGTGAGGGGTCTTCTTTGCGACAGGTTTCTGCGGTTCAGGCCTCTAGTCTACTACGTCGCTTTCGGGTCGGACGATCAACTTTCCCTGCTGCAGTCAAGCCTCCGCTCCCTCGAAGCGATCGGCCAGTACGACGGCGATGTCTGTGTCCTGACCGATCGTCACGATGTCAAAGATGTCGTACCGGAACGCTTCCATGAAAGATTGCACGTGATCGAGAAGGTCGCCACCCACCGATCTCAATTTGTCAAGGCGAAGTACGAAATAGAGCAACTTCCGGGGATCGAGCGCTACCAGCCTGTCGTCTACCTCGACACCGACGTTGTCTGCGCCGCGCCCATCGGCCCGCTCTTCAGGAGGGTTGTTGCGTCGGACAAGATCAGTGTCGGTCGGGAAGAACATCCGGGAGTGGACATGATCCCCTCGCGCTACATCGAAAGCGAGGCGGTAGGGCGTCGGCTCTTCCTCGCCGACGGTACGTGGCCAAAGGAGGAGTTCGGCTTCAATTCCGGCGTCATCGGCTTCAGGAATATGGAAGTCGCACGGGAAGCGTTCATGCTGATCGAAACTGCCATCCGAAGGATGAGCTTTGTGGGTTTGTCGTATTCGTGGATCGATCAGCCTGTCGCCAACTATGTCCTGGCAAAGCTGAGCATGGTCGACGCAGACACGATCTCAGACTTGATTGATGTCGGCACTCAAGACGGAAGCTACTCCTACGCGGGATCATCCGGCGAGGCGATCCTGATTCATTTCTGGTCGACATGGCCGAGCATGCGACGCGAGGTCCTGCAAAGATATCTTCAGGTCAGGGAAGTCGCCTAAGCCGCCCCCTCTCACGCCGGCTGTCATGCTGAAACCGTCGGACCGCCCCGGCCGCCCCGCCAACATCCCTCGACGGCAGTGTCAATAACGTGCAGTGCGCTCGACAGGACCACAAGATCCGCCCAGGCTCCCGCCTCGATTCGCCCTCTGTCGGGCATCCGCAGGAAGTCCGCCGGTGTCGAGGACGCCATGCTCAGCGCGTCCTCCAGCGTCGCTCCAGTCAAGTCGATAACGTTCCGCACCGCTGCGATCATCGACAGATCAGCTCCCGCCAGCGTGCCGTCGGCGGTCACCAGCCGCCCCCCGGTTCGGTGGATCGGGCGCCCCTGCAAGATAAAGCCGGTCATTTCGGTCCCCGCCACCGGCATCGAGTCGCTGACCAGGAAGGCGCGTCCTGGCTTGCAGCGAAGCGTCAGCTTCAGGTTGACGGGATCAACGTGGATCCCGTCGGCGATGACCCCGCACCAGGCCCGCTCGTTCGCCAGGCAAGCTGCGACTGGCCCCGGCACCCGGCTTTTGATCGGGGGCATCGCATTCCAAAGATGCGTGAAGCCCCGGACACCCATCGTCCGGGTCGGGCGAGCTTCCGTGTGGCCGGCCGCAAGCACGGTGCCCGCCTTGCTCAATGCGAGAAGGTCCGCCTCCGACACCTCCTCCGGCGCCAGCGTCACCAGCAGAGCACCAAGGGCCGCCTCATCGGCCATGGCGGTCAGCAAGGCCAGATCATCAGCCGTCAACGCCCGTATCCAGCGCCCGTCATGCACGCCCGGCCGAGCCGGACTGATGAACGGCCCTTCCAGGTGCAGCCCCAGAATCCCGCTGCCGGCACTCGCGCGCGCCTCGCGCACCGCGCCGGCCGCCGCTTCGATCTGGCCCGGCGCGTCCGTGATCAGCGTTGGCAACAGTCCGGTCGTACCACCCGCGCGCTGCGCATCCACGATCGTCCGCAACGTCTCCGCGGTCGGCGCGTCGTTGAACAGCACGCCGCCTCCGCCATTGACCTGCGCGTCGATGAACCCCGGCGCCAGGATCGCTCCCTCCGGCAACCGGACCGAGCCGGCGGCGGCCACCCCGCGCTCAACCCGGCTCACCCGGCCGCCGGCCACCGTGACGCTGGCGGCCGCAAACCCGTCGCGCAACAACACCCGCTCGGCAAAAATCGTGTGTCCTTCCGCGCCGATCGCACCGTCTCCTTGCTTGGCCTCGCCCTTGTGGGTGCGAAGGGCCGTCGGTAGAACGGTCCGCCACCCACCGCAACGCCCACCGCCCCCTGTCTCTCATGGGTCTGCGAGAACCATGCCCGAACCGGCTTCCAGCAAGCGCGTCCTGCTCAAGGTCTCCGGCGAAGCGCTGATGGGGCGGCGCGAGTATGGCCTCGACACCGAAACGGTGTCCAAGATCGCCGCCGACGTCACCGACGTGTTCCGGATGGGCATCGAGGTCTGTCTGGTGATCGGTGGCGGCAACATCTTTCGCGGCGTCTCCGGTGCCGCAAGCGGCATGGAGCGCAGCCAGGCCGACAGCATGGGCATGCTGGCAACCGTGATGAACGCGCTCGCCATGCAGACGGCGCTCGAGCGTGGCGGCGCTCCCACCCGCGTGCTCTCGGCCATCCCGATGGCGTCGATCTGCGAGCCTTTCATACGCAGGCGTGCCGTCCGGCACATGGAGAAGGGCAGGGTGGTGATCTTCGCCGCCGGCACCGGCAACCCGTTCTTCACCACCGACACCGCGGCCGCGCTGCGAGCCGCCGAGATGGGCTGCGACATGCTGCTCAAGGGCACCCAGGTCGACGGCGTCTACTCCGCCGACCCGCGCAAGCACCCGGGGGCCGAACGCTACGATGAGCTCACCTATATGGATGTACTCGCCCGCGACCTCGGCGTCATGGACGCCGCCGCCATCAGCCTGGCGCGCGAGAACGGACTGCCCATCGTCGTCTTCAACATCCACGCCCCCGGCGCTTTTGCCGCCGTGATGCGCGGCGAGGGCAAGTTCACCCGCATCGTCGAACCGGCGTGAGCGGGCCGCTGTGTCAGGGGCGTCGTGCGTCAGCACGCCTCCGGCGTGGTCCCTGGACCCCGCCAAAGGCCAGCCTTTGGAAACCATCACTTCAGTCAAGGGGTCTGGGGCCAAGGCCCCAGCGGGTCCAGGGCGTCACGCCGAAAGGCGTGCTATCGCACGACGCCCTGGTCTTGGCTCACTAAGGGGTAATCAACGTGCCTGCCGACCTGAACGCGCTGAAGGACGACCTCACCCGCCGCATGGACGGCGCGCTCGAAACGTTGCGCCGCGACTTCGGCGGCCTGCGCACCGGCCGCGCCAGTCCGGGCCTGCTCGAGCCGCTCCGCGTCGAGGCCTACGGCTCGGAGGTCCCGATCACCCAGGTCGGCACCATCGGCGTGCCCGAGGCGCGCATGATCACCGTGCAGGTCTGGGACAAGACGCTGATCGGCGCCGTCGAGCGCGCCATCCGCGAGTCCAATCTCGGCCTCAACCCGATGACCGACGGCCAGCTCGTCCGAGTGCCGATCCCGGTACTCACCGCCGAGCGCCGCATCGAACTCGCGCGTGCCGCCGGCCGCTACGCCGAGGCCGGCAAGATCGCGGTGCGCGGTGTCCGCCGCGACGGCATGGACCAGATCAAGGCCGCCGAGCGGAAGGGCGACATCGGCGAGGACGACGTCAAGGATTGGTCGGACGAGGTGCAGAAGCTGACCGACCACTACGTCAGGCGGATCGACGACGCGCTCGTCGAGAAGGAACGCGAGATCAAGCAGGTCTAAGGAACGGATTTGGGCCAAATCGGTGCGAGCGTGCTGGCGGGCGACCTGCCGGCGTTGTCGGAGGTCGCAAGCGACGCCGGCGCGCCGTGCCACGTCGCCATCATCATGGACGGCAACGGCCGCTGGGCGCAGCGGCGCCGGCTGCCGCGCGTCGCCGGCCACCGGGCAGGCGCGGCAGCGGTCAGGCGCGCCATCGAGGCTGCCATCGCCGGCGGCGTCGGCTGGCTGACGCTGTTCGCCTTCTCGAGCGAGAACTGGCGGCGTCCCGAGGCCGAGGTCCGCGACCTCACCGCCCTCCTGCGCCACTATCTCAGAACCGAAATCGCCGAACTCCACCGCGAGCGCGTCCGGCTGCGCGTGATCGGCGACCGTCATCGGTTTGACGCCGACATGGTCTCCGAGCTCGCCCGCGCCGAGCGCCTGACGGAGGGCAACGCACGGCTCAACCTGACCATCGCGCTCTCCTACGGCGGCCGCGCCGAGATCGTCGAGGCCGCCCGCCGCATGGCCGACGCCGTTCGCCAGGGCAGGCTCGACCCCGATCACCTCGACGAGGCCATGTTCTCCGGCTTCCTCTCGACCGTCGGCATGCCGGACCCCGACCTGGTGCTGCGCACCAGCGGCGAGCGCCGTCTGTCCAACTTTCTCCTCTGGCAGACCGCCTATGCCGAGCTGGTCTTTCTCGACGTGTTGTGGCCGGACTTCGCCGAGGTCCACTTTCATCAGGCGCTGGCCGAGTTCGCCCGGCGCGAGCGGCGGTTCGGTGTCCGTCCCCGCTGAACGCGCCGGCTTCATGTCCGGCGAGCTGGTCAAGCGGATCACGTCGGCCGCCATTCTTGCCCCTGCCGGACTTCTGGCCCTTGTCACTGGCGGCGTCTGCTGGGACGTGGTGATCGCAATCGCCGCGGGCTGTGTCGGCTTGGAGTGGAGCGGCATCTGCAGGCGGGGCTCGACCGCCCGCGCGGCCCTGATCGGCCTCTGCGTGCTCGTCATCGCCTGCGCGGCCGCCGGCCTGCTCCGGCCGGCGTTCGCGCTGCTGGCGGCCGGCATGGCGCTGTTGCTCGCCTGGCCGCGCGCCGGCGCCGCACTCAGTTGCGGCGCCGCCTACGTCGCCTTGCCCGGCGTCGCCCTGGTGTGGCTGCGCGCGCAGCCCGGCGGCATGGCGATCGTGCTGCTGGTCATGCTCACCGTCTGGTTCAGCGACACCGGCGCGTACGTCGCGGGGCGCCTCTTCGGCGGCCCGAAGCTCGCCCCGTCCATCTCGCCCTCGAAAACCTGGTCCGGAGCGGCAGGCGGATTGCTCGCCGCCGGCATGCTCGGCGCGGCATTTGCCGCCTCGGTGCCGCGACACCTGCTCCCCGCGCTTCACGGCGAGGCGAAGACCGCGCTGGTCGCAGGCCTGCTCGGCATCGCCTCCCAACTCGGCGACCTCGCCGAGAGTGCGGCCAAGCGCCGGTTCGGGGTCAAGGATTCAGGTCGCATGATACCGGGCCACGGCGGCCTGCTCGACCGCGTCGACGGATTGATGGCCGCCGCACCCGCCGCCGCCCTGCTCCTTTTGCTCGCCTGACCCATTTGGATGGATCGATGACCACCGCTTCGACCAGCCAGGCCCGTAACCCCACCCGCTCGGTCAGCGTCCTCGGTTCGACCGGCAGCGTCGGCCGCAGCACCGTCGACCTGCTGCGCGCCGAACCCGACCGCTACCGGATCGAAGCGCTCGTCGGCGGCCGCAACGCGGCGCTGCTCGCCGAGCAGGCGCTCGCCCTTCGCCCGCGCATCGCGGTCGTCGCCGACCCGTCGAGCCACGAGGAGCTCGCCTCCCGCCTCCGCGCGAGCGGGATCGCCGTCGCCTGCGGCGACAAGGCGGTCCTCGACGCCGCCGCCCGTCCGGCCGACTGGACGATGGCCGCCATTACGGGCGCCGCCGGCCTGCGCCCGACGCTGGCCGCGATTGGACGCGGTGGCGGAATTGCGTTGGCCAACAAGGAGGCCCTGGTCTGCGCCGGCGAGGTCATGCTCCAGGCCGTGCGCGACGCCGGCGCCACGCTGCTGCCCGTCGATTCCGAACACAACGCCATCTTCCAGGCCCTCGGCGGACGCGCGAGCCTGGCCAGCGTCGAGCGGATCGTGCTCACCGCATCGGGCGGCCCGTTCCGCACCGCCTCTCCCGAGGCCATGCGTGCCGCGACACCGGAGATCGCGCTGCGTCACCCCACCTGGTCGATGGGGGCCAAAATCTCCATCGACAGCGCCACCATGTTCAACAAGGGCCTCGAGCTGATCGAGGCGGCGCGTCTGTTCGGGGTTGCCGGCGAACTGATCGAGATCCTGGTCCATCCGCAGTCCGTCGTGCACGGGATGGTCCGCTTCTGCGACGGCAGCGTGCTCGCCCAGTTGGGCGCGCCGGACATGCGCATCCCGATCGCCCACTGTCTCGCCTGGCCGGAGCGGATCGCGACCGCGTCGCCGCGGCTCGACCTCGCGTCACTCGCAACGCTGACCTTCGAGCCGCCCGACCCGGAGCGCTTTCCCGCGCTACGCCTGGCGCGCGCCGCGCTGGCCACCGGCGGTGCCACACCGGCGATCCTGAACGCGGCCAACGAAGTCGCCGTCGCCGCGTTCCTGGGGCGAAGGATCGGTTTCCTCGATATCGCGTTCGTCGTCGAGGCGACGATCGACCGCATGCCTGGCCGAAATGCCGATACTCTCCCGGCCGTCATCGAGGTCGACCGTGAGGCCCGCGCCGTCGCCGAGACCGTCGCGACCGCGCGGACCTGCCGCGCTCGCTCGGCCTGACGACCGGAGACGCACGATGTTCCACCTGCTCCACACCATCGTCTCGTTCGTGGTCGTGATCGGCGTGCTGGTGTTCGTCCACGAGTTCGGCCACTACCTCGCGGCACGCTGGCGTGGTGTGCGCGTCGAGGTGTTCTCGGTCGGCATGGGCAATCGCGTGCTCGGTTGGACCGACCGCGCCGGCACCGACTGGCGCCTGTCTGCGATCCCGATCGGCGGCTACGTCCGCATGCTCGGCCAGTCGGACCTGGCACTCGACGACGAGCCATCGCCGTCGCTGGCAGCACGTGACCGCGCCAGCCCGTCGTTCGCCGACAAGTCGGTCGCGAGCCGCGCCATCATCGTCGCCGCCGGCCCGCTGTTCAACTTCGCCTTCGCGATCCTGGTCTTCACCGCCCTCTACGCGATCGCCGGCCGTCCGTCCGAACGGCCAATCGTCGCCAGCGTGATGGCGCAAAGTGCCGCCGCCCGAGCCGGCCTCCTGCCGGGCGACGCCATCCTGACCATCGATGGCACGGCGGTCGCGCATGTCGGCGACATCCCCGCCCGCGTGTCCGATCACCCCGGCGAGCAGATCACGATCACGCTTCGACGCGCCGGACGCCCGGTCACCATCGAGGCCACTCCGAACGCGGTCATCCGGGACGGCAAGCGCGTGGGCCAGCTCGGTATCGAGATCTCGGGCGGCGCACCGGTCCGTCTGGGCATTCCCGCGGCGTTCGCGGCCGGGGTCACGACCACTCTGGACATCGCCCGGCAGATCGTGACCAACCTGTGGAGCATCGTCTCCGGCCATGGCGGCGCTGCCAACCTCGGCGGCACGCTCAGAATCGCGCAGGTCTCCGGCCAGGCGGCAAGCGCTGGTCCCGCGACCCTCGGATTCCTACTGGCGATGATCTCCGTCAACCTGGGAATCGTGAACCTGCTGCCGGTGCCGGTGCTCGACGGCGGCAATCTCGCCTTCTACGCCGCCGAGGCGCTGCTCGGCCGGCCGTTGTCGCGCCGGGCGCAGGCGCTCGGCCTGCAGGCCGGACTGGCCCTCATCGCCGGTCTCATCCTGTTCACCACCTTCAACGATCTCAATAGCTTCGGACTGTTCCACTGGGTGCAGTCCTTGGCAGGGTAGGGCAGGGCATCGTGCGTCAGCACGTCTCCGACGTGACCCTGGACCCCGTGGTGCGTCAGCACGCCAAGGCGTGACGGGCAGAGCCCCCAGACCCGCAAGCGCTTGCGGAAGCCCGGCGAGTTCGGCTAGCTCACGCCCCGCCCGCCCATCACAACGGTGTGCGCGGTATGCACGTCGCCTCCGGGGGATCGAGACGTTGACTGTCAAGCGCTTGGCGCTGCTCGCAAGTGTCTGTCTCCCCTTCATGCCGATCGCGGGCGCCGATGCCAGGGCCACCCACGCGCCGGACCCAGGTGTCACGGCCAACGCAGGAACCATTTCCGCGATCCGGGTCGAGGGCAACCAGCGGATCGAGACCTCGACGATCCTGTCCTACATGGTCGTCGCACCCGGCGAGCCGTTCGACGGCGGCGAGCTCGACCGCAGCCTGAAGACCCTCTTCGCGACCGGCCTCTTCAAGGACGTCTCGCTGTCGCGCGACGGCAACACCCTCGTCGTGCACATCGTCGAGAACCCGATCGTCAACCGCATCACCTTCGAGGGCAACCACGCGATCACCGACGACAAGCTGCGCGGCGTGCTCAGCCTGCGCGCGCGCGCCGTCTACACGACCGACATGGCCCAGCGCGATCGCGAGAAGCTGATCGAATACTACGCCGCCAACGGGCGCTTCAACGTCACCGTCCAGCCGCAGGTGATCCGCCTCTCCGACAACCGCGTCGACGTGATCTTCAGCATCAAGGAGAACACGCTCACGCTGATCAGCCGCATCAGCTTCGTCGGCAACCATGCCTTTGGCGAAGGCACGCTGCGCGGCGTGATCACCACCGAAGAGACCGCCTGGTACAAATTCTTCACCACCAACGACGAGTACAATCCGGAACGGCTCACCTTCGACAAGGAGCTGCTGCGCCGGTTCTACCTGCGAAACGGCTACATCGACTTCCAGGTCATCGACGCCAGCGCCGAACTCTCGCCCGACCGCAAATCCTTCTACGTCACCTTCACCGTCAACGAGGGCGCGCGCTACCGGGTCGGCTCGGTCAGGATAACGTCCGACATTCGCGGCGCCTCTCCCGCCCTCGTCCGGTCCCTGCTGGAGGTGCGAAAGGGTCAATGGTACGACGGTGACGAGGTCCAGCGCGACGCCGACGCCATGCAGGCGCTGCTGCAGACCAAGGGGTTCCCGTTCGCCGAGGTCAAGCCTCAGATCGGACGCGACGAGACCAACCATGTCGTCGACCTCGTCTTTCCGCTTGCCAACGGACCGCGCGTCTATGTCGAGCGGATCGAAATCAACGGCAACACCCGAACCGAGGACAAGGTCATCCGGCGCGAGTTTTCCTTTGCCGAAGGCGATCCTTTCACCGACAACCAGGTCCGCCGCACCAAGCAGTCGCTCACCGACCTCGGCTACTTCCAGACCGTTGACATCAACCATCAGCCGGGCTCGGCCCCCGACCGGACGATCGTCAACGCCGACCTCTCCGAGAAGGCGACCGGCCAGCTCACGCTGGGCGGCGGCTACTCGACGGACGCCGGCGCGCTCGCCAACGCCGGCATCGAGCAGAAGAACTTCATCGGCACCGGCATCGATGCGTCGATCAACGGAACCCTCGCCCAGTACGAAAACCAGATCGATCTGTCGGTCACCGACCCCTACTTCCTCGACCGCAACCTGGTGTCCGGCTTTGACCTGTTCCGCGTCGCCAACGACTACGCAGCACTCGGCTACGCCAATTACGACGAGGTTCGCGAGGGCGGCACGTTCCGGATCGGCTACGCCTTCAACAACTACCTGTCGCAGTCGTGGAACTACACGATCACTCAACGGCAGGTGTCGGAGATCAACAGTAACTCGAGCATCTACGTGGCCGACGAGGCCGGCGACAGCCTGCTGTCGCAGATCGGCTCCACGGTTACTCTCGATACCCGCGACAGTCGTGTCGAGCCGCACAAAGGCTTCGTCATCCGGGTCGGCGGCGACGTGGCCGGCGCCGGCGGCAACGAAAAATACGTCCGCGGCAAGCTCGACGGCGGCTATTACATCCCGCTGGACTATTTCAGCGGCAATCGCGACTGGACGCTGGTGCTGCGTGCCGGGACCGGCTACCTCGTCGATTACGGCGACGGGCGAGAGAGCCTGATCGACAACTTCTATCTCGGCGGCGACACGCTGCGCGGCTTCCTCGATGGCGGCGTCGGCCCGCACTCGGTGCCGACCAACCAATATCCGGCGGCTGACAGCCTCGGCGGCCGCTTCATCTACACCCAGTCGACCGAGTTGCACTTCCCGCTGCCGTTGCCGCCCGATCTCGGCATCTCCGGACGCGCCTTCGTCGATGTCGGCGGTCTGGCGGGCCTACGCTACAACGAGATCCAGGCCAATACGACGCGCATCCAGCCGGTTGTCGGCGACACGCTCTCGCCCCGATCGTCGGCGGGCGTCGGCGTGTCCTGGAAAAGCCCGTTCGGCCTGATCAACATCGACGTCGCGGCGCCGATCGCGAAACAGACGGACGACCAGACCCAGGTCTTCCGTTTCGGCTTTGGCACCAATTTCTGAGGTGACGATGATCTCCTTCCTCCGCGCGACCAGGGCCGCCGCCGCCGCGACTGCGATGGCTGTCCTGCCCGCCGCCGCCCTCGCCCAGTCCTCGCCCGGGTGGTTCGTGCCCAAGCAGCCCGCCCAGTCCGGCCCCGCGGCGGCGCCGCGTCACGCCCGTCATGGCGCGGCCACGCCGGCGCCGACGCTGGCACCGCCTGACGTGGCGCAGGCCGCGCCACCGGGACAGGGTGCCCCGCAGGGACCACCCCCCGTCCTGCCGTTGCCGCCGATTCCCGCCGTCAGCCAGCTGCCCAAGAGCGCGCCGCCGCCGGCGGCCGTCATCGGCGTGATCAGCGTGCCCGACATCATGCACGCCTCGACTGCGGCCGAGCAGGTCCAGCGGGTCCTCGGCGCGCGCCGCGACAAGCTCAATGCCGACGTGCAGCATGAGCAGCTCATTCTGCGCGACATGCAGTCCCAGATCGAGGAAGGACATTTCAGCCAGGACGAAGGCCGCGCCAAGGTCCGCGCGTTGCAGGAGCGCGAGCAGCGCGCCCAACTGGACTTCAAAGGTCGCGCCCGTGTCATCCAGGAGGCGGCCCAGGTGGCACTCGGCCAGATCGAGCGCGAACTGGTCCAGGTCATCCAGCAGGTCTCCGCCAGCCGCGGCATGAACCTGGTGCTCCACCAGGAGCAGGTGGCCCTCAATATTCAGCCCTTCGACATTTCCCAGCAGGTCGTCAACCAGCTCAACGCGGTCCTGCCGTCGGTCTTCATTCCTGCCGACGGGATCGATCCGGAACAGCTCGCCAAGGACGGCACATTCCCCACCACCGCTCAACCCGAGACGCCTGCCGGTGGTGCGGTCCAGGTCTCCGCGCCCGGCGTGGGGGCGCCGTCGCCGACGGGCAAGTAGGGCTCCGATGACGACATTCGCCGGCACCGGAGATCCCCGGTTCTTCGCCTACGCCGGTCCGCGGGCGGCCTCCGAGCTCGCAGACGAGGTCGGTGCAGCTCTGATCCCGGCCGCCGACGGCACGGTGGCGACGATGCGCGGTGTCGCCCCGCTGTCGACCGCCGGGCCGGACCAGGTCAGCTTTCTCGACAACCGGAAGTATCTCGACCAGCTCGCGCGGACCCGCGCGGGCCTGGTGGTCGTCTCCGCCGCCCATGCCGCCCGCCGTCCGGCCGCAACGGCAGCACTCGTCGCCTCCGATCCCTATCTCGCCTGGGCGCGTGTCGCGGCCCTTTTTCACCCCGTGCCGCCCTCGGTGCCCGGTTGCCACCCGACCGCCATCGTCGAAGGTGCCAGCATCGATCCGCAAGCCGCCATCGCGGCGCTGGCCTTCATAGGCCCTGGTGCGACCATCGGTCCGCGGAGCTCGATCGGCGAAGGCGCGGTCATCGGTCCCGGCGTGGTGATTGGCGCCGATTGCCGCATCGGCCCGCAGGCCTGCGTCAGCCACGCGTTGCTCGGCGACCGCGTCACCCTGCTCGCAGGTGCGCGGATCGGCCAGGAAGGGTTCGGTTTCGCCACCCTGCCGGACGGCTTCGTGAGCGTTCCGCAACTCGGCCGTGTGCTCCTCGAGCACGACGTCGAGGTTGGCGCCAACACCACCATCGACCGCGGCTCGACCGCGGACACCGTCATCGGCGCCGGGTCGCGTCTCGACAACCTGGTGCAGATCGGCCACAACGTCCGCCTCGGGCGCTGTTGCGTGGTCGTCGCCCAAGCGGGAATCTGTGGCTCCACGACACTCGAGGATTTCGTGACCGTCGCGGCGCAAGCGGGACTGACCGGGCACCTGCGGATCGGTGCCAAGGCCCGGATCGGCGCACAGGCCGGTGTGATGTCCGACGTGGAGCAGGCGACGGACGTGGTCGGCTCGCCGGCCATGGGTGTCCGGGAATTCTTCCGCAACGTGGCGACTCTGCGCAGGCTCTCGCGGCGCGGCTGAGCGTTCGAGGCGGATGGCGATGCACATGTCTGGGCAGACCGCAGCGGACGAGCCGGTCCGCACCATCGAGACGGTCGACATCGACGGGATCATGCGTGCGATTCCGCATCGCTACCCATTCCTGATGATCGACCGGATGGTCGATGTGCGGTTGGACCAGGGTGCGGTCGGCATCAAGAACGTCACCTTGGGCGAGCCGTTCTTCCAGGGTCATTTTCCGCAGCGGCCGGTCATGCCTGGCGTGCTGATCATCGAGGCGATGGCGCAGACCGCCGCCGCCCTCGTCGTCCTCACCCTCGGAGAAGGCGCTCAAGGCAAGCTGGTCTACTTCATGACCATCGAGAATGCGAAGTTCCGCCGCCCCGTGGTCCCCGGCGACCAGCTCCGGGTGCATGTCGACAAGGATCGCCACCGTGGCAGCGTCTGGAAGTTTCGCGGCGTCGCCCGTGTCGACGGCACCGAGGTTGCCGAGGCGAGCTTCTCGGCGATGATCATGGGCGTCTGAGCCGCCGCGGCCGGTTACGCACTGACACACGGCGTCATTTGGCCGGGCGTGCGCCCGGCACTAGTGTCCTGCCCCCGAAGTTTGCAGCCCTGTAGCAGCGGACCAAGGCGATCGGCAGGCCGCTGAGCGTCAGGATTGGGGGTGGATTTGGATATCGAGCAAGCATCGGAGGATCGGATCCACCCCACCGCCATCGTCCATCCCGGCGCCGAACTTGAGCCGGGGGTCGTCGTCGGCCCGTTCTGCCATGTGGGTCCGCAAGTCCGACTCGGTGTCGGCACCAGGCTGCTCTCCCACGTCGTCGTCGACGGCGACACCCTGATCGGCGCGGGCTGCACGCTCTACCCGTTCGTCACCGTCGGCCTGCCGCCGCAGGACCTCAAATATCGCGGCGAAGCCACCCGCACCGAGATCGGCGCCGGCTGCGTGCTACGCGAGCACGTCACCGTCCATCGAGGCACCGTCACCGGCAGCCTGCTCACCCGGATCGGCCGCGACTGCCTGATCATGGCCGTCACCCACATCGCGCACGATTGCGACATCGGCGACGGCGTCATCATCGCCAACAATGTCGTCATGGGCGGCCATGTCGTGATCGGGCCGGGTGCCAGGATCATGGGTTCGGCGGCCCTGCACCAGTTCGTGCGGATCGGTCCCGGTGCCGTTGTCGGCGGCGTCGCCGGGGTCGAGCGCGACGTCATTCCGTACGGCAGCGTGCTCGGCAACCGCGCCCGGCTGGTCGGCCTGAACTGGATCGGCTTGCGCCGCAGCGGTGCGACGCCGCAATCGCTGCAGCGTCTGCGCCACGCCTTTCGAACCCTGTTTCCGCGCGCCGCCGAAGCGGCTCCCTTCGCCGAACGGCTGCGGGTCGTACGTGCCGAGTTCAGCGACGAGCCGAAGGTGGCCGACATCCTGGCCTTCATCGACGGCGCGAGCAGGCGCGGCCTGGTTCCCGCGTCGGTCCGGCCCGCCGAGGACGACGATTCCGACTTCTCCGGCTGATCCGGCCACCGTCGGCATCCTGGCCGGTGGCGGACCGCTTCCCGGCCGCGTCGCGCAAGCCGTCGTCCGCTCGGGACGCCCGGTGTTCGTCGTCGGCTTCGAGGACTTCGCCGAGCCGGCGGTGATCGAACCCTTCCCGCACGCCTGGGCGCGTCCGGCCGCAGGGGGCCGCATCCTGTCGCTGCTCCGCGACCACTCCTGCAGCGACATCGTGCTGATCGGACCGATCAGGCGCCCCGGCCTGCGCGACCTCAGGCCGGACGCCGAGGGTGCGCGTCTGTTGGCACGGATCGGCCGCGCGTTCTTCACCGGCGACGACGGGCTGCTCGCGGCCATCGTGCGCATCCTGGGCGAGGAGGGGTTTGCGGTGCGCGGCGCGCACGAGTTCCTGCCGCGGGAGCTCGGCAGGCGAGGTCCGCTCGGCCGTCACGCCCCCGACGTTGCGGCGCGCGCCGATATCGAGCGCGCGGTCGCCGTCATCGAGGCGCTTGGCCGGGTCGATGTCGGCCAGGCCTGCGTCGTCCAGCAAGGTGCGGTGCTCGCGGTCGAAGCGATCGAGGGCACCGACCGCATGCTGCAACGCACCGCCGGACTGGCGCTGCCCGGTCCCGGCGGCGTTCTGGTCAAGCTGCCCAAGCCGGGCCAGGATCGGCGTGCCGATCTGCCCGCGATCGGGCCGGAAACCGTGACCGCCGCCGCCGCGTCTGGCCTGCGCGGGATCGCTTTCGAGGCAGGCGGCATCCTGCTGATCGACGAGGCCGCCGCGGTCGCGCGCGCCGACGCGGCCGGCCTGTTCCTGTTCGGCCTCGACCATCACGTTCGATAGGAGATCACGCCCATGGCCGGTTACCTTCACACCATGCTCCGCGTTCGCGACCTCGAACGGAGCGTTGCCTTCTATGACCTGCTCGGCATGAAGGAGCTCCGGCGCAACGTCGTCGAAGCGGGCCGGTACACGCTGGTCTTCGTCGGTTACGACACCAACGCGAACGGCCAGGCGGAAATCGAGCTGACGCACAACTGGGATCAGGACGTTCCCTACGAGGTCGGCAACGGCTTCGGGCATCTTGCCGTCGGCGTTCCCGACGTGGCGGCAACCTGTGAACATGTCCGTGCCGGGGGCGGCAAGGTGACGCGCGAGGCCGGACCGGTGAAGTTCGGCACCACCGTGATCGCCTTCGTCGAAGACCCGGACGGCTACAAGATTGAGCTGATCGAACGACGCTGACCAGTCCGTTTGGACGGTGGTGACCCCAACGAGGGTCACCGTTTGGGCATGTCATCATTACAATTGCATCCAGGCGTCTGCCACCGCCCGGTGCGTTTCGATCTTCCGATTTGGACGAATCAGTTATAACTTTACCAAGTGCAGAATTTGATATGGTGATCCGCCGTGAGTGGGCTGTTCCCGACCCGTCTCGTGGAGCCGGGATGACCGGTCAGCCGGGCGGGAAGACCGGCATGCCTCCCGTTGCGGTGTCTGGCGGTGAGCGGATCAAGGCGCTCCGCCGTAGCCGCGGATGGACGCAGGACCAGTTGGCCCAGGCGACAGGCGTTTCGAGGAGTGCCGTCGCCCAGTGGGAGACCGGCCGTGCCGGCTTCGGTGCCAAGGCTCGCCTGATCGCCGAGGCGCTCGACGTCCCGGTCCGGCAATTGCACCCCGGCCACTACCAGGACCCGCCGCTCCGCCTGCGCGACCCGACGCCGATCTCGAGCGAGGAAGTGGCGCTGCTCCGCTACTTCCGCGAACTCGACGCCGACGATCAGGCCTGCGTCATCCGTGTTGCCAGCAAACTCGCCAGCCTCGTTACGCGCGGCGTCGCACGCTAACCCTCGCGACCGATCGCCTCGCCGCGCGTTCGATCTCCGAAAGCACGGGGAGATCGGACATGAGCGCAAGTGCCGCAAGCGAGGGGTTCGGCATGTCGCTGGCAACCGTCCCATCCCTCGAAGGCGAGGCCCAGGGCGAACTGGAGCGCGCCCTCGAACGGCTCGAGGCAGGCCGCGGCCTGCTCGTCCGCCTCGCCGACCTGATGGGCGGCGCGGTTGGCCGGATGAGCACGATGGGGGCGCGCACGCTGGGCCTCGCCCCAAACCTGCAGACCAAGCTTCGCGGCATCGCCGAAGCGGCCCTCGCCCGCGCCTACGACGTCGCGGTCGTCGGCATGCGCGACGGCGCTTCCATACGCAACCGGCAGGACCGCACCGTGGGCCGCGTCGCCCAGGTCGCCGTCGTCGCCTCCGGGGCCGCCGGCGGCATGTCGGGCTTCGCCGGCTTCATTCCCGACATCGGCTTTTCGACGGTGACGATCATGCGCGAGATCGCCCGCATCGCGCGGGAGGAAGGCGAGGACCTCGCCACCCTCGACGCACGCCGGGCCTGTCTCGAGGTCTTTGCGCTGAAGGGTCTGGGCAGCAACCCCGACGACAGCGGTCTCGGCTACTTCTCGGCCCGATCGATGATGCGCGGCACGCCGATGGTCATGCTGATCTCCGAGGTTGCGTCCCGCTACGGCATCGTCATCGGCCAGAAGTTTGCGGTGCAGATGATGCCCGTCGCCGGCGCGCTGTGCGGCGCGTCGCTGAATGCGGCCTTCCTGTCGCACTATCAGGAACTCGCCCGCGCCCACTTCACCGTCCGCCGCCTGGAACGGGTTCACGGCGCCAAGGTCCGCGAGGTGGCCGAACTCATCCGCGAGCGCCTGGCATCGCGCGTCGCCACGACCTGAGCACATCCGCACGCGCCGATCACGTCTTCGCGATCCAGGGCGGCGGCGATGACCGGCCGGCAAACGGCACGTTCGGCCAGGTCGCTGCAAGCCGCGTCAAAACTTCTTCAAACACAGTCTCGAACGGACCGCCGGCGACCGTGGCTGGTTCAGATGTCACGCGCCTGTGGTACGAATTGACCTTCGATCCGGGCTCGCGCGCGCTGCCGCCGCGCGGCTTACCGGCGCCAGCCTCCAAGTCTATATCGGAGGAACAGAAACGGAGGAGAACGTCGTGGACAAGGATCGCGTCAAAGGCGCCGGCAAACAGGCTTCCGGCGCCGTCAAGGAGGCCGCCGGCAAGATGACCGGCGACAGCAAGACCGAGGCAAAGGGCCGCGCCGAAAAGACGGCCGGCAAAGCGCAGAAGGCTGTCGGGGGTGCGAAGGACACTGTCCGCGACACCCTCAAGGAGTGACGCGGACCCGGACGTGCCGTCCGACGACACCGTCTTCGAGACGGAGGGTCAGCCCGAGGCGGCGCCGGATGAGGTGATCATTCCCCTGCGCGGCGAAGAGGTGGCCGTCTCGCGCCGAAGCGTCGAGACGGCTGTCGTTCGCGTCGAGACAGTCACCCACACCCGCGACCATCTGGTCGAGGAAACGACAGCACACGAACGGGTCGAGATCGAGCGTGTGCCGATCGGCCGCTACGTCGACGTCGTGCCTGAGATCAGGCAGGACGGTGATCTGACCATCATGCCCGTGGTCGAGGAAGTCGTCGTCGTCGAGCGCAGGTTGCTGCTGGCCGAGGAGATCCACGTCCGGCGCGTCCGCACCACCCGCCAGCACGTCGAGACGGTCCAGCTCCGCCGACAGGAAGCCCTGGTGACCCGCACCAAAGCCGGCGGTCCGCAGATGGACGACGTCCCGGACCCGACGGACACCGGCGAGTAACTCCGCCCGGCGTCCGTCAACCTCGAATCACCCCCACCACCGCGCCGAACATCGCCAACGCGCACAGCGCCACCGCCACATAGACGGCAATGCCGCTGATGAGGTGCGGCGCCAGGTAACGCGCCGCCATGAAAGCGGCCGCCAGCGCCAGCATCCTGACCACGAACCGCAACGCGTCCATCTGGCCCTCCGCCGCTCCGGTCGTCATGTTGGGCTGCATGTCGATGCCCGTACCCCGCCGGCCCGTCGAGGTCACACCGGACATGATGCTCAAGGCGTATCGCCTCGGCCTGTTTCCGATGGCCGAGACCAGGCAGGCGGCGCGCCTTTACTGGCTCGACCCCGAGCAACGCGGCATCCTGCCTCTCGACGGCTTTCACATGCCGCGCAAACTCAGGCGCCTCGTCCGCTCCGGCCGGTTTGTGGTCACCGCCGACGCCGACTTCCCGTCCGTCATCGCCGCCTGCGCCCGAGCGCGCGCCGGCCGCGACGACACCTGGATCAACGCCGACATCGAGCGCCTGTTCACCGAGCTCGCCCGCCGCGGGCACGCACACAGCCTCGAAACCCGTCTCGACGGCAAGCTCGTCGGTGGTCTCTACGGCGTCGTCATCGGGGGCGCCTTCTTTGGCGAGAGCATGTTCAGCCTCGTCACCGACGCCTCCAAAGTCGCTCTCGTCCACCTCGTCGCCCGCCTCCGCCTGGCCGGCTTCACCCTGCTCGACACTCAATTCGTCACCTCGCATCTCGCTCGCTTCGGCGCGCTCGAGATCGCGCGGGCCGACTACAAGCGCATGCTCGCGCGAGCCGTCGCCGAGCCCGCATCGTGGCTCCACGACCCACACCCGGATGCCATGTCGGCCGAGATCGATCGTCTGGGTTGAGGGGGACGAGGATGCCCAAACCGTTTCCGACCGCGCTCGTACTCGTCTGCCTCGCCGGTGCGGCACAGGCCTACGACAAGCCACCCAGCATGCCGGCGATCGACGCCACCATCGTCTATCAGGTGGTCGCGCAGAACCAGGGCCCGCAACAGGTCAGGGTCTATTTCGGCCACGCCGGCGATCTGCTCCGCGTCGACCGTCCGGATGGCGGCGGCGACACCGTGCTCGACCGCAGAAACGGCCAGCTCACGGTCGTGCTGAACGGTCCTCGCGCCTTTATGGTGATCCCCTCGCAGGGTCCGGTCGCCGACCCGTTCCTGCTCGACCCGGCCAACGACTACGCGCGTATCGGCACCATGCAGAAGATTGCCGGTCTGACCTGCGAGGATTGGATGATGAGCTCGCCCAAGGGACACGCCAGGGTCTGTGTCACGCCGTCCGGCCTGCTGCTCGACGCCAGCGGCGTCGACGGGACCGGCACCAGCGGCAAGGTCCACGCCACCTTCGTGTCGACCGCGCCGTTGCTGCCCGCGATCTTCGCACCTCCCGCCGGGTATCAGCGCGTGGCGCATCCGGCATCCGAGCCGTGAGGCGCGCGGTCCTCATGGCCGGTCTGCTCGCGGCCGCTCCCGCGCATGCGGCGGAGCTGCCATTCGTCTTCCCGCAGTCCGACACCGCCATCGTCTACGTCACCGGCGAGGCGAACGTGCGGCAGACGCTGCGCGTCTCGGCTGCGCGCGGACTGCAACGGGTCGACGCCCCGGGTGGCGGCATGGCCATCATCACCGACGTCGTCCACCGAACGCTCACCGTCCTCGACCTGCGGGCGCACGATTTCAGCGTGGGACCCGCGCCGTCCGGCACGGCCGACACGCGTGGCAGGCGCGCGACCGGCGGCTACGCCCGCCTCGGCGACGCGGTCGTCGCCGGCCTTCCCTGCGCCGAGTGGGCGACCCACGATCCGGACGGCCACGCCGTCACCGTCTGTCTCACCGCCGATGGCGTGCTGACCCGCGCCCGCGCCGGCGACCGGATTCTGGTCGAGGCGGTGTCCGTCCAACACACGGTGCAGGATCCCGGGCTGTTCGCGCCGCCTCCCGGCTGGCGCCGCGTCGGCCGGTAAGGAACTCCCCGTCCGGTCAAGATTTGCAACAAACACCGCCTCGAAAAGGCCACGCGCTACCCCCCATCTGGATGCCAGGAGGATCATCGCATGTTCACCAAGACGCGCGTTCTCGCCGCCGCTACAGCCGTGACGATGGGGATCGCGACCATCGCGCCGGCTCAGGCGTACTGGCATCGCGGCTACTATCATGGCGGCTACTACCGGGGCGGCTACTATCACCGCGGCCCGGGCCTCGGCGTCGGACTCGCCGCCGGCGTGGCGGTCGGAGCCCTGGCGGGTGCCGCATTGGCGCGACCCGCCTACGTCGCCCCGCCTCCGGTCGTGTATGCGCCGCCGCCAGTGGTCTATGCGGCCCCGCCGCCGGTCGCCTACGCGGCCCCCGGCTACGCTCCGGGTTACTAGAGCCAGCTCACCCCTAGCTGGCCGCCTTCATCACGTCTGCAGCATGGCCCGGCACCTTCACGCCGCGCCATGCTTTCAGCACCTTGCCGTCCGAATTGATCAAAAAGGTCGACCGGTCGATCCCCATATACTTCTTTCCATACATCGACTTCTCGCCCCACGCGCCATACGCCTCGGTTACACCACCCGCCTCGTCCGACGCGAGCGGGAACGTCAGAGAGTATTTCGAAGCAAACGCTTCGAGCTTCTTCACCGGGTCCTTCGACACCCCAACGACCGCCAGCCCGAGCTTGCCCAGGGCGGGCAACGCCTCCTCGAACGCGCACGCCTCCTTGGTGCAACCCGGCGTGTCGGCCTTCGGATAGAAGTAAAGAACCAGTTTGCGCCCCGCATAGTCCGCCAGCCGCACCGTCCGGCCGCCGGTCGCCGGCAGGCTGAAATCGGGCGCCGTCCCCCCTTCCGTCACCCCGTCCATCGTCATCCCTCCTCGATCCGCCCCAGGTGGCGCTCGAACGATTGCCGCACGAGGGATGCCATCCTGTCCATACGCGCCTCGATCGCATCCGGCGCGATCCGAAGTGCCGCCGCCACACTGTCCCGCAAGCGTTCCGCCGGCTCCCGCGGCACCGAAGTCCCCAGCGTCAGCCGAAGGGTCGACTGCACCGTGCGCCAGAACCGGTCCGCCGCGATCAGCCTGACCGCCTCGCGCCGCCGCACCAGGCCGGCCCTGGCCAGCGCCGCCAGCGCCCGCCGTGTCGTCGGATGCCGCGATGCGCGCGCCAGCCCCGAGTCGAGCTGCAACGCCTGCGCGATGAACTCCACCTCGAGCAGTCCGCCGTCGCGCATCTTGACATCCCATGCCCCTTCGGCCGGCTTGTCGCGCCCGAGACGCCCCCGCATCAAGGCCGCGTCCGCCCTGATCCGCTCTCCCTCGCCCGCATGATCGAGCGCCTCGGCGATCGCGCTCCGCGCCCGTGCCCGGAGCCGGGCCGGCCCGGCGACCACCCGCGCCCTCGTCAGCGCCATCCGCTCCCAGGTCCACGCCTGCTCGCGGTGATATCGCTCGAATGCCTCGAGCGAGACTGCCACCGGCCCCTGGTTGCCTGACGGCCTGAGCCGCATGTCGACGTCGTAGAGCGCCCCGTCCAACCCGCGCGCGGTCACCGCGGCGACCAGCGCCTGCGACAACCGCCCATAGAATGCGCTCGCCGGCAGCGTTCGCACCCGCCGGCCCTGGCTCTCGGCCCCGGCCGGCGCGTCGTAGATCAGCATCAGGTCGAGGTCCGACCCCGCCATCATCTCGCGCGATCCGGCCTTGCCGAGTGCGACCACCACCATCCCGCCGGCCAGTCGCCCGTGCCGTGCCTCGTGCGAGGCCAGCACCCTGGGGAGCAGCACCCCGATCGCCGCCTCCGCCAGAGCCGTGCGTGCGGCGCCGGCACGATCGACGTCGATCCGCCCCCCAAGCTCCGCGAGCCCCAACCGGAACTCCTCGCCGCGCACGAACCGCCGCGTGGTCTCGATGGCGACCTCCGGCATGCCGCCGTCGCGCGTGCCTGCCAGTTCGCGCGCCAGCGTCCGCTGCGGATCGGGGTCGACCTCGTCGGCGGCAAGCAACCCTTCCAGCGCCGCCGGCACCATCGCCAGGTGGTCGGCCAGCAGCGGCGACGCACCGAGCAGGTCGGCAAGCCGCTCGATCAGTGCCGGATTTCGTCCCAGCAACGAGAACACCTGCACGCCGGCGGGCAGCCGCTCAAGCAGGTGCGCGAACCGCGCCAGCGCCGCATCCGGCTCGCGCTGCCGGCCGAGTGCCGCCAGCAACCGGCTCAGCAGATCCCCCAGCAATGCCCGCGCCCGGTCGTTGCGCAACGCGCGCACGCCGCCCGACCGCCAATGCTCGACCAGCAGCGCCGCCTCGGGCCGGCCGAAGCCGAACGATGGCAGCGCCGCCATCGCGGCGTCCCACCCGCCGCCGCCGCCCGCGAACAGCGCGTCGAACACCCGTCTCACAGGCAACATCAGCGACAGCAGTCGAGCCGAGAGCGCCGCTCCATCCCGCTCGCCCATGAAGCCCGCGAACCGCTCGAACTCCAACGTGTCGACCGGCAGCGCGTGGGTCTGCCGATCCGCCACCATCTGCAACCGGTGCTCCACCTGCCGAAGCGCCCGATAGGCGTGACCGAGCGCCTGTGCCTGATCCGCCGGCAACCGCCCGGCCGCCTCAAGCCCGCGCAGCGCCGCCAGCGTGCCGCGCGCCCGCAAGCCCGGCTCGCGTCCGCCCCACACCAGTTGCAGCGTCTGGGCCGCAAACTCGATCTCCCGTATCCCGCCCTCGCCCAGCTTGAGGTCGTGGCCGGCCAATCCTCGCTTCGCAAGCAGCCCCGACGCACCGAGTGCGGACTGCCGGCGATCGATCCGCGCCTTCATCGCGCGCATGTCCTCGATCGCCGCGAAGTCGAGATGCCGGCGCCAGACGAAGGGCGCCACGTCGCGCAGGAAGCGTTCGCCCAGCATCAGGTCGCCCGCCACAGCCCGCGCCTTGCTCAGCGCCGCCCGCTCCCACGTCTCGCCGAGCGCCTCGTAATGGGTCAGCGCCGCCTCCACCGCCAGCGCCGGTGGAGTGAGTTGCGGGTGCGGCCGCAACCGGAGGTCCACCCGGAAGGCATAGCCGTTCGCGTCGCGTGCCTGCATAAGGGCCACGAGGTCGCGCGCGATCCGCGAGAACGTCGACGATGCCCGCTCGGCGTCGCGCTCGGCTTGCGGCTCGTAGAGCAGCAAGAGGTCGACATCGCTCGAATAGTTCAGCTCGCCGGCTCCGAGCTTCCCCATTCCCAGCACGACGAAACCGCCACGGTGCCTCAGGCGCCCCGCCCGGAGGCCTTCCCCGAGCAGGTGCTCCACCGCGACCGCAAGGCACCGGTCGGCGAGCCGGCTCAGCGCCGCGGTGACGTCCTCCAGGCTCCACAAGCCGCCGATGTCGGCGATCGCCACCGCCAGCGCCACCCGCCGCTTGGCTGTCCGCAATGCCGCCGCGATGGCCGGGCGCGCCGCCGCCCGATCCGTGCCATCGAGGCACGCGATCGCCGCCACCACCGCCGCCTCCGGCCCGTCCCGCAGCACCCGGGACAGCGCGTCGGTCTCCCGCAGCGCGAGATCCGACAGGTAGGGGCTGTTGCCGCCGATGCAGGCGACAAGAGCGGATGCCGCCGGCGTCGGCAGCCGGCCCCGCTCGACCGGATCGGCGCAGGTGGCAAGCCGTTCGGCGAGCCGGCCGGCAGCCTCGTTGTCGCCCGGGCGAGGCCAGCCTGTGGGCAGTCGGGCGTCCGGCATCGCCGATGAGCGTCCGCTTGCGAAGGCGAGACGGTCAAGCCCCCGTTGCCGGCGTGTTGTCGGGCGCGTTCCGGCTGCTGACCTCTCTCGTCCTTGCCGGCCTGCTCGCCTGCATCATCCTCGCCTGGCGCCTTTCGGCGGGACCGGTCGACGTCACCGCCCTGGCCCGGGCCTTGACGCACAGAATGGCTCCGGTCTCGCTCTCGCTCTCCCTCCGTCACGCCACCCTGGCCTGGAACGGCTGGCGTCGGCCCGACGCGCCGATCACCCTGTCGCTGACCGGTGTTGCGATCCGGGCCCGCTCCGCCACGCTCGCGACGCTCGACGCAGCGTCGGTCTCCTTCTCGCCCGCGTCGCTGCTGCAGCTTCGCCTGCTGCCGACCGCGCTCACCGCGTATGGCGGGATGGTGCACCTGCATCGCCGTGCCGACGGCGAGATCGAGCTCGTGCCCGGCTCCTCGCCGGCCAGGACCACGGGACGGTCGTTGACGGGCAAACTCGAGCACATCCACCTCGCCGACTTCACCGTCGAGCTCGCCGACGAGCAATCCGGCCTCACCCTGTCGGCGAACCACCTCACCGCCGACCTTGACCGGCGGAACGCCTCCGCGCCCCTGACCGGCACCGCCCACGCCGAACTGCAGCAAGGTCGGGGCATAGTGCGTGAGCACGCCTCCCGGCGTGACGCCCCGAACCCCGCCAGAGGTCCTACCTTTGGAAACCAGACATCCATCGATGCCACAGTCAGTGATAATCGCCTCGATTTCAGGCTCGGGCCTGTAGACCCTTCAGGCTACTCGGCTTTTCTTCCGGCCCTGGGCGCATGGCACGCTCCGGTCAGCCTCACTGCTTCGGTGCCGCTCGACCGCGACCTCACGCCGCTGGCACTCGACGCCGACCTCACCTCAGGCGCCGGCACTCTGTCGGCAGGCGGCAGCGACATCCCGTTGGCCGCCGCGCGCGCCCACCTGACCTTCCATACCCAGGGCAACGCCGACCTCGCCGTCGCACTCACGCTCGCGGGCGCAAACGGCGCCCCGGGGCCGGTCGTCTCCGCCCACGCCGTCATCGCCGGCAACGCCGGCACCGTCGACCTCGCCGCCACGCCCGTCCCGCTGCCGTCCTTCGGTCTTTGGTGGCCCGCTCAGGTCGCTCGCGGCGCCCGGCAATGGACGCTCGCCAACCTGCCGAAGGGCATCGCATCGAACCTGAGCGTGCATGCCACCCTGACCAGTCCCGGCGGCCTCGCCGGCCTCTCGGTCGCGTCCGTCACCGGCGGCCTCGACGTGTCCCGCGCCGAGCTTCACTGGTTGCGCCCCATCCCCCCGATCACCGGGGCCGGCGCTCACCTGCACATCGACGACGCCGACAGCCTGACGATCAACCTCACCTCCGGCCACCAGGGGCCGCTCGACGTCTCCGGCACCCGGATGCGTATCACCGGACTGTCCGCCCGTGACCAGCCGGGCGACATCAACGCCCGCATCAGAGGCCCGCTCGCCGCTCTCCTGTCGGTGCTCAACGAGAAGCGCCTGCACCTCCTCTCGCGCCAGCCGCTCACCCTGAACAACCCAACCGGAACCGTGGACGTCCGCCTGCACGTGGCCCTTCCGCTCGACGACCGCGTCACCATGGATCAGGTCGTCATCGGCGCTCACGTCGTCCTCGCCGATGTCCATCTCGGCGACGTCGCTCTCGGCCATTCCATCGACGACGGTCATTTCGTCCTCGATGCCGACACCAACGGCTTGACCATGCGCGGCGACAGCGTCTTCGCCGCCCTCCCGCTCGCGCTGACCATCGGCCTGGATTTTCGCGCCGGACCGCCGACCCAGATCACCGAGCACGTCCACGCCGAAACCCACGCCAACGGCGACGCGATCCGGCGTGCCAGCACCGAGTTCGGCCGTGTGCTCGGCGGCCTCGTCTCGCTGTCCGCCGACTACAGATTTCGTCGCAACAAGCAGGCCACGCTGGCGCTGGACGCCGACCTCGGCCGCGCCACCGTCACCACGCCCTTCGGCTGGGGCAAGCAGGCCGGGCCGGCGGCGTCGCTGCACGCCGACCTCGATCTCGCCAGCGGCCATCTCGCCGCCATCGACCAGCTCGGTGCCAGCGGCCCCGACCTCGACATCGCCACGCGCGGCATCGCCGGCCCCAACGGTCTGACCGGCCTCGCACTCGACCGCATCAGGATCGGCCGCACCCGTGCCGCCGGCCGACTCGACTTCCCCGCCGCCACCGGCGGCCTGTTCCGTCTCGCCCTCTCCGGACCCGAATTCGACCTCGCCTCGCTGTTCGGTGCCACGCCATCGCCCAAGCCCGCGTCCGCGCCACCCAGACCCGCCGCCGCCAAGACCGGACAGCCGTGGCAGGCCGAACTCGCCTTCGACCGCGTGACGCTCGCCAACCATGTCGACATCGGCGGCGTTCGCGCCAGGCTGGGCGGCGGCGGCACTCATCTCCGCACCGCCGACGTCACCGCCACCGGCCCGGTCCCGGCCACCGGCACGCTCACCGAGACCGGCTCCGGCCGGACGCTGAACCTCCGCACCGAGGATGCCGGCCAGCTCCTGTCCGCCTTCGACCTGACCGACCGTGTCCGCCACGGATCGCTCACCATCAAGGCATCCCTGACCGAAGGCGTCCCCAGCGACGGCATCAGCGGCACCGCCGAACTCGACAAATTCACCCTGCTGCGCGTCCCGGCCGTGGTTCGGTTGCTGCGCGACCTGACCGTCTACGGCCTTGCCGATCCTGCAAAAACCCCGGACATCTCCGTCAGCCGTGTGTCCGTCCCCTTCGACTGGCAAAACGGCGTGCTCACGCTCGACCACGCACACGCCTGGCAGCCCGCCCTCGGCCTGACCGCCCGCGGCCGTATCGATACGCGCTCGAACGATCTCGACCTGACCGGCACCATCGTCCCGGCCTATATCTTCAACACCCTTCCCGGACGTCTTCCGCTCGTGGGGCACCTGTTCAGCCCCGAACGCGGCGGTGGCGTCTTCGCCGCCACCTTCACCCTGAAGGGGCCGGCCAGCCATCCCGCCGTCACCGTCAACCCACTCGCGGCCCTGCTTCCGGGCGTGCTACGAGGTTTGCTGCCTCACTGACGACGGGCGTGCGACACGTGCTCAACATCATGCGATCCGCGCGCATCCTCGAAGGTTTGCCGCATCCGCTTGGCGCCACCTGGGACGGGCTGGGCGTCAATTTCGCCCTCTTCTCCGCCAACGCGACGCGTGTCGAGCTCTGCATTTTCGACTACGAGGGCCGCGAGCAGATCGAACGCCTCGACCTGCCAGAATACACCGACGAGGTCTGGCACGGCTATCTGCCTGACGCCCGCCCAGGCACCGTCTACGCCTATCGCGTGCACGGGCCATTCGACCCTGAGAACGGTCACCGGTTCAATCCTTACAAGCTGCTGCTCGACCCCTACGCCAAGGCCCATGTCGGCGCGCTCCAATGGGACCCCGCCCTCTATGGCTACACGATCGGCGCCAGGAACGCGGACCTCTCGCTCGACGCACGCGACTCCGCAGCCTTCATGCCGAAATGCCGCGTCGTCGATCCCTCCTTCACCTGGGGCCGGGATCAGCGGCCGCGCGTGCCCTGGGAACGCACGATCTTCTACGAGATGCACGCCAAGGGCTTCACCAAGCTGCACCCGCTGGTACCCGACGCGCTGCGCGGCACTTTCGGCGGCCTCTCGGTCAAGGAGGTCGTCGACTACATCCGGTCGCTCGGCGTGACCTCGGTCGAGCTGCTGCCCGTCCACACCTTCCTCGACGACGACCATCTGCACGGCAAGGATCTCACCAACTACTGGGGCTACAACACCATCGGCTTCTTCGCCCCCCACCCCGGCTATGCCAGCGGCACCACCGGCGCGCATTCCGAGTTCAAGGCGATGGTCGCCCACCTGCATGACGCCGGCCTCGAAGTGATCCTCGACGTCGTCTACAACCACACCGCGGAAGGCAACGAGCTCGGCCCGACCCTGTCCTTCAAGGGCATCGACAACGCCAGCTACTATCGCCTGCTGCCGGACCAGAAGCGTTTCTACATCAACGACACCGGCACCGGGAACACGCTCAACATGAGCCATCCCCGCGTGTTGCAGATGGTCACCGACAGCCTGCGCTACTGGGCGACCGAAATGCATGTCGACGGCTTCCGTTTCGATCTCGCCACCATTCTCGGCCGCGAGGAGTACGGCTTCGACGAGGGCAACGGCTTCCTCGACAGCTGCCGCCAGGACCCGATCCTGTCCGACCTCAAGCTGGTCGCCGAGCCCTGGGATTGCGGCCCCGGCGGCTACCAGGTCGGCGGCTTTCCCCCCGGCTGGGCCGAATGGAACGATCGTTTCCGTGACAGCGTCCGCTCGTTCTGGAAGGGCGACGTGAACCCGGCCGAACTGGCGCAGCGCCTCTGCGCCTCGGCCGACAAGTTCAACCGGCGCGGCCGCAAGCCGTGGGCGTCGGTCAACTTCATCACCGCCCATGACGGCTTCACGCTGAACGATCTCGTCTCCTACAACGACAAGCACAACGAGGCGAACGGCGAGGACAACCGCGACGGCCACGGCAACAACCTGTCCTGGAACTGCGGTGCGGAAGGTCCGACCGACGATCCCGCCATCATCCGCCTGCGCGAACGCCAGATGCGCAACCTGCTCGCGACCCTGCTGCTGGCGCAGGGCACGCCCATGCTTCTCGCCGGCGACGAGTTCGCCCGCAGCCAGGGCGGCAACAACAACGCCTATTGCCAGGACAACGCGATCTCGTGGATCGACTGGAACCTGGGCCGCTACGCCACCGACCAGATCGACTTCGTCCGCTGCCTCGCCGCCCTTCGCCGTGATCACCCGGTGCTGGCCAGACGCCGCTTCCTGACCGGCGAGTTCAACGAGGAACTGGGCGTGCGCGACGTCACCTGGGTCAACGCCGAAGGCAATGACATGACGCACGATGACTGGGCCAGCGATCACGTCCGCTGCTTTGGCATGCTGATGGATGGCCGCTCGCAGGCGACCGGAGTCCGCCGCGCCGCCAACGATGCGACCCTGCTGATGGTGCTCAACGGCCATCATGACATGGTGCGCGTCACCCTGCCGCCGTCGACCGGCGGCACCCGGTGGCAGCTCATCCTCGATACCAATCTTCCCGACATCAAGGACAGGAAGCTACAGCCGATCGGCTCGACCTACGCCACCACCGGCCGCTCGCTGCTGCTCTTCAGGCTCGTCGCCTAGGACAGGGAAGGCGACGCCAGGCCCAGATGCCGGTCTGGCCCGGCTTGCGCTTCCATCACTCGGTGCCGCAGCGCTTCGCGGTCTCGCGAGGGCACGCCTTCAACGTCGCCGGTGCTGGCCGTGGGGGCGGCGCCAACCGTTAAGCCGCGATCCGAGAACTTGCTGCCACAATCAAGAGTGTCGCCGAGACACCCAGGAACGCAATCGGAAGGCTGCTGATCTCGGCCGCAAACCCGATCAGCGCCGGCCCGGTCAGAATACCGGAGAAACCAAGCGTGCTGGCGGCCGCGACCGCCAGATTGGACGGCATGACAGTCTGCCGGCCGAGTAACGAGAACAGGATCGGAACGATGTTCGAGCAGCCCAGGCCGACCATCCCGAAGCCGAGCAGTGCCGCGACCCACGACGGGGAGAGCACCGAGAGCGCCAGGCCGCAAGCCGCGCACAGGGCGCCGAGCGCGAGAACCCGGCGGCCGCCGAGCGCGTGAACGACGCGATCGCCGCCAAATCGGCCCGCGGCCATCGCGACCGCGAACGCCGCGTAGCCCAGCCCGGCGCGTGAGGGCGCCACGCCGTGCAGCGACGTCATCACCACCGCGCTCCAGTCGAGCATCGCGCCCTCCGCCAGAAACACGATGAAGCACACGGCGCCGATCCCAAGGACCACACCACGCGGCAGCGCGAAAACGGGCGCTTCCTCGTCTCCTCCGTAAGGCAGCAGATGCTCGCCGAACACCACCAGGATGCCCGCGATCACGACCGCGACACCCAAGGCTGCCAACAGTGGTGGCAGACCCGTCCAGAGCAGTCCGGTCATGCCGGCCGCTCCGGCGAGACCGCCCAGGCTGAACTGCGCGTGGAACCCGGACATGATCGGGCGGCCGGCTGCCCGCTCCACGATCACCGCCTGCACGTTGATCGACACGTCCAAGGCCCCAAGCCCGGCTCCGAACGCAAAGAGTGCCGTGGCGACGCCGGGTGCGCTGGCCCCGGTGGCGAGAAAGGGCAACGAGGTCGCCACCAGCAGGCCAGCGGTCCAAATCACCCGGCGGCAGCCGAACCGGGCCGTGAGCGCTCCGGTCGCCGGCATGGTGACGATGGAGCCTACCCCAAGACAAAGCAGCAGCAGCCCTAAGTTGCCGGCATCCAGACCGAGACGATGTTTGGCATACGGAACGAGCGGCGCCCAGGCGGCGGTGCCGAAGCCGGCGACGAAGAACGCGGCTCGCGTCGAGCGCCGCTCGAGCGAGCCAGGGACATGTCGGCCTGAGCGCAGGCCGGCCGGCTCCGGGTTCAGCCGATCAGCTCCACCAGGTCGGAGTAGGGCAGCAGCAGCGGATCGGCGGTATAGAGCCGCGCCGGCTCCAGCATCGCCTGTGCGACCAGCACTCGGTCGAACGGATCGCGGTGATGCGTCGGGAGGTCCACGACCCGCGCCGCGGCGCGCGCCGTCACCGCCAGCTCGATGAACCCGGTCTCTCGCGCTGCCAAGGCAATCCGCTCGGGCCGCACGGCGAAATCAACCCGGCCCAGCCCGGCCTTGATCGCGATTTCCCAGATGCTGGCGGCGCTGAACAGGACCTCGTTTTCCGGGTTCTCGAGATCGTCCCGTATCGCGGCGGAGAGATGTCCCGGCTCGGCCACTGCCCACAGCAGGACGTGCGTGTCGAGCAGCAGCCGCATCAGCGCCCCTCGAACAGACCTTCCAAGGTCTCGGGCAGCGGCACGTCAAAATCCGCCGGCACCATCAGCGCACCCGCCAGGCGACCGAGTGTTCGCCGCGACCTGGCGAACGGCACGAGACGGGCCACCGGCTTGCCGGCACGTGCGATGACGATGTCCTCTCCAGCGGCCACTTCATCCAGAAGCCGGGAAAGCTGTGTCTTTGCCGCATGGATGTTCAGGGTCTGCATGAGCGCCCACTAGACTAAGCTTAGCTAAGATAGTTCCAGGACCGGCTCGGGCAAGTCCTGAAGCTCACCAGCCTTCTCTTATGACGACGCCGGACTTGGCCTCCGCCGGGGCATGTGCCACGTTCACTCTTCGTTCCAGCCACCGAGGCGCCGTTGAGCCCCGACATTCCCATCGCGGCACTCGCCGCTCTCGCTGGCGCTTGTCTGGTCTTGCTCCTCGCCTGGCTACGCCCGCCGGCCCAGCGCTTCGACCGCCTGGCCGCCGATCTTGCGCGGGACGGCGCCGAACTCCGGCTGGTCGTCGAGAACCGCCTCGCCGCACTCGCCGACAACAATGCTGCCCATTTTGGCGGTCTACGCGACAGCCTGTTCCGACATCTGCACCAATCGATCGGCGAGCACTTCGCCTCCGTCCAGAAGGCCGCGACCGACCTGCAGTCCAGCGCAGCCCAGATCGCCGACCTCAGGCGTCTGTTCTCGAGCGTCCGCGCCCGCGGTGCCTGGGGGGAGGGCCAGTTGCGCGCGCTGCTCGACGACATCCTCCCGGCCGGTGCCTACGAGACCGACTGCCGGCTTCGCGAAGGATCGGCCGAGAGCGTGGAGTTTGCCATCCGAATGCCCGCTTCCGGTCTCGCCGTGCGGCCGCTGTTGGCCATCGACGCCAAATTCCCGTCCGAGGCCTACGAGCGACTGCTCGCCGCGGAGGAGGCCGGAGACGCGGCCGGCGCGCGCAACGCTCGCCGGGCGCTCGACACGGCGCTTCGAACCGAAGCCAGGCGGATCGCCGGCAAATACATCGTCCCGCCCGTGACCGTCGACTACGCCATCCTCTATCTCCCGACCGACGGCCTCTACGTCGAGGCTTCGAGGATTCCCGGCCTGCTCGACGAGCTCGGCCGCGTGCAGCGCGTGCTGGTGATGGGTCCCGCCATTCTTCCCGGGCTGCTGCGCAGCATCCGCCTCGGCGCAATGACGCTCGCGCTGGGTGAGCGTGCCGAGGCGATCGGCCGGCTGCTCGGGGCCACGCGGCACGACATCGAGCGACTCGACGAGACGCTGGAGAAGATGGCGCGCCACGCCGGCGCCACGGTGGGCGCCATCGAGGAGGCGCGGCGCCTCGCCCGGGCGGTCAGCCGCAAGCTGTCGACCGATGGGTTGCCGGCCATCGAGCCGCCCGGCCGTGAGCCCTCGTGACGGTTCGGTGACCTTTGCCGCCCTCACGGATGTTTTTGTTGCACTGCACCGTGAAACGCCTGTAGGGACGTCTCATCGTCAAGACCAGACCTGAGCGACAAGACAAGGATTCCCGCCCATGGCGTTGACAGGCACGATCACGATCAACGGCGGATCGGCCGGCGCGGTCTTCCAAGACTCCGGCTCCATCAATTTTAGCCCGTTTACCAAGTTCTCCAGCTTTCTCTCCGATCAGTTCTCCTTCACGGCCAGTTCCTACACCGAAATCGACAGCGGAAACCTGACGCTGATCTCCCCCAAGTTCGGCGACTTGGTCGCCACCAACACCGATACCATCTCGGCCAGCTTCGGCGGCGACACCGTCATCAGCGGATCGGTTGCCATCAACTTCGTCTTCGGCAGCGCCACCACCTCGCTGTTTTCCACGCCTTACTCCGACACTCTTCCCGGGGCGTCCTCGACCTTCAAGGCCGCGGCCAGCAACGTGTCGCTCGGTGGCGCTTCGACCGCCTTTCACGTGCTCGACACGGAACTGCTCAAGCCGGCGACCTCCGCGACGGTTCCGGCCGCTGCCGCCTCCGTCCGGCCGACGCTTGCGCCGACGACCGGAACCCAGATCGACCTCGGCGACGCCAAGGCGACCCTGGTCGCCCTGCACAAGCCTAATTCCGACAAGGGCTGATCACCCTTCCGCGTACTTTGTGATCCCCGCGTTTGTCCAACGCGGGGTTTTTCTGGGAAACCTCTCCAAATAACGCTTCCGTGACTACCCGCCTGAGAACGCGTCTTTTTGTTGCGTCGCAGCGTCCGGTCTCGCTATCAACAGCGAGGGAACGCGCAAGCCGCCGGACTGGCACACCAGATCGAACCGTGCAGGAGCTTCGCTCATGGCGTTGACGGGTATTATCACGATCAATGGCGGTTCCGCCGGCGCCATCTTCCACGACAGCGGCCCGGTCAGCTTCAGTCCCTTCTCCAGCTTCTCGAGCTTCCTGTCCGATCAGTTCCGATTTACCGCCAGCTCCTACGCCGAAATCGACTCAGGCAACTTCCAATTGCAGTCACCTTTCGGCAGCGCGGTCCTCACCAACACCGACACCATCTCGGCGAGCTTCGGTGGCGACACCATCATCAGCGGCTCGGTGTCCATCAACTTCGTCTTCGGCAGCTCAACGACCTCGATCTACGCCACGCCATATTCGGAGACCCTGCCGGGCGGCGCTTCGAGCGATCACGGCAAGGCATTCGCCGCTGCTGCAAGCAATGCCACCCTGGGCGGCGCCAGCTCGGACCTGGGACTCCTCCCTTCCGAACTGCTCAAGCCTGCGGCCTCCCCCTCGGTCGTCGCGTCGGCCGCATCCATCAAGCCCGTATCCGTCTCGACCGGCATGCAGATCGACCTTGGCGAAGCCAAGGCAACGTTGATCAACCTGCACAAGCCAGCCGACAAGGCCTGATCCGCCGTCCCACGCGCGTTGACCGCCCCCGTCACGGCCGAGGCTGCCACCGGTCCCACCTCCCACACCTATCGTGCCCGTCGACTTCGCCTGCATTACGTCGACTGGGGCAACGAGACCGCGCCCACCGTGCTGCTGGTCCATGGCGGCCAGGATCATTGCCGCAATTGGGACTGGGTCGCGGCTGACCTCAGGCGCGACTACCATGTTGTCGCCCCCGACCTGGTCGGCCACGGCGACAGCGACTGGTCGCTCGACGGATATTACTCGCTGCAGGCTATCGTCTACGACCTCCACCAGCTGACGGACCAGCAGTCGCTCGCCCCTGTCAACCTGATCGCCCACTCCTGGGGCGGCATGGCGGCACTGCGCTTCGCGGGCGTCTTCCCCGACCTCGTCCGGCGCCTGATCGTCATCGAAGGCCTCGGCTTCGAGCGCGACTTCGGCGATCCGCCGCCCGTCGAGACACGCGTCGCCGACTGGGTCGGCAAGCAGCGCGCCGCATCCGCCCGCCTGCCGCGTCGCTACGCCAGCATCCTCGAGGCGACCGCCCGCATGCAGGAGGCCAACAAGCACCTCTCCCAGCGCCAGGCCGAACACCTGACCCGCCACGGCGTGATGCAGAACGAGGACGGCACCTATAGCTGGAAGTTCGACAACTACACCCGTTTCCCCCAGCCCGCGGACCTGACCCGCGACGAGGTGACCCGCCTCTGGTCGCGCATCACCTGTCCTGTGCTCCACGTCCACGGCCGCGAAAGCTGGGTCCGTCATCCCGGCGAGGGCGGCCTGCTCGGCCATTTCGGGAACGCGCAGGTCGCCGATCTCGAAGGCTGCGGCCACTGGGTCCATCACGACCGTCTCGACGCGTTCCTCTCCATCGCCCGCGCCTTCCTCGAAACTCCAATTTAGTCGCGGCCGTTCGCCACCTCTGCCAGAACAGGGCGCGATGGAAACGGCCGCACACGGACGCAGGCTGTTGCTCATTGAGGATGACGAGGAAATCGCCCGCGACATCCTCGACGAGCTGACTGGCCATGCCTTCGCCGTCGAGGGAGCGCCGACCGGCGACGAAGGTCTCGCCCGCGCCCGGGAAGGCCGCTTCGACCTCCTCGTCGTCGACCGGCTGCTCCCCGGCCTCGACGGCATCAGCGTTATCGAGACCCTGCGCGCAGAGGGTGCCCGCATTCCGGTCCTGGTGCTGAGCGCGCTCTCCGCCGTCGACGATCGGGTCAGCGGGCTGAAGGCCGGCGGCGACGACTACCTCACCAAGCCGTTCGCGATGCCCGAACTGGTCGCCCGCGTCGAGGCCCTGCTCCGGCGTCCCGCCGACACGCGCGAGACCATCCTGCGGGTGGGCCCGCTGACCATCGACCTGATCGAACGCAGCGCTGTGCGCTCCGGCCGCGTCATCGAACTCCTGCCACGCGAGTTCAAGCTGCTCGAATACATGGCAAGGCGTCCCGGCCAGCTCCTGACCCGCGCCATGCTGCTCGAGGATGTCTGGCGCTACCGCTTCGTCCCGCAGACCAACCTGGTCGACGTCCATCTCGGCAAACTGCGGCGCAAGCTCGACGTGCCCGGCGAGCCGCCGCTGATCCACTCCATCCGCGGCGCCGGCTTCTGCCTCCGTGCCCCGGACTGAAATCTTCCGAACCGCCAGTTTCCGCCTCGCCATCGCCGCCAGCGTCATCCTGGCCGGCGCCAGTCTGCTCCAGTTCGGCCTGATCTTCTGGCAGACCGCGCGCTTCGAGAACGCCCGCGTCGACCGCCTGATCGAAACCGAGCTCGCGACTCTCGTCCGCACCCCGGAAGGCCTAGCATCCCGCCTCGACCGCCACTTCGGCGAGACCCTTCGCGCCGTCCCGGTCGCTGCCCTGTTCTCCCCGTCCGGCACCCTGATCGACGGCAACGTCGTCCGCTACCCCGCGTCGCTGCCGCCGGACGGCCGCGCGCGTCGCGTCGAGGTCTTGCTCAAGGATGGCCGCCTGTTGCCCATTCGCGCCGCTGCCCGCTTCCTCCCCGATGGCGAGTTCCTGCTCATCGGCCGCGATCTCCAGGAGCTCGTCGATCTGCGCCGCATCATGCGTCGCGCCCTGATCCTGTCCTTCCTGCCCGGCCTGGCACTCTCGCTCGCCGGCGGCGCCTGGCTCGGCCACCGTGCGCTGCAGCGTGTCGGCGACATGCACCGCGCCATCGAACGGATCGTCGCCGGCGGACTGCACGAGCGCCTCCCGATCCGCCATGCCGACGACGACCTCGAACGTCTCGCGGGCTCCGTCAATCGCATGCTCGACCGCATCGAGCGCCTGCTCGCAGACGTCCGCGGCGTCTCCGACGACATCGCGCACGACCTGCGCACGCCGCTCGCCCGCGTTCGCGCGACACTGGAACGCACCCGCGACCGCACGGGCGACCCGAACGAACTCCGCGCCGGCATCGACAAGGCGATCACGGACCTCGACCGCGCCTTCGCCATCGTCACCGCCCTCCTGCGCATCGCCGAGATCGAGGGTCGTCACCGCCGCGCCGGCTTCAGCCACGCCGATCTCGCCGAGATCGCCGCCGACGCCATCGAACTCTACGAGCCGGTCGCCGAGGCCAAATCGATCGTCCTGTCCTTGCACGTCGAGCAACCGGCCAACGTCGAAGGCGATCGCGACCTGCTCATGGAAGCGGTCACCAACCTGATCGACAACGCCGTCAAGTTCACCCCGCCCGGCGGCCACGTTGCGACCGTCGTGGGCGACCGGTTCATCGCGGTGACCGACGACGGCATCGGACTGTCCGAGACCGATCGCGCCTCCGTTCTCAAACGCTTCTATCGCGCGGATCGCAGTCGACACTTGCCCGGCAGCGGCCTCGGGCTGAGCCTCGTCGCCGCCATCGCCGACCTGCATCGAGCCGCCATCCATATCGAGCCGCAGCACCCAGGCGTCAGAATCACTGTCGAGTTCGGGAGGCACGGGGCTCTGCCCCGAACCCCGCCAAAGGCTTCGCCTCTGGACACCATCACTCAAGGAGGAAACACGTGAGAAAGATCATTTTGATCCTGGCGCTCGCCGGCTGCGCGCAGCCGCCCGACCCGCCGCAGACCCATGTCGGCACCTGCACGCACTTCCAGAACGCCACCCGCGAGCTCGAGAACGTTCCCAACTGCGATCTCCGCTCCCAGCACACGCTGATCAATGGCCTGCCGCCCGCCTATCCCGGCAACAAGTCCTGACCGGCCGCGTGCACTCGAGACCTGGTTCCTCGCCTACCTCGTCTTTGGGTTCACCCTTCCCGGGCTGACCGCCATCTTGCTGCCGCTCGTCGTGGTCGAGGCCGGCCACCGGCCGTTCCGCGTCGGCGCCGTGGTCGCCTGCCAGAATTGGGGTCTGCTCACCGCACCGTTCTGGGGCTGGACAGCCGATCGGTTTGCCGCTTGGCGGCCAACCTTCGCCTTCGGTCTGGGCCTGACCGCCGCCGCCTTCGCCGGACTCGCGTTCGAGCGCCGCCTTCCCTTGCTGCTCGCCTCCGGCGTGCTGCTCGGCATCGGCAGCGGCGCCTGCAACACGGTCGCCATCCTGCTGGTCACCAGAACCGCGCGGCCGAGCCTCTGGAGCGGCAAGCTCGCCACCCTGCAATGGCTCGGCGCCGTCGGCACCGTCGCGGGTCTCGCGACTGCGGGCCTCGTCGGCGCGCGTGCCGGCATGATCCTGGCCGGCCTCCTCACGCTGCCGGCGATCCTGCTCGCCTGTTTGCCGCGCACCCCGTGTCCCGAACCGGCCGCCGCCAAGCCTATCCACAGAGAGGGCCATCTCGCCCTGTTCGCCATCTTCCTGCTCGCCTGGTTTCTCCTGTCGGTCTCGATCGCCACCTTCTCCTCGCTCTACCCGATCACCATGCACAGGAGGTTCGGCGTCGAAGTCGGCGCTTCCTCCATCGCGCTCGCCACGGCGACCCTCCTGAGCTTACCGCTCTACGCCCTCGCCGGCCGGCTGATACCCGCAAGTGTTTTTCGATCCGGCGTGCTCGGCCGCTGCATCGCCCTTCTCGGCCTGGCTGCGCTCTCTCTCGCACATGACCGCGATCCCGTTGCAGCCCTCGCCTGTGCTGCCCTGTTCCAGGCGGTCTGGCCGTTGCTCGGCGTCGGTTCCAGCGCGCTTGCGGCAACCCTGACGCCGCGCGGCAAGGGCGCCTGGGTCGGTATCTTTCAGGCCACCGGGGCGGCGGGCTCAGGCGCCGGCGCGCTGCTCGCCGGCTCGGTCGCCGACCTTTACGGCTACCGCAACGTCTTTCCCGCAGCGGCCGCCGTGGCGATGGTGGCCGCCCTGCTCAGCCTGCTGCTTGGCTACCTGCACCGCCAGACCGGTCCTACCCCGGAACGAGCGGATTGAACGGCAGGGTTTGCTTCTCGGTTGGAAGCTGCGCCGTGCTCCAGCCGCCGCCCAGCGCCCGCACCAGATCGACCGAGGCCTGCTGCACCCGGATGTCGATGCCGAGCGCGCCGAGACCTGCCTGCAGGTCGGCGACCTCGGCCACCACCACGCTGAGGTAGTTGTCGGCCCCTGCCTGGTAGAGCTGCAGCGCCAGCGTCTGCACCTTCGCCGCCGACGTGAAGGCCTGCTGGTCCGAAACCGCCTCATCCGCCAGCAGGCCGTTGAGCGATAGCTGATCCTCCACATCCTGCACCGCCGCCAGCACCACCGCCCGGTAGCCGTCGCGTGTCTGCCCATAGGCGGACTTCGCGAACTGGAGTTCCGCCCGTCGCAAGCCGCCCTCGAACAGCGGCAGCGTGATCGACGAGCCGATCGACCAGAAGCTGTTCGCCACGTTGAACAGGTTGAAGCCTTGCGCCATCGAGCCGCCGATCGCGGTCAGATCGACGTTCGGGTAGAACGCCGCGCGCGCCACGCCGATCTCGGCGTTCGCCGCCGCCATGGTCCGTTCCGCTGCCGCCACGTCCGGACGGCGCTGCAGCAAGGCCGACGGTAGGCCGGCCGGAATGCGCGGCAACACCAATGCCGTGTCTGCCTGCGACGGCAGGAAGAACCCGTTCGCCGGCACGCCGATCAGGTCCGCGATCGCATGCTCCGCCAGCGCCCGCTGTGCGACCAGGTCGGTGAACAACGCCTCCGTCGCGCTGAGCTGGTTCTGCGCCCGTTCGACATCGAGCAGATTGCCGATCTTGCCGGCCAGACGCATCTGGGTGATCTGCACGCCGAGCTGATAGAACGAAATCGCCTTCCGGAAGATGCCCGCCTCCTGGTCCAGCCCACGCAATGTGAGATACACATCGGCAAGCTCGCCCTGCAGGCTGAGGTCGAGTGAGGCGAGGTCGGCGGCACGCGCCTGCGCCAGTCGTTTCTGCGATCGCGCCTCGTTGCCGATCCGATCCCAAATGTCAATCTCCCAATCTGCCGTCCCGTCGAGTTGGACCGAGGGCTCGCTCGTCTTGGCGATGCTGGTCGGCGAACGCCACAGTCGCTGCAGCGACTCCTTGTTGGCCGACGGGTAGAACTCCGAGCTGATCTGCGGATAGAGGCCGGATTCCGCCTCGGCGGCCAGATCGCGCGCTTGGGTGAACGCCTCCTGCTCGGCGAGAAGATCCGGGTTCTGCGGCAGCCGCGCCTCCAAGGCGTCGAGCGTCAGGTTGCCGTAGGCGACCCACCACTGTCCGCGCGGGATGTTATCCTGCGGATGCGCGACCTGCCACGGACCGGCGCCCTGATACGAGCCCGGCAACAGGTCGCGCGGCGGATCGTAGTGCGGCGCAAGATCGCAGCCCGCCAGCACCGCGACTACCGTCGCGGCGGCAACTCGTGATGCGAAACTCATTGGTCCGACGACGGATCCGCTTGTTGCTGCTCGCCGACATCCTCGTTCTGTGGAGGCGCCTTGATGACCTTGACGACCTCGCCTTCGAGCAGCCCGTCGGACGGATTGGCGATCAGACGGTCGGTCGGCTTCAGACCGGCAACAACCTGCACGGTCTCGCCCAGGTTGAGGCCGACCCTGACGTTCTGCAGGTGCACTTTGTTGTCCGCGCCCACCAGTGCGACCTGCAGCCCTTGCGCACGGAACAGCAACGACTGTTCCGGGACGATAAGGATGTGCGGATTGGTCGGCACTGTGAACTTGACCGACGCGTACGCGCCTGGCCAAATCTCGTGGTTTGTGTTGGGCACGACAAGTTCGGTCAGCACGGTGCGCGATTGAATATTGTAGGAGTTCGCTGTCGTGTCCAAACTCGCCGTGAACGTGCGGTCTGGAAATTGCGGCAGGATCATCGTCGCGGTCAGTCCCGGTTTGAGGTAGCCGGAATAGTCCTGCGGCACCGACACGAACACGCGCATCTTGTGGATGTCGGCGACGCTGAACAGCTCGGTCGCACTGCCTTGGGCGGACGCGTTCCCGCCCGCCGCATTGACGTAGTCGCCTACGTCGGTCCGTCGCGCGGTGACCACCCCATCAAAGGGTGCCACGACCCGCTTGAAAGCTTCCTGCGCTTCGTAGCGAGCGACGTTATAGCGTGCGGCGTTCACCACGGCTTTCTGCGCCGCGGCATCGGCGGCGTTGACGTCTACCTCCTGCTGCGACACCGCCTGGGTGCCGGAGAGTTTCTGCCAGCGCGCCGCGGTTACTTTTGCGAGCTGATAGCGGGCCTTCGCCACTTCGAGCTCGGCCTGTGACTGCGCAAGCTGCTGGTCGAGATCTGGCGTCTCAATGGTGGCAAGGAGCTGGCCGCGCGTCACCTGAGCGCCGTAGTCCTCATACCACGCCTGGACATAACCGCTCACCTGCCCGTAGATCGGCGCCTGATACCAGGCGTCGACGTCGCCGGGAAGCGTCAGTGTCCTCGATTTTGGTCCGGATTTCGGTGAGACGAGCGTCACCTTCGGCACCGACTCGTCGTCGGCGGTCACCGCGAGTGCGGAGACCGTGTTGTTGCGATCGATGATCCCGTAGGCGGCAACAGCGAGGGCGACCGCACCTGCTGCGAGTCCCCACCAGATGCGCCGCCGCCGCCGACGCCGCGTATCGGTCGGCGCGTCGCGCTCGATCTCGGCATGCCGGCGCTCGACATCCATTCAGGCGGCCTCCTTGCGTCCGTGCCGGCGTCGTCCGTGGATCAGCGTGAACACGCACGGCACGAAGAGCAGGGTCGAGACCGTGGCGACCGCCAGGCCACCCATCACCGCGCGTCCGAGCGGCGCGTTCTGCGTGTTGCTCAGCGACATCGGCAGCATGCCGATGATCATCGCCAGCGCCGTCATCAGCACCGGTCGGATCCGCGCGAAGCCGGCCTCGACCGCGGCCTGCGCCGCGTTGCCATGCTCGGCGAGCCGCTCTCGGGCGAAGGAGACCACCAGGATCGAGTTTGCGGTGGCGGTCCCCATGCACATGATCGCTCCTGTAAGCGCCGGCACCGACAGCGTGGTGTGGGTGACGAACAGCGACCACGTGATCCCAGCCAGCGCCCCGGGGAGTGCCGTGATGATGATGAAGGGATCGAGCCAGGATTGGAAATTCACCACGATGACCAGATAGACCAGGATCACGGCGAACAGCAGACCGCCGATGAGCTGGCTGTACGAGGTTGCCATCGTGACCGCCTGTCCGCGCACGTGCACTCCGGCGGATCTCGGCACCTGCTTGACGGTATCGTGCAGCACGCGCGCCACCGCATCGTTGACCGCGCCGAGCGCTCGGGTTTCGGTGCTCGCGTAGATATTGATGACCGGCGTGATGCTGTAATGCGAGATCACGATCGGCATGCCGCTCTGGTCGATCCGGCCGAGGCCACCCAGCAGCTGCACTTGCCCGCCGCCGGGGTCGCCATTGCCGCTGTCGACTGGAATGGTTTCGAGCTCGTTCATCGTGTTCATACCGTATTGCGGCGTCTGAACGTTGATCAGATGGACCACGCCGGTCTTGACGTTGAGCCAGTAGCTCTGCGCGACCTGTCCGCTGCCGGACAGCGTGACCAGCGCATTGTCGGCTGCGTTCGCCTCCGTCAGACTGGTCCGCGTCGCAAACGACCGCGAAATGTTGATCGTGAGCAGCGGGCTGTGCATCGCCTCGAAGATCGAGGGATCGGCAATCCCGGGGATTCGCGAGATGCCGGCCAGCACCTTGCGCGCATAGCTGAAATTCGCATCCAGGTCGCGCCCGGTGATCTGGATATCGATCGGTGCCGGAAGGCCGAAATTCAGGATCTTTGCGGTAATGTCGCCCGGCAGAAAATTGAAGCTGGTGCCCGGAAAATTGTCGGTCAATTGCTTGCGAAGCATCCGGCGATAGCGCGGCGTCGGGCTGTTTTCGCTGTTCAACGCAACCGTGATCTCGCAATCCTCCGGACCGACCACGCCATTGGCGCTGTAAGCCTCGTTGATGGCGCTGACCGGCAGGCCGCAATTGTCGACGATGTCGGTGACCTTGCCCGGCAGCGTCTTGCGTATCTCATGGTTCACCAGAACCGCGAGCTTGCCCGTGTCCTCGATCCTGGTGCCCACCCGAGCGCGCATGTGCAGGTCCAACACGTTGGAATTGATCTCCGGGAAGAAGTTGCGTCCCAGAAACGGTACTAGAACGAACGAAGCCAGCGTGAGAACTAGAAAGAAGCCGACGAAGCGGCGGGGGTAGCCGGTGATCTCCTGGAGAAAGCTGCGGTAGCCGTCGCGGAAGCCCGCGAAGCGTCGCTCGAAGCCCTGCTGAAAGCGGGAAAAGAACCCGCGTCGACGTGCCTTATCCTCGTGCTCGTCATCATGTGAATGCGCCTGCCCGCGCAGTAGCCACGCCGCCATCGTCGGCACCAGCGTCCGCGACAGGATGAAGGACGTGATCATTGCGAAGACGATCGCCATCGCCAGAGGCATGAACAGGTAACCGCCAACGCCGCTGAGCGTGAACAGCGGCAGCCAGACGATGCAGATGCAGAGCGTCGAAACGAACGTCGGGATGACGATCTGGTTGGCTGCGTCGATGATCGCCTGCTCGAGCTCCTGGCCTTCCTCCAGGTGCGACGCGATGTTCTCGATCATCACCGTCGCGTCGTCGACCAGCACGCCGACCGCCAGCGCCAGGCCGCCGAGCGTCATCACGTTGATCGTCTGTCCGAGCCAGGAGAGCGCCAGGATCGAGGTCAGGATGCAGAGCGGGATCGAGGTCGCGACGATCAGCGTTGACCGCCACGACCCGAGGAACAACAGCACCATCATGCCGGTCAGGAACGCGGCAGTCACCATTTCCCGCAACACGTCGTAGACGGAGGCGCGCACGAATTTCGAGGCGTCGTTCAGCGGCGTGATCTTCACCCCGGGCGGCAGCGTCTTCTCGATCCCGGGGATCATCCTCTTGATGCCGGCGGTAACCGCAAGCGTCGATGCCTTGCCCGTCTTGAGAACCACCATCAGGACGGCCTGCCGGCCCTTGACCAGCACCATGTTGGTCTGCGGCGGCCCGCCCATATGCACATAGGCAACATCGCGGAGAGTGACGATTGCGTTTCCGACCTGCTTGACCGGCAAGTCGTTCAGTTCCTTGATGCCTTCCGGCGCCGCGTTGGTCGCGACGAGATAGTCGAGCTTGCCGATCTTCTGGTCGCCCGCCGGCAGGACGAGATACTGGCGGGCGAGTGCGGCATCGATGTCCTCGGCGGAAAGCCCGTGCTCGAGTAGCCCCTCCTGGTTGAGGTCCACCTCGACTGTTTCGGTCGTGCCTCCGTAAGGGGTCGGGATCGCGACACCGGGCACGGTGATCAGCGCCGGCCGGATAAAGTTGGACGCGAGGTTATAGAGCTCCTGGACCGTCAGGTTGCTACCCGAGACCTGCAGGTCGAGCACCGGAACGCTGGACGCGTCATAAACCACGATTTGGGGCGGCGTGATGCCAGTCGGCAGTTGCTTGAGCACCGTCTGCGCGCTCGCGGTGATCTGCGCCTGGGCGGCAGAGACGTCGACGCCCGGCTGAAAGAAGACCTTGACGACACCGCGGCCATACAGCGACTGGCTCTCGATGTGCTGGATGTCCGATACCGTCGTCGTCAGCGTCCGCTCGAAATAGTAAACGACGCGGCCCGACATGTCCTGCGGTGTCAGGCCGTTGTAGGTCCAGATAATGGCGACCACCGGGATGTTGATCGCCGGAAAGATGTCGGTGGGTGTGCTCAACACCGCACGTCCGCCGAACAGCAGGATCAGGATCGCGAGCACGACGAACGTCAGGGGCCGCTTGAGAGCGACGACGACGATGGCGTTCATGAGTTCCTGGTTCCGATAGCAGTCCCGCTCCTATACAAACCCAACCCGGAACTCCTCAATGAAAAGAAAAGTTAGTCTGGCGTCCTCGCACCCCAGATA
>CAXTSH010000022.1:0-23551 GCA_964246925.1 uncultured Acetobacteraceae bacterium
CCAGCCCCCCCCCCCCCCGGGTTTCTACGGGCCCCCGCCTTTCGGGGGTTTTGGGGCAGAGCCCCGACCTTACACATACTTCCGCCAATTGTGGTTCTCGCGAAAGCCAAGCACCTCGCGCGCCTTGCGGTTCGACAGCAGACTCTCGAACTCGCCCAGTTCGCCGTGCACCGGGACGTTCGGATAGTAGCGGCGGACGAGCTCGGCGGTCGGCAAGTCCGACGAGGTGTGGTCGTTGGCCGCGTTGAAGACCTGGTAGCCGAGGCCGTCCTTCTCGATGCCGAGGCGAACGATCTCGCCGAGATCGCGCGCGTCGATGTAGCTCCAGGCGATTTTCTTGCGGAAGTCCGGCTTGGCGAACCAGCCAGGAAACAGCGCGTATTCGTGTGGCTCGATGACGTTGCCTATACGCAACGCATAGATATCGGCGCCGCTGCGAAGCGCGAAGGCGCGCGCGGTGCGCTCGTTGCAGATTTTCGACGTCGCATAACTGTCCATCGGATCGACCGGATAGTCCTCGTCGAGGGGGAAGTATTCGGGGTCGCGCGGGCCGTTGGCGAACACGATGCCGTAGGTGGTCTCGCTTGACGCGATGATCACCTTCGGGATGCCCAGCTTGGTCGCCGCGTCGAGCACGTTGTAGGTGCCCATGACGTTGATGCGATAGACCTCGTTGTCCGGCACCAGCATGATGCGCGGGATGGCTGCGAAGTGGACGACCGCGTCGATCTTTTCCGGCCGCAGGTCGGGGTCGAACTCATGCAGTCCGGTGTAGGCGGCAAACGCGTTGAAAAGCTGGCCGGCGTCGGTGATGTCCGTGACCAGTGTGCGTACTTTGGGATTGTCGAGAGGCTTGGTGTCGATGTTCAGCACGCGGTAGCCGTGCTCGACAAGGTATTGCACCACGTGCCGTCCGGCCTTGCCGCTGCCACCGGTAAAAAGGATCCGCTTCATCGTCGTGTGATCCATGTCAGAATTGATACTGATCGATGTTGTCGGCGGTGAAGATCAGCGGTTTGCTGAACACGATCACCTTGTTGTTGACCTTGAACGTGCCGAGGTCGCCGGCAGTGAAAGTGTCGTTTGCCTTGAGCGCGTTGTTGGACGCCAGCCGCGCGACATACATGACGAGCGCGCCTTCCTTGACCTCGTCCCAGAGCGGGCTCTCCTTGATGATCCCTGACTTGACGTATTGGCGGATGGAATCCGGGTCGCTGCAGCCGGTCACGAATACCTTGCCGGTCTTGCCGAGCTTCTCGACTGCGGCGGCCGCGCCGACTTCGGCCGCACCGTCCGGCGCGATGATGCCGGTCACCTGCGGGTTGGCCTGCAGGATGTTGGTGCCGGCGGTCAGCGACTGCGATGGGCTCGACTGTCCATATTCCGTCGTCACGATCTTCATCTTCGGATAGGCGGTCGTCATGTAGGCCTTCAACGCGTTGATCCATTCATTCTGGATCGTGGCATCAGGCGTGGACGACAGGATGGCGACCTGCGCGTCAGGGCCGGTGTATTTGGCGACCGCGTCGACAAGCGCCTTGCCGTGCGCGGCATAGTCGGTGTTCTGGATGAAGAAGTCTCGCGCGTTGGCGGAGACGTCGCTGTCGTAGGCCACGACCTTGATGCCCTGGCGCATCGCGCGACGCAGCGCGGGTGCGAGCTGGGTGGGGTTGTTCGATGTCGTGGTGATCACGCTGAAGCGGCGCGCGATCAGGCTGTTGAACACGTCGACCTGGCCCTGCGCGGAGGCGGTGACCGGGCCGGTATACAGAAAGCTGATGTTCAGCGTCTTGGCGGCCTGCTCGGCACCTTTCCTGTTGGCCTGAAAGACCGACAGGCCGATGAGCTTGGGCACCATCGCGACCTTGATGGATTTGGACGTGTCGATATCGACGGCGCGGGCATGTCCGGCCGTGAGGGTGGTGGAAGCCACCAGCAAGGCCTTGAGCCACGATGGCACCGGTTTGGAACTCATGATGATCTCCCTGGTCTGGTAGTCATGCGGTTTTTGGACGGAAACGCTTGAACAGGGTGCGCCGACCCGAGCCGAGGTTTCTGACGGCGATGGCACCGAGCAGGATTGCGCCGGTCAGCATCGTCGTGACCATGTCGGAGAAGCCTGCGATCAGCATGCCCTGACGCAGGAAGCCGAGCAGCAATACCGCGAGGATGACACCGATCACGCTGCCTTCCCCGCCGAAAATGCTGACGCCTCCGAGAACGACCATCGTGATCGTGCTCAGAAGCAGCACGTCACCCATGTCGGCGCGCACGGCACTGTAGTAGGAGGCGAGCACGATCCCGGCGACCGCCGCCATCGCACCGCTGATCACGTAGGCAAGCATCAGCACCCGCTCGACGCGCACGCCCGAATAGCGGGCGGCCTCGGCGTTGTGGCCAACCATGACGACACGCCTGCCGAACGTGCTGCGCCCGAGCAGGGCTGCAAAGAAGACGGCAAAGACGGCAAAGAGGATGATCTGGATCGGGACGCCCGCGACCGCACCGGCGCCGACGGCATTGAACGCGTCCGGAAATCCCGACGGCGGCGACGGTCCCGCGAGCGCGGTTGCGGCGCTCGAGATGATGAAGCTCGTTGCCAGCGTCGCGATCAAGGGTTCCGTGCGCAGGCGGGTGATGATCAGTCCGTTCACCGCCCCGAGCAGTGCGCCCGCCACTATGCCGGCGGCCATGGCGATCCAGATCGACACGCCCGCCTCCCAGAGTTCCGCCATCACGATCGCCGACAGGCCCGATATCGCACCGACGGAAAGGTCGATCCCGCCGGTCAGGATGACGGTCGCGAGGCCGAAGGCGACGAAGCCGAACGGCAGGAAGTTCTCGGTCAGTTGAACGAAGCTTGCGAAGCCGTCGAAGAAGCCTGGGACGATGCCGGCGAGGCTGCCCACGACGACGACGAGAAGCACCAGCAGCGCGCGCTCCCACCCCATCTCAGCGGCCGCCTGCGGTGACGGTGAGCAGGATCATCAGCCCCTCACCGGCGGAGTACCAGATCGGCGGCACATGGATGAACACCAGCGCAGTCAGGATCACGCTGAGGAACACCGACCCGAGCACGGTGCCCAACACGTTGCCACGACCGCCGGCGATCGCGGTGCCGCCGATCAGTGCGACCGCGATGGATTGGAGTTCGATGTGGTCGCCGGTTCCCGTGGTGACCGTCGCCGAGCCGGTGTAGGAGACGAACATTAGACCGGCGAGTGCGGCCAGCACGCCCGAGATGGTGTAGGCGCCGACAAGCGTTGCGTTCACGCCGACGCCGGCGTTGAAGGCGGCGGTCTTGTTGTTGCCGACCGCGAGCAGGGCACGTCCGAACGGCGTGTGGCCGAGCATGAAGGAGGTCGCCAGCAGCACCAGGCCGAGGATCAGAACGGGGATCGGGACCGGGAGCAGCGGCGACAGGACGCCGTTGCCGAACGCCGCGTAGGCAGGCGGAACGGACGTGACCTGCACGCCGTTGGAGACGATGAAGATCAGGCCGCTGTAAAGGCTATAGGTGCCGAGCGTGGTGATGATCGGCGGGATCGCCAGTTTCGCGACCAGAAGCCCGTTCAACGTTCCAAGCGCCAGGCCGATGACGAGGGCGAGTGCGACGGCGCCCACGAGCGGGAGGCTGCCCGCCTGTGCGAGCAGACCCGTGGCGACCGCGCTCAAGCCGAGCACGGGTGCCACGGAAAGGTCGATGCCGCGTGTCGCGATCACCAGCGTCTGGCCGAGGGCGACGAGCGACAGAACCACCGAATTGAGCAACATGAAGCGCAGGTTCGAAAGTGCCAGAAAGCCGTGGTCGAGTGTGCCCACGACCAGGACGGTGAGCACGGTCACGGCGGCAAGCGTCAGCGTGCGTATCTCGCGACGACGCCGAGACGTGCGGCGCGCGGTTGGCGTCGCGACCTCGCCCATCAGCATCGTCGGTTCACCGGAGCGGCTCTGGCTCACGCGGCCAGCCCATGGCTGCTCAGATAGGAGCGCGTAACGCGCTCAGGCGTGACCGCGTCGCCTTCTATCTCGGCGACGATCCGGCCTTCATAGATCGAGATCACCCGGTCGCACAGCCGGACCAGTTCCTCCATCTCCGAGGAGATCACCAGGATCGCGAGGCCCGCGCGTGCGAGCTGGTCGATCAGCTCGTAGATCTCGTCCTTTGCGCCGACGTCGACGCCGCGTGTGGGCTCGTCGAGGATCGCGACGGTCGGCTGCAAGTCCATCCACTTGCCGAACACGACCTTCTGCTGATTGCCGCCCGACAGCTCGCGGAGTGTCTGATCGACGCTCGCGCAGCGGACGCGGAACTTCGCCACCGTCTCGCCGCCCAACCGTCTCTCGTCACGTCCGTCGATCAGTCCCAGGCGACGGCGAACCCGCTCCAGCAAGGCGGAGCTGAGATTTTCGGCGATCGTCATCGGCAGCACCGCGCCGTGCCTGGCGCGATCCTCCGGCACGTAAACGAGACCCTTGCGGACGATCGCGTGCGGCTTGAGGCCGGTGATGTCGTCTCCCTGCAGACGCACGCTGCCCGCGTCGGCCGAGCGGATGCCGAAGATCGTCTCGGCAATCTCGGTTCGCCCGGCGCCGACCAGCCCGGCGAGGCCGAGGATTTCGCCCGCGTGCAGCGTCAGGCCGACATCGTCGAACACGCCGGCGTGCCTGAGCCCGGCGACGGCAAGGACCGGCCGGTCGGTCGCGGTTCCGGTCCGGCGGGGAATGACGCGCATCTCGCGGCCGACCATCTGCGAGACCAGCCGCACGCGGTCGAACCCGGCGCGGTCGCAGGTGTCGACGAGAGTGCCGTCACGAAGCACGCTGATCCGGTCGCTGATCTCGAGAACCTCGTCCATACGATGGCTGATGAAGCCGAGCGTGCAGCCATCGGCGCGAAGCTGGCGCATGATGCCGAACAGGCGTTCGACCTCGTGCGTGGTGAGCGGCGAGGTCGGTTCGTCAAACAGGATGACTCGGCAGCCGCGAAGCAGCGCCTTGGCACATTCGACCTGTTGCTGCTGAGCGATGGACAAGTGACGCGCGAGCGATCCCACGTCGATGTCGAGCCGCAGCGATGCGAGAGCCTCGCTTGCCTGGCTGCGGACGGACGTCCAATCGACCCGGCGCCACGGGCCGGTCGTCGGCAATCGCCCGACGAACATGGTCTCCGCCACCGTCAGTTCGCCCATCAAGGCGGGCTCCTGCGGCACCAGATAGATGCCGTTGCGATGCGCATCGTGCGGCAGATCGAGTGCCAGCTTCTCGCCGCCGAAGAAGAGCGACCCCGAATTCGGCCGGACGATCCCGGACATGATCTTGAACAAGGTCGACTTGCCGGCGCCGTTCTCGCCCATCAGCGTGTGCATCTCGCCGGGCCGCAGCGCGAGCGTAACGCCGCGCAGCACGGCGACCGGTCCGTAGTTCTTGGATATGTCCTGCGCTTCGAAAATCTGCCCGTGTTCGGCGGCGATGCTTGTCGACGGCGGCATCAGTCGAAGTCTCTGTACGTTTCCACCATGTGTCCCAGCCCGGGCTGTGCCCGATGTTCTTGCTGGCACATTAGGCCGGCGTCTATGGTAGCGCAACCATCTATCCGCAGGCCTTTTCGGTCGTTAGGATAAAGATGGATGGACAGGTCACTGACGGCACCGGGACGCCAGCGCACGAAAGGTGCCGTCACGCTCAAGGATGTGGCCGAACGCGCGCGTGTGGCGCCGATCACCGTCTCGCGCTCGATCAATCGGCCGGACAGCGTCTCACCGGAACTGCGCCGGCAGATCGACGAGGCGATCGGCGCGCTGGGCTACGTGCGCAACCAGTTCGCGGGCGCGCTGGCGTCGGCCGAGAGCCGGATCATCCCGGTCATCGTGCCGTCGCTGGCGAACGTGGTGTTCATCGAAGTCATGGAGGGAATACAGCAGGTCTTCGAGGCCGCGCGATATCAGTTGCTGCTCGGCAACACGCAATACGACCTCGAGCGCGAAGCCGACCTGGTTGCGGCCTTGCTCGGCTGGTCGCCGGCAGGGCTGGTGATTGCGGGCCTTCGGCATACGGAGCGGGCGCGCCGCCTGCTCGCCGGCTGCGGGCGTCCGGTTGTGGAAATGATGGAATACGGGGCGCGTCCGATCGACATGAATGTCGGGCTGTCGCACCTCAGCGCCGGTGCGGCGATGGGACGCCACCTTGTCGACCGCGGCTATCGCGAGATCGGCTTTATCGGTGGCCGGCTGGGGCTCGATTACCGCGCGGCGCTGCGTTTCAAGGGGCTCGATTCCGCTTTGGGCAAGGCCGGTCTGAAGCGCCGCCCGCCGTTCACGCACGACGACGCGTCAAGCCCGTCGCTCGGCGGCGAGACGCTGATGGAGGCGTTGCGTGCGAAGCCCGAGCTCGACGCGATCTTCTTCGCCAATGACGATCTCGCGGTCGGCGCGCTGCTGCGTGCGCAGGTGGAAGGTATCGCGGTGCCCGGACGCGTCGCGATTGCCGGCTTCAACGGGTTGGCGATCGGCGCTTTGACGACGCCGGCGCTGACCACGATCGTCTCGCCGCGCCGCCTGATCGGCGAGATCGCCGCGCGTAAGCTGCTCGCGCGCATCGAAGACAAGCCCGCTGGCCCGGCGCGCGTCAACGTCGGCTACCGGCTCGAGATCAGGTCGAGCACCTGATCGTCAAACAAGGAGAACAAAGATGGCAAACACGATCGGGTTCATCGGCCTCGGCCAGATGGGACACGGGATGGCGCACAACCTGGTCACCAAGGGATTCCCGCTCCTGGTACTTGCCAACCGCAGGCGCGAGGCGGTCGAGGCACTCGTCGCCGAGGGAGCGACGGAGGTGGGCTCGGCACGCGAGATGGCCGAGGGGGCCGACATCGTCGTCCTGTGCGTGACGGGCAGCCCGCAGGTCGAGGCACGGCTCGGCGGCGAGGACGGGCTGGCGGCCGCGGGGCGTCCGTTGCTGGTGATCGACTGCTCGACGTCGGAGCCGGCGGTCACCACGCGGCTGGCGGCAGAGCTCGCGCCCCAGGGCGTGACGCTGATCGACGCGCCGCTCAGCCGTACGCCCAAGGAGGCCTGGGCCGGCGCGCTCGACGTCATGGTCGGGGGCCCCGACGCGGCGGTCGAGCGCGCGATGCCCGTGCTCGAGAGCTTTGCTGGACGCATCATCAGAACCGGGGCGACCGGCACCGGCCATACGATGAAGCTGCTGAACAACTTCATCTCGCTCGGCTACGCCGCACTCTATGCCGAGGCGCTGATGGTCGCGGCGAAAGCCGGGACGAGCCGCGCGGTGTTTCACGAAGTCGTCGCAGGAGGCCGGATGGACTGCGCGTTCTTCCGAACGTTCTTCGAATATGCGCTCGGAGGCAATCGCGACGCGCACAAATTCAGCCTGAACAACGCGCTGAAGGATCTGACGTATCTTTCGGGCTTTGCCAACGCGGTTCAGGCGGCCAATCCAGTGGGCGCCGCCATACGCAACAGTTTTGCGACCGCCGTTGGCCTCGGTCGCGGAGAACAATATGTGCCGATGCTGACCGACGTCATCGGCGAGATCAATGGCGTTGCGTGAGGGCGCAGCAAGGGAGGCGGGGTTTCACGTCGCGTCCCACCCAACGCGGGGCGTTTGGACCGCCCATACGATGGCGGTCCAGGGCGAAGCCCCGAGGCTTTATTGTGAGATATTCCACGATTAGGGGGCGTAAAATAAGTAAACGCGCCATGAAGCGGGTTCGGCTCGCCAGCGGGGCCGCGAGTTTCCGTTCTGGCTGGATGGATGAAAGGCGTCAGGGTTGGCGGGTCGGGTTCGGTGGGGCTCAAGGCCCCTTCGTCACGTAAAGGGTGGGTGTGACTGGCTGTTGGCGACGTGGCGGACCGGCAGGTTCGCGTTGGCGACGGGCGGTGCCGGCGGGACCGGCTTGCCACGTGCGCGCCTGCGGTCGCGACGGGCGGCCTTGAGCTGGAGCCAGAGGTCGCGGTCGGACAGCGTGAGGATATCGGGCCTGGAGGCTTGCTCCGTCTGGGAGTTGGCTTGGGGCGCGGGCGGGGCATCGGCCAGCGCCTGGGCGCGTTGATGTTCGCGTTCCAGACGGCACACGTTGTTGATGACGCGAGCGGCTTTGTCCCACTGCCGCTGCTCGATCAGTCCGTGGGCGCAGAGCTGCAGGAGGGCGAGGTTGGAGCGGCCGGCGAAGGCCACGCGGTGGTAGGGGTCTTCAACGATGCCGTAAAGCTGGGCGGCGCGATCGACATCGGCGAGTGGCTTGCCGTCGCCCAGAAAGCCCTCCCAGTCGGCCTGCATGAGGCGCTGGATTTCTTCGACGTGCGATCCGGCTTGAAGCGTCGGCATGTGGCCACGATCAAGGTGTCTTCAGAGCCATGCAATCGCCGACCTAGTCGCCGAAGCGGCTCGCGGCGTAGTAGGTGGGCGTGAGTTGGTTGGGAGCATCAAGGCAACCCAGGTTTACCTCCACTTCGTTCGCTGTGTGTGCGAACACTGACGAGCGACAATTCGGACAGAAGAACCTACCCGCATAGTCGTGTGTCTGCCCTTCGATCGTTACTGCTTCGGTCGGGAACATGGCGGCTGCGAAGAAAAGCGCTCCGTGATGTTCCGGCAATCCATGCAGCGGCAAAGACCCACTCGATTGGGAGGTCCCGATGCTTCGAACCGCACGCTTCCACACAGGCATCCGCCGGCGTAACTGTCCATTTCGATTGCTTCATGATTGACGTGCTTGTCTGTTGCGCAGTTGGTGAGACGGGTCTGGGGCGGAGCCCTGGACGTTCTTCTGAACTCATCGTCCCCGAGTTTAAATCGGCAATCCCCGCCAGTTGACCAGCTTGACCTGGGAAACAACGATATCAAGCGCCGTTGGTGTTCTGTCGAAAGAGGAGGAGATCAGAATGGCATCCGATTTGACCGGGCAGACAATCGCGTTTCTCGCCATGGACGGGGTGGAGGAAGTGGAGCTGACGGAGCCAGCCGAGGCCTTGCGGAGCGCTGGCGCCAAGGTGGTCGTGATCTCGCCGAAGGCCGACAGCATTCAGGCGATGAACAACGACGTCGAACCGGGAAGCAAAATCCCCGTCGATCTCGAGGTCGCGAACGCAACCTCCAGCGACTATGACGGGCTGGTGCTGCCGGGCGGCACGACCAATCCCGACAAGCTCAGAATCGATAGAAGCGCGGTCCAGTTCGTTCGCCATTTCGTCGACGGCGGCAAGCCGATCGCGGCGATCTGCCACGGGCCCTGGACGTTGATCAACGCGGGCGGGGTCAAGGGACACAGGATGACGTCCTGGCCTTCACTGCAGGCCGACCTGGAGAACGCGGGCGCCATCTGGGTCGACGAGACCGTGGTGATTGACGGCAACCTGGTCACGTCGCGCAATCCGAAGGACCTGCCGGCGTTCTGCGAAGCGATCGTGGCGCTGTTCGCAGCCTGACCGCTCAACCTGCACGTTTGAACAGATCAGCAAGAAAGAGGCGGGCTGAGGGCACCAGCGCCCCTGCCCAATTCTCGAGCCGTTGCTGAAGCTGTCCGGCCGCGACGACGACGATGCGGGCGTATTCGTGTGATCCCGGCGCCGATCGCTGGGCATCGACAATGCCGGAGCCAGGGACGATTGTCTCGATCCCGAAACCGACATCGACGACGTGAGTGCCAGGATGTTCGACAGCCGCTAAGGGCGTGATGGAACCGGCGCTTTGCCTCGCGAGACCCAACTCCTCCTCGAACTCGGCCAGTAATTGACCGCGCAGATCGACCTGGTCGTCTTCGCCGCACCGTTGCTCGACGCTGCCGGCGGGCGGGCACTGCCACATTCCGGCCTGGTAGACCGCATCGGCACTCCGCTGGCCAAACACGATCCCGTCCGGGCATCGGACGACGCCGCATACCGCAAGCGGTCGCAGGCCGAGCAGATTGAACAGTTCCGGTTTCTTGAATTGGGCGTAGGCGAACTTGTAATCGGTCCAGTGACCGAGGATGCACTCGGGCGAAATATGGTCGGCGGAGAGCACGCGACCATTGAACAGGTCCGGGCGAGCGCCGCAAGCCTCGGCCCACAGACGGTCGACCTCCGCCATTGTGCGTTCGTCGGCACGGGACTGGCGCGAGACGATCTCGACACGGACATCGGATGACAATGCGGTCGCCTGCCAGTCCTGCACAGCGCGCCGGTCAGGTCTCGTCGGTCAGTCCGGCAGGGGTCATCGCGTCCGCGACGGCCTCCTTCTCGTGCTGCGGAAGCAGTTTCATCGTCAGGATGAAGGCAGAGAGGCAAAGGCAGATGATGTTCTGCACGATGATCGCCCATTGCCTCAACAGCAGTCCGTAGGTCAGCCAGGCGACGAAGCCGGCGACGGTGATGACATACATTTTGAGCGATATGCCCTTGGTGCTGCGCGACCGAATGATGGTCCAGGCCTGCGGAACGTAGCTGACCATCGACAGGGTGGCGGCGAACAGGCTGACCACGGTGATCGCGCTGAGGTGCACGGTCAGTCGACCGGGGCGACGAAATCCAGGAGTGGGCCCGCAGGCACGATCCCGGTGGGATTGATGGTCGGATGACTGCCGTAGTAGTGCCGTTTGATGTGGTCGAAATCGACGGTCGTTGCGATGCCGTCGTGCTGGAATACCCGGCGGGTGAACGTCGATAGAAGCGGGTAGTCGACGAGGCGTCGCAGGTTGCATTTGAAGTGGCCGACATAGACCGGGTCGAAGCGTATCAGGGTGGTGAACAGCCGGATGTCGGCGAGTGTCAGGACTTCGCCCAACAGATGGTGACGTCCGTCGGCGATACGGTCCTCGAGCCAGTCCAGCACGTCGAATACGTCCCGCACCGCCGCGTCGTAGGCCTCCTGGGTGCGGGCGAAGCCGGCGCGGTAGACGCCGTTGTTGAGGCCGGCGTAGATGCGGTCGTTGAGCGGACCCATTTCGCCGCGCAGCGCCTCGGGCGCCAGATCCGGTCCGCCGTCGAACGCGTCGTTCAGCATCAGGATGATTTCGGCGCTCTCGTTGGACACGATGGTCTGCCGCTCGCGATCCCACAGCACCGGAACGGTGACGGACCCGGAGCCATGCGGGTCGGCGCGCAGGTAGACGTCACGCAGGAAGCGCGCGCCGTCCGGGTCGGGAATGACGCCGCGGTCCGGCTCGAACGTCCAGCCGTCCTCGCCCATGTGCGGGTTGACGACCGAGACCTCGATTGCGTCCTGCAGCCGCTTGAGGTGGCGCACGATCAGCGTCCGATGCGCCCACGGACAGGCGAGCGACACGTAGAGGCGGTAGCGTCCGGGCTCGGGCGGGAACTCGCCGCCGCGCGTGATCCGGTTGCGGAACTGTGTCGTGGTTCGCTCGAACGCGCCCGCCCTGCCGATCGGAAACGAACGGTCGGACTGCCAGACGCCGTCGACGAGGCGGCCCATCTCAGTCGACCGCGACCATCACGTCGGACGCCTTGATCACGGCACTCGCCTCCTGACCGATGGTGAGACCCAGTTCGTCGACTGCCTCGTTGGTGATGGACGCGGTCACGCGGGCGCCACCTGCCTCGATCACGACATGGGCGGTCGTCGCACCCCTGGTGAGGGCCACGATGGTGCCACGAAGCACGTTTCTCGCCGAAATCCGCACGCTGATTCCCTTCAACCGCCTTGGGCGCCAAGGATGTAGGTCTCCGCGCGTCCCCTGTCAGTCGTTGATCTCGAGGATGACGGCGTGGTCGCTGAGCGTGAGCGGTAAGGAGCGGGTCGAGGCGATCGTCTGGACCGGCGAGGTGCCCTGCGTGATGTCGTAGAGCTTGACGTGGCGGGCGCGGCCGAAATCGACCGACACCTTGTCCTCGCCATGGACGCGCTCATCCCAGACCACCAGGTCGAGCCGGCCCGGTCTGCCGAGGAGCAGGTCGTGCACGGTGCCGGGCTTTCGGACGATCGTGTAGGCGAGCCGCCCGGCACCGCGGCCAGGCCGGCCGGACAGGATGCTGGTCAGGTTGTGCAGGTAGGTCGCGGCCAGCTTGGGGGTCGAGCCGCTGTAGAGGCCCTGATGGCCGGAGCTTCCCTCGCCGTCCCGCATTTCGTAGACGAAGGTGTAGGCCCAGCCGCGCTTAAACTGAGCCAGGTAGGTGTTGGTCAGTACCGTTCCCTGAGTGCGGTCGCCGCCCGGATTGGCGGTGGTGTCCCAGCCGGTTTCGGTCGTGACCCGCGGCAACCCCGGCAGTTGCCGGTTCGTGTAGCCGTCGTAATGGCGATGCCAGGTCAGCCCGTTGTTGCCGTAGAGCCCGTCCCAGCGGGCGTTCAGGATCGGATCGGCGGCGTTCCAGGCCTGGTTGTCGCCGTAGTCGTTGCCGTTTCCGGACACGTAGTTGTGGACGTTGGCAAAGTTGGCGTAGCGCGTCCCGTCCGGCAACGCGCTGGCTGCCAGCAGCGGAATCCTGAGATATTGGAGGCCGACGTCGTCGGTCTCGGCGCCGACTTCGGACGGACTGAAGACCGGGTATCGGCTGAGAACATGGTCGGTCGCGACGGAAGCGTAGAGCGCGCGCTGGAAGCGGGCCACGGGGATCCAGGTGTGGTTTCCGCCGCCGCCCTGCTGCCCTTCGTAGTGGATCGGGAAGTTGCCCGGCTCGTTCGGGCCCTCCACCGCGAGCAATGCGCCGGCGCGCGCGAGCGTTCTCGCCGACGAGAGAAGCCCCTGGAGATCGCCGCCGCCGTTGATGGTGAAATGCACGCCGGTCCGGGCATGCAGCATGAGGTCGCCGTCGATGTGGCGCTCCCCGTCGCGGACCTGTCGCACGCCGGTGTAGATCAGCGGCTCGACATAGGATGCGGCGGGTATGCCCTGATCGACGTGGGTGTTGATGCCGATCGAGTTGAGGAAGCTGTCGGCGCTCACGGCTGCGCCGGACGGGCGGGCTGGGGTGCTGAACGCGATCAGGGCGAGGGCGATCCCGCCGGCGGCATATCTCACGAGGCTGGTCGCTCCGATCTTCGCACCCGCTTACACGAGTTCACGCGGACATCCCCATGCGGAAAAAGGCATTAGACCGAACGGATGGGGTGTGTTCCTCGTCGTGAGCGAATCCTTCTAGTAAGGGGGTTTGGGGCCGCCGGCCCCAATGGGTTCAGGGCAGAGCCCTGACCTTCGGGGAGGCTTCGGGATGACGACGCGGCGCACGCAGATCGCGACGGTGCTTGCCTGCTATGGTGGCTGGACGCTCGACGCGTTCGACTACTTCATCGTGGTGTTCGTCATCGACGATGTCGCGCGGGCCATGCATACGTCGGTGAGCGTCTCGGTGACCGCGCTATGGCTCACGCTGGCGTGCCGCCCGATCGGGGCCCTGCTGTTCGGCCGCCTGGCTGACCGATACGGACGAAAGCCGGTCCTGATGGCGGTGATCCTGTTCTACTCGATCGTCGAGCTCTGTTCGGCGGCGGCGCCGTCGATCCTGGTGTTCCTGGCACTTCGCGCGCTGTTCGGCGTGGCACTCGGCGGCGAGTGGGGTGTGGGCGCCGCCCTGACGATGGAGAGCATTCCCAAGGCGTGGCGCGGGCCGGTGTCGGGATTGCTGCAGACCGGTTATCCGACGGGCTACCTGCTGGCGTCGCTGCTGTTCCTCGCCCTGCCGTTGATCGGCTGGCGCGGCATGTTCGTCGTGGGCGCCTTGCCCGCGCTGCTGGTGCTGTTCGTGTGGCGTTCCGTCGAGGAAAGCCCTGACTGGTTGGCACAGCGCGCGCTGTCACGCGCGCGGGCGGCGGATGCGGCGCCGACTGCGTCGCTGTGGTCGGTCCTGCGACGGAACTCCGGTCTGGTGATTTTCGCGATCGCGCTGATGACGTGCTTCAACTTCTTCAGCCACGGCAGTCAGGACATCTACCCGAAGCTGTTCCTGCGCAACGAGCTGCATTTCCCGGCGACCACGGTCACGGCAATCGTCGTTCTCTACAATCTCGGCGCGATGGCGGGTGGCCTGTTCTTTGGCACCATCTCCGAGCGGATCGGCCGGCGGCGGGCGATCGCGATCGCAGCCCTGCTGGCGCTGCCGCTGCTGCCGCTCTGGGCCTACTCGACGACGCCGCTGCGCATCGGCATCGGCGCGGTGTTGATGCAGTTCTGCATCCAGGGTGCCTGGGGGATCGTGCCGGCCTACCTCAACGAACTTTCGCCGGCGGCGATCCGGGCAACCTTTCCGGGCCTCGTCTACCAACTCGGCAACCTGATCGCGTCACCGAACGCCAACCTGCAGGTGGCGGTCGCTCACGCCAGCGGGGGCAGTTTCGCTCTGCCGCTCGTGATGGTGGTGGGCACGGTGGGGCTGCTGATCGCGATACTGGCCACCTTTGGTCCGGACAGCAGCTCGGGTCCGTTGGGAGAACCTATCTCCCGATCCACGTGATGCGGTGCATCCAGGGAACGTCGTCCATGTCGACGGTGCATGGGCCGGGCCGGGCCAGTTGCTCGAACGTGAGGTGGGTGGCGGACCGGCCACGCAGACGCGCCAGCAGCACGTCGCCCCCCACGCAGGCGACCACGCGGTCGCCGGTGCGGATCGGGGCATCGGGCGAGACCATCAGGAGGTCGCCGCGGCAGAGCGCCGGCTCGAAATCCTCGGTTTCGATCCGAAGCCCGTAGTCGCTCGGCTCGGCCACGGCCGGGGCCTCCCGGCGTTCCCAGTCGCGACCGACCGGCGACCCCGCAGCATCGAAGCGGTCGCGCGCCGCCTCGTGGCGGACGCCGGTGACGCGCAGGTAGCGCTCACGCCTGGCATGGCTCAGCGCGCGCGCGCCGCTGACGAGGGCCGTGAAGCCTTCGAGCGAGGCGCCGGTCGCTGCCAGCACCCGGCTGAGGCTCTCGGTGCTCGGCCAGCGCGGCCGCCCGTCGGTGCCGCAGCGTTTGGAGCGGTTGAAGGTGGTGGCGTCCAAGCCCGCCGCGCGGGCGAGGCCCGACGGGGTCATGCCGTTCTCGGCCGCAAGCGTGTCCAGCGCCCGCCACAAATCCTCGTGCCGGATCGTCACCAGGCCGCCACGATCTCGCTCGCATGCCGGGCGCGCCCTGCTTCCGTGATCTCGTAGCTTCCGTCGGCGCGTAGGCCCACCAGGCCCATCGAGCGCAGGCGCTCCAGGCAGGGACCATCCTTCAGGCCGCCCGGCCGGCCGGCTTGCCCGCATACCGTCAGGCGGTGCAGGGCCGAACGGCAGCAGGTCTCCAGATACGGCTCGTTCCACATCGCGGCGAAGATGCGCGTGGCTTTATCCCGAGGCAAGCCGGCGCACGGCGTGATCGATGATGTCTGGATTTACCGGTTCAGAAACGACTTGTAGTTCGCGGGAGTCACCAGCTCGAAAGGGATGGTGTCGTATTGCGAGACCGTCTGGCCGTGCACGAGCTTGACCGCGTCGTTGACCGCCGTTTCGCCCTGACCCTTGGCGTTCTGGAATACCGTCACCGTCAGGTCGCCCTTGCCGAGTGCCGCCAGGCCGTCCGCGGTCGCGTCGACCCCACCGATCGCCACACTTTTTGGCGCGATCCCGTCCTGGTGGAACGCGATGATCGTTCCGAGCGCCATCTCGTCGTTGTTGGCGGCGACGCCGTCGATCTTGTCACCCTTGGAGATCAGGTTGTTCATCAGGTCGATCGCCTTGGTGCGCTCCCAGTTGGCGGTCTGCTCTTCGATCAGCTTGATGCCTGGATTGGATTTCAGGACCTCCTTGACTCCTGCGGTGCGGCCCTGGGTCGAGTTGTTGGCGAGGTCGCCGAGCAGGATGACGAGGTTGCCGTGGCCGCCCATCCGCTGCGCCAGCGCCGTCATCTGCAAGCGGCCCGCGAGCACGTCGTCGGACGCCACCACCGCGACCTTGGGCGGGAGCTGCGTCTCGTCGGGCTTGCGGTTGACGTAGACCAGCGGGATGCCGGCTCCGGTCGCGGCCAGCGTGATCCGCTTGGTCGCCGAGGTGTCGACCGGAACGACGATGATGGCGTCGACCTTCTGCGAGACGAAGTTCTGCACCTGGCTGAGCTGCTTGCCGACGTCGCCCTGGGCGTCCTGGAACTGGATGTGCAGGTCGGGCATGGCCTGCGCCCGATTGGCCATCGCCTGACGCACCGAGGTCAGGAAATTGTCGTCGAAGAGCGCCATCGAAACGCCGATGGTGGTCGCGTCCGACCGGGCGGACAGCGCCGGCGTCGATGCCAATACCGCGAGTGCGAGCAAGGCTGACCTGGGCTTCATCGAATGCCTCCCTGTGCCCGTCCGGTCTTGGTGACCGTTTCGATCGGGCTGTCCGCCTCAGTGTTTCTCAAAAAAATGGAAAAGTCCATCCACTTTGGTCTTTCAATCGACGATCCATTCTGCAAGTCTGTGTCCGCGGCGACAAACAGCATGTCCGAGGCAAAGGCGATTTGAGCGCGGCACTCGACACGGACCGGGCACCGTCGGTGGCGGCGGAGATCCTCCTCGAGGTCATCGGCGTGTCGAAGCATTTTCCCGGCGTCCACGCGCTCTCCGACGTCAGCCTGCGGCTGCGTGCGGGATCGGTGCACGCACTGATGGGCGAGAACGGCGCCGGCAAGTCGACACTGATGAAGATCATCGCCGGCCTGATCGAGCCCAGCGCGGGCGAGATACGCGTCCGCGGGATCAGACGCCGCTTCGCCGGGCCACGCGATGCGCTCGACCACGGCATCGCGATGATCCACCAGGAGCTCAACCTGGTGCCGCAGATGACGATTGCGGAGAATATCTGGGTGGGTCGCGAGGAGAGGCGGCTCGGCCTGATCGACCATCGTGCGCTGCGCCGGCGCACGCAGGTTCTGCTCGATGAACTGGGCATCGCGCTCGATGCCGAGGCGCGGGTGGCAGACCTGCCGGTCGCCCATCAGCAGATGGTCGAGATCGCCAAGGCGGTGTCGCAGAACTCCGACATCCTGATCATGGACGAGCCGACCTCGTCGCTGACCGAGCGCGAGGTCGGCCACCTGTTCCGCATCGTCCGGCGGTTGCGCGATGATGGCCGCGCGATCGTCTACATCACCCACAAGATGAACGAGGTGTTCGCGATCGCCGACCAGGTCTCGGTGTTTCGCGACGGCCGGCACGTGGCGACCGATGCGGCGGCCTCGTTCACGCAGGCGCGGCTGATCTCGCTGATGGTCGGCCGCGAGCTGACGCAGATGTTCCCGAAAACCGCGGTTCCGATCGGGGACATCGCACTCTCGGTGCGCGGGCTCTCGCTGGCCGGGGTGTTCGACGGGGTGTCGTTCGAGCTGCGACGGGGGGAAATCCTCGGCGTTGCCGGCCTGGTCGGCGCCGGCCGAACCAACGTCGCCGAGACGATCTACGGTGTGACGCCGGCGAGCGCGGGCGAGATCGCGGTCGATGGGCGGACGGTCAGCGTCCGCAGCCCGCGCGACGCGATCCGGCACGGCATGGCGCTGCTTACCGAGGACCGCAAGCAGAGCGGCCTGTTCCTGATGCTCTCGGTGCTGGAGAACATGCAGGTCGCGTCCGTCGACCGATTCAGCGAACGCACCGGCTTTGTCAGGCAGGGGAGGCTGGTCGCACTCTGCCGCGGCATGGCCGACCGGCTGCGGATCAAGACGCCGGGTTTGGGCGAGACGATCGAGAATCTCAGCGGCGGCAATCAGCAGAAGGTGCTGATCGCGCGCTGGCTGATGATCGAGCCGCGCATCCTGCTGCTCGACGAGCCGACGCGCGGCGTGGATGTCGGGGCGAAGTCGCAGATCCACGGGCTGATCTCCGATCTCGCCGCCAAGGGGCTCGCGATCCTGATGATCTCGTCGGAGCTGCCCGAAATTCTCGGCATGAGCGACCGCATCATGGTCATGCACGAGGGGCATGTGAGCGGCGTCCTCGAGCGTTCGGAGGCGACGCAGGAGCGCATCATGGAACTGGCTGCGCGCTGATGGACGTCATCGCCGATCGGGCCACGGTCGCGCTGCGGCCACGCCGCAAGATGCCGGTGGAGCTCGGCATCATCGCGGTGCTGGTCGGCATCGGACTGGTCTTCGAGCTGCTGGGCTGGGGCCTCCGTGGCCAGAGTTTCCTGCTCAATCCGCAACGGCTGCTGATCATCATCCTGCAGATGTCGGTGGTCGGGCTGCTCGCGGTCGGCGTCACCCAGGTGATCATCACCACCGGCATCGACCTGTCGTCCGGCTCGGTGCTGGCCTTGTCGGCGATGGTGGCGGCGAGCCTGGCGCAGACCAGCGACTACGCGCGCGCGGTGTTTCCGGCGTTGACCGACATGCCGGCGATCGTGCCGATCGCGGCGGGGATCGCAGTCGGCGCCGTCGCGGGTTCGATCAACGGGCTGCTGGTGACGTTCGGCCGGCTGCCGCCGTTCATCGCCACGTTGGGGATGATGGTGACTGCGCGCGGCCTCGCCCGCTACTACACGCACGGCCAGCCGATCAGCATGCTGTCGGACGGGTTCACGGCGATCGGCAGCGGTGCGAACCCGGTGCTGATCTTTCTCGCGGTGGCCGCGATCTTTCACGTGGCGTTGTCCTACACGCGCTACGGCAAGTTCACCTACGCGATCGGCGGCAACATGCAGGCCGCTCGCGTTTCGGGCATCAACGTCACCCGCCACCTGGTGATCGTGTATGCCATCGCGGGCGCGCTCTCTGGTCTGGCCGGCGTGATCACCTGCGCGCGTGCGTCGAGCGGGCAGGCGGGGATGGGCATGTCGTACGAGCTCGACGCGATCGCGGCCGCGGTCATCGGCGGCACCAGCCTGTCGGGCGGCATCGGCCGGATCACCGGCACGGTGGTCGGCACGCTGATCCTGGGCGTGGTGATCAGCGGCTTCACGTTCCTGGGGGTCGACGCCTACATCCAGGACATCGTCAAGGGCGTGATCATCATCGTGGCCGTCATGGCGGATCGGTATCGGCGCCAGGGGCGGCGCGGCGCATGACCGAGCCGGCGCCGCGCGATCTGAAGGCGGTGCGGGCGTTGATCGAGGCGCGGCTCGCTCGATTGCCCAAGCGGCTGTCGCAGGTCGCCCGGTTCGCGCTCGCCAATCCGCAGGAAATCGCCTTCGGGACGGTCTCCGGCGTGGCGACACTCGCCTCCGTGCAGCCGTCCACCCTGGTCCGGTTCGCCCAGAGCCTCGGCTATGCCGGCTTCACCGATCTGCAGGCGGTGTTCCGGTCGCATGCGCGCGAGCGCTGGCCGGAATATCGCGAGCGGCTCAGCGCGCTGCAGGAAGGCGGCGACGACGACCCGGTGAGCCTGCTGCGCGGCCTGCTCGATGCGTCCCTCGTCTCGGTCGAGCGCGTCGGCGAGCTGATCGACCCCGCCGCACTCCGCGAGGCAACGGCACTGCTGGCGCGGGCGGAGACGATCTACCTGCTCGGGGTGCGGCGCTCGGCACCGGTGACCGCCTATCTCGCCTATGCGCTGACCAAGCTCGGCATCCGCGCCGAACTGGTGGGCCAGGTGGCAGGTCTGGCGCCCGAGCAGATGGCCCTGGCGACCGCGCGCGATGCGGTGCTTGCGGTCAGCTTCATGCCCTATGCGCCCGACACGCTGCACCTGGCGCGCCAGGCCGCCGCACTCGGCGTTCCGGTCGTGTCGATCACCGATCAGCCGTTCTCGCCGCTGGTCCAGGACGCGACCGTCTGGCTGGAGGTCGTGGAGGCGGACCATGCCGGCTTTCGCACGCTGTCCGGCACGCTGGCGCTCGCGGCGACCTTGGCGATTGCGGTCGCCGGGCATCGAAGGCGGGCGTCGGACGGCATCGGCGCCGCTCGCCGACGGGTGCGGGATCCGGCGGTGCTGCGCGAGGGCTTGGCGTGACGCTCGACCTGATCACGATCGGCCGGTCATCGGTGGATCTCTACGGCCAGCAGATCGGAGGCCGGCTCGAAGACATGTCGACCTTCCTCAAGTCGGTCGGCGGCTGTCCGACCAACATCGCGATCGGCACCGCCCGGCTTGGTCTTCAGAGCGCTGTGATCACGCGCGTGGGCGACGAGCATATGGGCCGGTTCATCCGCGAGACCCTGATGCGCGAGGGGGTGGCGGTCGACGGCGTGAGGACCGATCCCGAGCGGCTGACGTCGCTGGTTCTGCTCGGCGTGCAGGACGAGGAGCGATTTCCGCTGATCTTCTACCGGGACAACTGCGCCGACGCCGCCCTGTGCGAGGCAGACATCGACGAGGCGTTCGTCGGCCGCGCCGGCGCGGTGCTGGTGACCGGCACGCATTTCGCGCGTCCTGGCAGTGCCGCCGCCCAGTTCCGCGCGATGCGGATCGCGCGCGCAGGCGGCGCGCGGGTCATCCTGGACGCCGATTACCGGCCGAACCTGTGGGGGCTTGCAGGGCACGGCGCGGGCGAGAACCGCTACGTGCGTGCCGCCACGGTGACGGCGACGCTCTCGCCCGTGCTGCCGCTCTGCGACCTCATCGTGGGCACCGAGGAGGAGCTGCATATCGCCGGCGGCTCGGAGGACACGCTTGCCGCCATTCGCGCGATCCGGCGCGCCTCGGACGCGGTGATCGTGTGCAAGCGTGGCGCGCTCGGCTGCGTGGTGTTTCCAGGCGAGATCCCGAACAGGATCGAGGACGGCGTGCGCGGGCCGGGCTTTCCGGTCGAGGTCTACAACATCCTCGGTGCCGGCGACGCGTTCATGTCGGGCTTCCTGCGCGGCTGGCTCCGTCATGAGCCGCTCGAGACGTGCTGCCGCTGGGGCAACGCGTGCGGCGCGTTCGCGGTCTCTCGCCTGCTCTGCTCGCCGGAGAGCCCGACCTGGGCGGAGCTGACGCATTTTCTCGAGCATGGCAGCGAACACCGCGCGCTCCGCCACGATGGCGCGCTGAACCATCTGCACTGGTCGACCACCCGCCGGTCGCAGCCGGCGACGATCATGGCGCTGGCGATCGACCATCGCGCGCAGCTCGAAGAGATGGCGCGCGAGGCGGGTGCGCCGCCGGCGCGGATCGGGCGCTTCAAGGAGCTGGCGGTCGAGGCCACCGTGCGCGTGGCAGGCGGTCGACCCGGGTTCGGCATGCTGCTGGACGGCACACACGGGCGGGCGGCGCTGTTTCGGGCCGCTGGACAGGACCTGTGGATCGGCCGTCCGGTGGAGCGTCCTGGCTCGCGTCCGCTCGACGTCGAGCCTGACAGCCTCGGGGCGCAACTCGTCGAATGGCCGCTCGCGCATACGGTCAAGTGCCTGTGCTTCTATCATCCCGACGATCCGGAGGAGCTCCGGCTGCGCCAAGAGCGCGAACTCAGGCGCGTGTTCGACGCGTGTCGGACGTCCGGGCGCGAGCTGCTGATCGAGATCATTGCCGGGCGGCACGGGACGGTGCGGGACGACACGGTCGCACGTGTGGTCGATCGGCTTTACGGGCTGGGGATCAAGCCGGACTGGTGGAAGCTCGAGCCGCAGGCGACGGCGGCCTGGAGCGCGATCGGGCGAGCGATCGACGCCGGCGACCCGCTCTGCCGCGGCGTGATGATGCTGGGACTGGACGCGCCGCTGGAGGTGCTCCGCGAGGCGCTGGCCGTCGCGTCGCGCACCTCGCAGGTCAAGGGTTTTGCGATCGGGCGAACCATCTTCGCCGAGCCGGCCCGTGCCTGGCTCGCGGGCGAGCTGTCGGACGCAGCGGCGATCGACAGGATGGCGGAGCGTTTCGCGGCGCTCGTCGCGATCTGGCGATCGCTGCGCGGAGCCGGCGGATGAGCCTTCGTCTGACCATGGCGCAGGCGCTGGTGCGCGCGATGGCGGCGCAGCACACGGAGCTCGGAGGGACGCGCGTGCCGCTGTTCGGCGGCGTGTGGGCGATTTTTGGCCACGGCAACGTGGCAGGCATGGGCGAGGCGCTGCACGGGGTGCGCAACGTCCTGCCGACCTGGAGGGCCCACAACGAGCAGGCGATGGCGCTTGCCGCCGCCGCCTACGCCAAGGCGAGCCGCCGGCGCCGGATGATGGCGTGCACGTCTTCGATCGGTCCCGGCGCGCTGAACATGGTGACCGCGGCCGCCGTCGCGCATGTCAACCGCCTGCCGCTGTTGCTGTTGCCCGGCGACGTGTTCGCCTCGCGACGACCCGATCCGGTGCTGCAGCAGGTGGAAAGCTTCGCCGATGGCACGGTGAGTGCGAACGACGCGTTCCGTCCGGTGTCGCGCTACTTCGACCGGCTGACGCGTCCGGAGCAGCTTATCCCCGCGTTCGATCGGGCGATGGCGGTGCTGACCGATCCGGCGGAGTGCGGGCCGGTGACGCTCGCCCTCTGCCAGGACGTGCAGGCGGAGGCGTACGACTATCCGGAGGACTTCTTCGCCGAGCGGCTCTGGCTGCCGAGACGGACGCGCGCCGACGCGTACGAGCTCGCCGAGGCGGCGGACCTGCTTCGTCGGGCCAGGCGGCCGTTCGTCATCGCCGGCGGTGGCGTGCTCTATTCCGAGGCGGAGGCGTCGCTGCTCGCCTTCTGCGCGGCGAGCGGGGTTCCCGCCGCCGAGACACAGGCCGGCAAATCGGCGCTGCCGGCGGGACATGCGCTGAACCTCGGGGCCGTCGGCGTCACCGGCAGCGCCTGCGCCAACGCGCTCGCGGCCGAGGCCGACGTGATCCTCGCCGTCGGCACCAGGCTGCAGGATTTCACGACCGGCTCCTGGGCACTGTTTGCAGGCGCGCGCATCGTCGGGCTCAACACGCAGCCGCTCGACGCCGGCAAGCACCGCGCGCGCACGCTCGTCGCCGATGCCAGGGCCGGGCTCGACGAGCTTGCTGCGGCACTTGCGGGCTGGCGCGCCGACGCGGACTGGACGGCGCGGGCGCACGCGGCGCGTCAGGACTGGGAGCGGATTGTCGACCGCCAGACCGCGGCTTCGGACGCGGCGCTGCCGTCGGATGCGCAGGTGATCGGCGCCGTACAGCGTCAGGCGCGTGCGAGCGATATCGTGGTCTGCGCGGCCGGCGGGTTGCCCGGCGAGCTGCACAAGCTCTGGCGGGCGGGCGGGCCTGGCGGATACCATCTTGAATACGGCTTTTCCTGCATGGGCTACGAGATCGCAGGAGGTCTTGGCGTGAAGATGGCCGAGCCGGAGCGTGAGGTGTTCGTCCTGGTCGGCGACGGGTCCTACCTGATGCTCAACTCCGAGATCGCGACCTCGGTGATGCTGGGGTTGAAGCTGACGATCGTGGTGCTCGACAATCAGGGGTTCGGCTGCATCGAGCGGTTACAGCGCTCGGTGGGTGCTGCAAGCTTCAACAATCTTGCCGATCACCGGGTCGATTTCGTTGGCCATGCTTCGAGCCTCGGAGCGGCAGCCTCGAAGGTTAGGGATTTGGCCGGCCTGGAGGCCGCTTTGGAGCGGGCGCGTGCGTCTGTGCGAACCGTCGTCATCGTCATTGACACGGATCCGATCGCGACGACCGGGGCGGGGGGCGCGTGGTGGGATGTTGTGGTGCCCGAGGTTTCGGAACGCGAGGAGGTTCGTGCGGCTCGGCTTGAGTATGTCGGGGCGTCGTGCGTCAGCACGCCTTCCGGCGTGACGCCCC